>CABZHU010000001.1 GCA_902525575.1 uncultured Pelagibacteraceae bacterium
AAAAAAGCTAGAAGAAATATTAGTACTTGTTGGTGACTCTATGAGTTTAAGAATTGGTATGGCAGAAGAAATTAAAATTACTGGAATTGATAGTAAAATAGAAAGCTTTGCAGCTTCAATTCTATTTAAACCAATTATCCTTGAACCTGAATACACAACTCCCGCTCTACTTGCCCCAGGTATAATCGCCAGTATTTGGAAAAGACCAATGATGAGAGCATTTTTTATTGATAATCTTTCAATGCTTTTATTGTTGGCATTAGTGTAACTATCAGAATAATAGAGAAGAAGTCCAAAAATTATTGTTGCTAGTCCAACAATTTTTATATTCCTTAAAATATCAGCATAACCTGTAAGAAAAAGTAAGCCTCCAACAATCACAACAGGCAATGTTCCAACAATGAGACAGAAAGCTAAATTTTTCTCATCATTACTTAATTTGATGCTGAATGGTAAAAGCAGAAAAACTAATACTTTAATATCATTTCTAAAATAGATGATGACAGCCAAAAGAGAGCCCAAATGCAGACTTACATCCAACATCAGACTTTCGGGAATACTCATTATTTCAGCGGCAATTAATAAATGTCCGGAACTTGAAATTGGCAAAAACTCTGTAATACCCTGAATAATTCCTAATAGTAGTATTGGTAAAAAAGCCATAAGAATTAAAAAAATACTGTTTTACGCCATTTAGGCAAGAAAAACTTAAACTGTGTCATACTATATGACTATTATTATATATTTTAAATGTTATAAAAAGTTTAACTAAATGAGAGGAATCTAAATATGTCATTCATTGTGACATATGTAGACGTTATGCTTAAATTTACCAATTTAAATCAAGAATACCCTGAAAAAAGGTCCTCAGAAAATAGAAAAAAAGATTTTGGGGAGATTTACGAGAACTTTATAAAGAACAGAGCTAAAGAGCAGTCAAGTCGTTGTTCTCAGTGCGGGGTTCCTTACTGCACTGTCCATTGTCCCTTGCATAATCATATTCCTGATTGGCTTAAGCTTGCGGCGGAGGACCGACTTGAAGAGGCTTACCAAATATCTTCGAGCACAAATAATATGCCAGAGATATGTGGAAGAATTTGCCCGCAAGATCGATTATGTGAAGGAAACTGTGTTATTGAGCAATCAGGTCATGGTTCAGTCACTATTGGGTCAGTTGAAAAATATCTAACTGACAATGCGTTCGAAAAGGGATGGATTAAACCGATCAAAGTTCCTGAGTACTTAGAAAAAGAAAATAGCATTGGTATCATTGGTGCGGGTCCCGCAGGTCTTGCTGCCGCTGAGGAATTAAGAAAAAGGGGTTACAAAATTGATGTATATGATCGTTATGACCGCGCTGGAGGTTTACTGATTTATGGAATCCCGAATTTTAAACTGGAAAAAGATATTGTTCAAAGAAGAATGAAATACCTTGAGGACTCAAATATTAAGATTCATCTAAATACTGAAATTGGAAAAGATATTCATTTTTTAGATCTTCAAAAAAAACATGACGCTGTATTAATTGCAACGGGCGTCTATAAAGCGAGAGAAATTTCCCTAGAAGGCGATGCATCCGAAGTAGTTCCTGCTTTGGATTTTCTAACTGCATCAAACCGAAAAGGCTTGGGAGATAGCGTAGAGGCTTTTGATAATGGATTGCTCAACGCCAAAGGTAAGAATGTAGTTGTAATTGGTGGAGGAGATACAGCTATGGACTGCGTAAGAACAGCTATTAGACAGGAGGCAAAATCCGTTAAGTGTCTTTACCGAAGAGATAAAGAGAACATGCCTGGCTCGGCCAGAGAAGTTAACAATGCTGAGGAAGAAGGCGTAGAATTTTTATGGCAATCTCTCCCAAAAAAAATTGAAAGAAATAATAATGGTAGTCTCTTAAATTGTATAAAAATGAAGTTAAGTGAACCAGAGTCCGATGGTAGAAGAATACCTCAAGAGATAGCAGGTTCTGATTTTGAATTAGAGACCGATTTAGTAATTGCTGCTCTGGGTTTTTCTCCTGAAAATTTGCCAAAAATGTTTGAAGTCGAAGAACTTCCGGTCACTAAATGGGGTACGGTTCGTGTAGGATTTAATACCATGATGACCAGTCTTGAGGGTGTGTTTGCTGCAGGAGATATTGTTAGAGGAGCTTCCCTGGTAGTTTGGGGAATCAGAGACGGACGAGATGTAGCAAACTCTATTCATCATTATATTGAAGAAAAAAATAATGCAAAAAATTTAAACACTAAAGCATCATGACAAATGAATTAAAAAGATATTTAAAAAATAAAAAAAATTTAGAGGACGCCTTTCTATATAATCAGGGACATGAACATGACTCTTGTGGCGTAGGTTTTGTAGCATCTACAGATGGCAAACAAAGACGTGAGGTTGTCCAAGGTGGTATTGATGCCCTCAAGGCTGTATGGCATCGAGGTGCCGTTGATGCTGATGGAAAGACTGGTGACGGAGCAGGCATACTTACTCAGATTCCTTATAATTTTTTTGACGATGAGATAGCTAAGACAGGCCATGAAAAAAGAGATGAAACTCTCGGTATTGGCATGATGTTTCTTCCAAGGAATGATTATGCCGCACTAGAAAAATGTAGAACAATTATTGAGTCCGAACTGCTAGATCATGGATATTACATCTATGGTTGGAGACAGGTTCCAATAAATAACAGTGTAATTGGGGAAAAAGCAAACTCTACTCGTCCTGAGATTGAACAGGTCATGTTCGTAAATAACATAGAAAGAGATAAAGACTTTGATTTTGCAAAAGAGTTGTATCTTGTGAGAAGAAGACTTGAAAAAAGAATAGCTAAGCAGCAAATTAATGGTTTCTATGTTTGCTCATTAAGTTTCGAGTCAATTATCTACAAAGGGCTTTTCTTAGCCGAACAACTATCAATTTTTTATCCTGATTTAGCGAATGAAGAATTTATTTCATCTTTTGCCGTATTTCATCAAAGGTACTCAACAAATACTTTTCCGTCTTGGGGTTTAGCTCAGCCTTTTAGGCTGTTAGCTCATAACGGTGAGATTAATACAATATCAGGAAATACTAACTGGATGAGGAATCACCAAACAAGAATTACCACTGAAATATTTGGAGATGACAGTGAGCAAGTTAAACCAATTATTGAAAAAAACGTTTCAGACTCATCGGCCTTAGACGCAGCTTTTGAGCTGTATGTAAGAGCGGGAAGATCAGTTCCTCTTGTAAAAACTCTTTTAATACCGGAAGCCTGGTCAAAAAGAAGCGAGCTTATGCCAATTGAGCATAGGAATATGTATGAATTTTCAAACGCTATTGTTGAACCTTGGGATGGTCCTGCTGCAATAGCAGCAGTTGATGGAAATTGGATCATTGGAGGTATGGACAGAAATGGATTACGGCCTATGAGATACTCAATTTCCCGAGATAATCTTATATATGTAGGTTCTGAAACAGGGATGGTGACAGTCGATGAATCTAAAATAATAGAAAAAGGTAAACTAGGACCAGGTGAAATTATAGGTATCAATCTTAAAGAAGGTAAAATATTTAGAGATCATGAAATGAAGGAACGATTGGCATCTGAAGCGCCATATGAAGAGTATGTCAAAAAAATAATACGATTAGATAAACGAGTTAAAATTTCTAAAGAATCAACGGTTACTGATCAAGCTAAGTTAAGAAAGAAAATGATTGCTGCTGGGTATACCATGGAGGAACTTGAACTCATCCTGCACCCAATGGTTTCGGATGCGAAAGAATCTACTGGCAGCATGGGCGATGATACGCCAATAGCAGTATTGTCGGATAAGTACAGACCATTGTCACACTTTTTTAGACAAAAATTTAGCCAAGTTACAAATCCTCCCATCGACAGCCTAAGAGAGCAAAGTAGAATGAGTTTAAAAACGAGATTTGGAAATCTTCAGGATATTTTGAGTCCAAATCCATATGAAGAAAATGTTTTTGTAATAGATAGTCCATTTATTACTAATGGCTTTTTTAAAAAAATTTCATCACGCGGTCAACAGACAACAACAAATATTGATTGTACTGTAGAAAAAAAGTCATTTGACTTAAAAAAAGAAATTAAGCGTATTCAGTTAGAAGCTGAAACTGCAGTACTAAGTGGAAAGTCTCACATAGTCTTATCAGATATTAATGCCGATGAAGAAAAAATTGCATTACCATTAATTCTCATTACTGCTGCAGTACATACAGATCTTACTCGAAAAGGAATAAGATCATTTGTCTCGTTACATGTCAGATCTTCAGAATGCATTGATACTCATTACTTCGCTGTATTAATTGGCGTTGGGGCAACAACTGTAAATCCTTATTTGGCGCAAGACTGTATCCATGAGAGGCACCAGAAAGGGCTATTTGGTTACATGTCCTATGAAGAATGTGTTGATCGATATAAAAAAGCCATTGATCAAGGACTCCTAAAAGTAATGTCGAAGCTGGGTATATCTGTTATTAGTGCCTATAGAGGTGGTTTTAATTTTGAAGCAGTTGGTCTTAGCCGTTCTACGGTAAATGAATATTTCCTTGGTGTGCAAAGCCGAATGTCGGGAATAGGCCTTACTGGAATTGAGAAAAAACTTATTGAACTACATGATTACGCTTATTCAGATACCGTTCAAACACTTCCTATAGGTGGAATATATCGATATCGAAGTGGAGGAGAAACACATGCTTATGAAGGTAAATTAATACACCTTCTTCAAACATCAGTAGCCGAGGACTCTTATGATATGTATAAAAAGTACTCAAGCTCAATGGGGAATTTTGCGCCAATCAATATAAGAGACCTTCTTGAGTTTAAAGAAGTAGAAAATGGTTTAGATCTTTCTGAAGTTGAGTCCATAACATCAATTAGAAAAAGGTTTGGAACAGGAAGCATGTCCCATGGCGCTTTGTCAAAAGAAGCCCATGAAACACTCGCGATTGCAATGAATAGAATTGGAGGAGCGTCTTGCTCTGGTGAAGGTGGCGAGTCAATTGAACGATCATATCCACTTGAGAACGGGGATAGTGCAAACTCAAGAGTTAAACAAGTAGCCTCTGCAAGGTTTGGGGTGACTACAGAATATCTTAACAATTGTGAAGAAATTGAAATTAAGATTGCACAAGGGGCAAAGCCTGGTGAGGGAGGTCAATTACCAGGGTTTAAAGTCACAGCGGAAATTGCTAAATTAAGACATTCAACTCAAGGAGTAACATTAATTAGTCCTCCTCCGCACCACGATATCTACTCGATTGAGGATCTTGCACAACTTATTTATGACTTGAAACAAGTAAACCCAAATGCAAGAGTATGTGTAAAATTAGTTGCTTCTTCTGGCATAGGAACAATTGCTGCAGGTGTTGCTAAGGCAAAAGCTGATGTAATTCTTATTTCTGGTCACAATGGGGGCACTGGAGCGAGCCCACAAACAAGCATTAAATATGCAGGCATTCCATGGGAAATGGGCCTGACGGAAGTAAATCAGGTTCTGACATTAAATGGCTTGCGTCAGAACGTAGTACTCCGAACAGATGGTGGAATTAAGACTGGTCGAGATGTAGTAATCGCTGCGATGATGGGAGCTGAAGAGTTTGGAGTTGGCACAACTTCTTTAGTGGCTATGGGATGTATTATGGTCAGACAATGTCATTCAAACACATGCCCAGTAGGTGTTTGTACGCAAGATGATGATTTGAGAGCGAGATTTTCAGGTAGCCCAGAAAAAGTGGTTAATCTGTTTAGCTTTATAGCAGAAGAGGTCAGAGAAATTTTAGCTGACTTAGGTGTGAAAAGTTTAAATGATGTTATTGGAAGAACAGATTTATTGTATCAAATATCAAGGGGATCAACTCATTTAGATGATTTAGATTTGAATTCACTTTTAATTCAAGCTGAGAAGGATCCTGATGTTGAGTACTTCAATCACTCTACAATTAATGACGTAGGCTCTACTCTTGATGAAAAAATTGTTCAAGATGCCTCGAAATTTTTACAGACCGGACAGAAAACTGAATTAAATTATCCAATTAAAAATACTGATAGAGCGGTAGGTACTAGATTATCATCAACTATTTACCGAACATTCAAAAACACTGAAGTTAATAAGGAGCACTTGACTATCAATCTCACAGGATCAGCTGGACAATCACTTGGCGCTTTTGGAATTAAAGGATTAAAAATAAATCTCTTTGGGGACTCAAACGACTATGTTGGAAAAGGTTTATCAGGAGCTACAATTTCAATTAGGCCTCACAAAAAAAGTTCTTTGATTTGTAACGAAAATACAATCATTGGAAATACCGTACTTTATGGTGCAACGTCTGGCGAATTATATGCTGCCGGTGAGGCGGGTGAAAGGTTTGCTGTTAGAAACTCAGGTGCAACAACTGTAGTGGAAGGATGTGGTTCAAATGGATGCGAATACATGACTGGTGGTACTGTTGTAATATTAGGAAAAACAGGAGACAATTTTGGGGCCGGAATGACTGGTGGCATGGCATTTATATATGATGAGGATCAAAATTTTAATTTAAGAGTAAATCCAGACACTTTAATCTTTGATACAATTTCCTCGGATTATTGGACAAATGAGCTTTACCAAATTATTCTTAATCACCATCAAAATACATTAAGTTTGCATGCCAAAAATATATTAGATAACTGGGAAACAGAAAAATTAAAATTCATTCACGTATGTCCGAAAGAGATAGCCAACATATTAGTTCAACCTCTGGGTTTCGAAAAAAAATTGAAGCTGGTCAATTAATTACAGAGAGCAATTATAAAAAACTAGATCAATTAATTAAAGAAAATGGTTTTGATGTTTTTGGAGTTATACCAGTAAGCTCTAAATTAGATTTTAAAAAACAGCTTAATGAATTTTTAGATAACAACCATCACGGTGATATGAAATGGATGTATGAAAGATCACATCTGAGATCAAATCCAAAATCACTTTGGGACAAAGCAAAATCAATAATAGTACTTGGAGTAAATTATCATTTTAATTGCAATTCACTTGAGCTTTTATCACATAAGGAAAAAGGAATTGTGTCAGTATATTCAAGAAATAACGACTATCATAAAATTATCAAAAAAAACTTAAAATATTTATCAGTACAAATTTCAGATTTGTATGATTGTGATTATAAATACTTCATTGATACAGCGCCAGTAATGGAAAAACCTATAGGTATGTTAGGAGGAATTGGTTGGCAAGGAAAGCACACAAATCTAGTTTCAAAAGACTTTGGATCATGGCTCTTCCTCTCAACAATATTTGTTGATAAAGAAATTATATTTTCAGAACCTGAGGTAAATCATTGTGGCTCCTGTTCGGATTGTATAGACATATGTCCTACTGGGGCAATAATTGAACCTTATAAGCTGGATGCGAGAAAATGTATTTCCTATCTCACCATAGAACATAAAGGTAAAATAGATAAAAATTTGAGGTCTCTAATAGGAAATAGAATTTATGGGTGTGATGACTGTTTAGCTGTGTGCCCGTGGAATAAATTTGCCAAATTATCCAATGAAAAAAATTTTCATCCAAAAGCAGAACTAATAGAACCTGATCTCAAATCCTTTATCAAACTTGATAATTCACAATTTAGAGAGAAATTTAGTGGATCAAGTATAAAAAGGATCGGAAGGGATCGATTTATTAGAAATGTATTGATTGCGGTGGGAAATAGTAAAAATAAGGTTTTTATTGAGGATGTAAAAGACCTTCTTCATGATGAATCAAGCTTAGTTAGGTCAATGGCCGTGTGGGCTCTTAAACAAATAGCAGATACTCATGATTTCAATAATTTCAGAAAAGAGCATATATCTTTAGAGGTAGATAAAGATGTTAAATCAGAATGGTTAGATTAGCATCATGATCTTTATCTATGGATATGGTTATACTTCTCAACACTTGTGTAAGCTATTAATTAGTAACAAAATAATTGCAACTTCTCGGAATTTTGAAAAGAAAAAATCAATCAATGATAATGTTGATCTTATTGCACCGAGTGAAACAAATTTAATAATAAAAGAATACAGTGATAAAATAACCCATCTATTGATTTCAGTCCCACCCAGTGATGATGGGGATCTTTTTTTAAACAATTTCAATAAAGATTTACAATCTCTTAAAAATTTAAAGTGGGTTGGATATTTATCAGCTACAAGTGTGTATGGAGATCATAAAGGTGAATTTGTAAATGAGAACTCTGAACTTCTTACAAAGTTCACTAGAGGTATCAATAGAAAACTTGCTGAAGATCAATGGATTGATATTTCAAATAAATATAATCTTCCTCTTCATATATTCAGGATTGCAGGCATATATGGACCGCAAAGAAGCATTATAGATAGAATAAGTTCAGGAAATTTTATTAATGTAATTAAAGATAATCATTTTTTTTCGAGAATTTATATTGATGACTTGGTAAATATAATTAATGCTTCAATGAATAAACCAAATCCCATAAGTATTTACAATGTTGCTGATGATCTACCATCATCTTTGAGTGATGTTGTTAGATATATATCTGAGAAAACAGGAATAATAATTGATCGAGAAGTGCAATACTCTGAATTAAGTAAAGATGAAAAAAGAGAAAGTTTCTTCACTGAAAATAAAAAGGTTAATAATAATCTAATAAAGGAGGAATTAGGTGTAATACTAAAGTACCCAACATATATTGAAGGCTATAATAAAATTATTAATTGTTAATTTCTTAAATTGCAGAATTTGTTTCAACTTGTAAACGGCTTATTGCAATACCTATCACGACTAAAATAACCCCAATTAATAGTGAAAATTTCAAAGGTTCATTCATCAAAGCCCACCCGTAAAATATCCCAAAAACAGGTATTAAATAAGCAACTTGCATCATGAAAGTGGTGCCTGCAGAGCGAATTAAAACTTGCCTTAAGCTAAAAGCTAAACCCGTAGGAATAATTCCCAAATAAATCACTGCAGTTATTGCTGCAGTGTTTACTTCATAACTCATTGGCTGTGCATAAATGAACATAAACGGAATAAGCCATATGCTTCCCCACGCTAGCGTATTCATTGTTACCATGTCGGACGGCAAGTCCGAGACTTTTCTGATAATTAAATTTGATACCACATATGAACAACCTGCAAGATATATAGCAAGGGCACCAATAAAACTTGACATATCTGTAACAAAAACCTGCACGCCTACAGCAAATACGACTCCTGAAAAGCCTATAATTGTTCCAATTGTTTTTCTCAAATTGAGTTTTTCATCTTCAGTAAAGTAGTGAGCGAGTACAAGAGCTAAGAAAGGATTAGCAGACATGATTATCACTCCAATATTACTTGGCAGCGACATAAGCCCATATGGAATTAATGTAAATGGTATTGCTGCATTAAATAATCCTATGATTGCATAAGTAAATGAATTTTCTTGAAAGAGTTCTAACTTTCCTGAACGAAAAAGAACAGCCAATAATAATATTAAAGCACCAATAAATGTTCTAAAAAAACCAACTTCAATTGGGTTAAACATTAAATTACAAAATTTTATTGCAACAAATGATGCGCCCCATACAGCACCAAGAAAGATTAGAAGAAAATAATTATTTAATGTGGAATTCACAGAGCTAACTCTGTGATTGTTTGGAATAATATTTTTAGATCCTGATCTCTCGACAAACTATGATCACCATCTTCAATTATTATCAGTTGTTTATTTTCACTTTCGATCTTATTAATAATTTTTTCAGAAGTCTCAAAACTTACAACTTGGTCTAGTCGCCCATGAAGCAATCTTATCGGACACTTTATTTTAATTGGCTCGTGTAACATCATATTCTTCTTGCCATCTTCTAAGAATTTATAAGTTATCGTATAATCTTCTGAATATTTGTCCCAATTGATAATGATTTTTCCATCTTTTTTAATTTGAGTTTTTTGTTCTTTACTCAACCTATTCCACTCTCCAACTACAAAGTCAGGAGCTGATGCGATGCCTATTAATCCATTGATCGTTAAGGGATTTCTCTTAGCTACTATTAAAGAAATCCAACCGCCCATACTTGATCCGATAATTATATTAATCTTTGATTTACATAAATTGAAAATCTCATGAGCTTCCTCTGACCACTTGCTAATACCCCCATCTTCAAACTCACCTGCTGACGATCCATGACCTGAATAATCGAATCTTATGAAATTTAAATTATTCGTTTTACACCATGCACTTAAAGCAGTTGCTTTCGTTCCAGTCATACTGGAGCTATAGCCTCCAAAAAAAAATATTGAAATCTCTGAATTCTGATTCTCATGCAAATATGCAATTTGATCGTTTTGAGATGATTTATGATATTTTATATTATTGAGCATAATGATTTACTATTAAGCATTTAACTATTAGAAATACTATATGCAATCAAAAATTTGTGTATTGCAAGTTATACCTAATCTTGACGTTAGTGGGGCTTCACAAGGTTGTGTAGATGTTGCAAATTATTTGACAGAAAAAAATTACAATTCCTACATTGCAACAAATTCAGGAAAAAATATAAAGAAAGTTAGTGAACATGAAACTAAAGTCATAAAAGTTCCCGTACATTCAAAGAACCCTTTAATCATAATTTTGAATATCTTTCGGCTTGCAAGGATTATTAAATTATTTGGTATAAATATTCTTCATGTACGAAGTAGGGCGCCAGCATGGAGTTCGTATTTTGCTTGTTTAATGACGCGCACTAAATATGTTTCTACTTTTCATGGAACCTATAATTTTAACAATGTTTTGAAAAAATATTATAATTCAGTCATGCTAATGACTGATGGTACGATTGCAATTTCCAAATTTATATATAACGAGATCAAGACCAAATATCAAAAAATGCCAAAAGTAATTAAAATAATTCCAAGAGGCATTGACTTAGAATTTTTCAATGTATCATCTATAGATCAACAAATCAAAAATGACATTTTAACAGAGTTTAAAATAAATAAAGATGCTATCAAAATAATGTTGCCTGGGAGAATAACAGAATGGAAAGGTCATTTACTATTACTAAAAGCGTTTGAGCAAGTAACCCAACAAACTGAGAAAAAACTTGAATTATTAATGGTAGGACCTGACGACAATACTTCACTTAAAAAAAAATTAACGACTTTTGTTCATGAAAAAGATATTGAGGGTAATGTGCATTTTATCAGTGCAAGAAATGATATTAATAACTTTTACAGCATTGCAGATATAGTTGTCTCACCATCTACAGATCCCGAGGCTTTTGGTAGAATTTCTGTTGAAGCGCAAGCAATGGGTAAATTTGTTATAGCCTCTAATCACGGGGGTTCAACTGAAACTATTATTAATAATGAAACAGGTTACTTATTTAATAACGCCGATGAGAACGATCTATCTGCTAAAATATTAAAAGCAATTAATGAAGATAAACACTGCTCAGAAACAGTTAGACAGGCATGCATAACGAATGTTCAAAAAAATTATTCAGATAAAAAAATGTGTGACTCAACTTTAAATTTTTATAATGAAATAATCAGATAAATGACCAACAAAATTTTAGTGATAAAACACGGATCATTTGGTGATATTATACAAATTAATGGTTGCCTGAGAGATATACGAGAAAATTACATTGATAATGAAATTTATATTCTTACTACACCTGCGTTCAGATCTTATTTTGAAAGATGTCCCTATATTGATAAAGTTATAGTTGATGAAAGAAAATCTAGGTGGAATATTTTTTATTTACTAAAGATTAAAGATGTAATTACAAACTTAAAATTTCAAAAAATATTTGATTTACAAAATTCAAGCAGAACAGAGTTCTATAGAAAATATTTATCGAATTCGATTGAATGGATTTCTTCAAGAACAATATTAAATCCAAATGAAAGAAAAGAAGAGTTCGATAAAAAAAGTATACTTGAGAGATTTAACATTCAATTATCTAGGGCTAATGTGAATGTACAATTTACACATAAGCCTCAAGTTACATGGATGATTGATCAAGAATTTGCTATACCCTCATCAATAAAGAAAAATTATATTGTACTTTTTCCATTTTGTTCCATTAAGCATCGTCAGAAACTATGGCCTCATTATCAGGATTTGGTTGCAAAATTAAATACAAAATATCCAGACATAGATATTATTATTGTACCTGGACCAGGTGAGTATGAAAAAGCAAAAGCCTATAACGTTAAAATTCTGATGAACAATGGAGACCATACCAATTTTTTTCAATTATCAAAGATATTAGCTGGCTCAAAATATGTAATCTCAAACGATACCGGACCTGCACACCTTGCGGCTCATTTGGGCTGTAAAGGCTTAGCTATATTTGGAAGTCATACATCTCCAGAGAAAGTAAGTATACAAACAGATAATTTTCATAGTATTTCCAGTAAAAATTTATACGAACTCACTCCCGAGACGGTCATTGAGAAAATAGATTCTCATTTCTAGATAGATGATATAATAGTTTAATCCTTTATGGAAAATGAAGAAAAATTTATAGACACATTGCGTCATGATACAGCCCATGTAATGGCAATGGCTGTTCAGGAGCTATACCCTGAGACTAAAGTAACTATTGGTCCAGTGATTGAAAATGGATTTTTTTATGATTTTTCTAGAGAGACTCCATTCACAGAAAAAGATTTAATTGTAATTGAAAAAAAAATGAAAGAGATTGTTAATCGAGATGTTCCAGTTACATTTAAAATTGTTTCAAGAAAAGAAGCTATAGAAATATTTAGTAAAATTGGTGAAAGTTATAAGGTAGAGATAATCAACTCTATTCCAGAAAATGAGGAAATCAAAATTTATTATCATGGTGATTGGTTTGATTTATGTCGTGGACCTCATTTGAACTCATCTGGAGAAATTGGCAAAGCATTTAAGTTGACAAAAGTAGCAGGGGCATATTGGAGAGGAGACTCTAAAAATGAAATGCTTCAAAGGATATATGGAACTGCATGGGAAACACAAGAGGAGTTAGACGATTATTTAAATCTTATCAAAGAAGCTGAAAAAAGAGATCATAGAAAACTCGGAAAGCAGCTTGATTTATTTCATTTTCAAGAAGAAGCTCCAGGGTCTGTTTTCTGGCATGCAAAAGGATGGACATTATTCAGAACATTAATCGATTACATGAGGCATCGCCAAGAGGAAGCTGGTTATGAAGAGATTAATACTCCTGATATTATAGATAAATCTCTATGGGAACTTTCAGGACATTTAGAAAAATTTGGTGATAACATGTTCACCACTGAAGCAAGGGAAGATAGAGTTTATGCATTAAAGCCAATGAATTGTCCAGGTTGTGTTCAAGTATACAAGCAGGGATTGAAAAGTTATCGAGATTTGCCATTAAGAGTTGCAGAATTTGGTAAAGTGCACAGATATGAACCATCTGGAGCCCTGCATGGTTTGATGCGAGTTAGAGCATTTACCCAGGATGATGCTCATATATTTTGTACTGAGGATCAAATTACCGAAGAAAGCAAAAAAGTTTGCGACCTTGTTCTCAGTATTTATAAAGATTTTGGATTTGATAAAGTTTCAATTAAATTTTCTGATAGACCTGAGAAAAGAGTTGGCAGTGATGCAATATGGGATAAGTCCGAAGAAGCTCTTCGACAAGCAATGGAAGCTACAGGATTAGAATATTCATTGAATCCAGGTGAAGGGGCATTTTACGGTCCAAAGCTTGAATTCGTTCTTAAAGATGCAATAGGTCGAGAATGGCAATGTGGTACTTTGCAAGTTGATTTGAATATGCCTGAAAGATTAGGTGGGCATTTTATTGCTGAGGATGGACAAAAATATAATCCAGTAATGTTGCATAGAGCACTCTTTGGATCATTAGAGCGCTTCACAGGAATATTAATAGAACATTATGCTGGTGCTCTCCCACTATGGCTTTCACCAGTACAAGCGGTAGTTACACCAATAACTACTGAAATAAATGAATACGGAGAAGAAGTTTATGAAAGTTTAAAAAATGCGGGAATAAGGGTTGAAAAAGATCTACGTAACGAAAAAATTAGTTATAAAATTAGAGAGAATTCACTTAAAAAAATTCCATTTCAATTAATTCTTGGAAAGAAGGAAATCGAAGAACGTTCTATAACAATGAGAGCATTTGGAAGCGACAAACAAGAAAAAATAAAGTTTGAAAATTTAAATGATTTTTTTATAAAAAAATGTATGATGCCATCACAACAATAGATATAGGAGATTAAAATAGCACTTCAAAAGAAAAATAATAGATACAATCAATCTACTAAAGGCCCAAAATTCCGAATTAACGAATTCATAACCACTTCCACAGTTAGACTAATTGATGAAAAAGGTAACAACCTTGGAGTTGTTGATACCGATGAAGCTGTTAAAAAAGCTTTAGAGGTAGGATTAGATCTTGTTGAAGTATCCCCACAAGTTGACCCGCCGGTATGTAAAATTCTAGACTTTGGAAAGTTTAAATATGAGGCTCAAAAAAAAGCCAGTACTTCGAAGAAAAAACAAAAGGAAGTTACAATAAAAGAAATAAAAATGCGGCCAGGGATAGATGTTCACGATTATGATTTTAAAGTAAGAGCGGCACAAAAGTTTATTACTGCTGGAGACAAAGTAAAATTTACCATTAGGTTTAAAGGGCGTGAATTCGAGCATCACGATATTGCCGAGAATTTGATGGAAAGAATAAGGGAGACTATGGGATCAACCAGTAAAATTGAGCAAGAGCCCAAACTAGAAGGCAGGCAATTTACAATGATTTTTACTCCTAACTAGGCTATTTTTTCATATTCTCTTCAATTATAAAAACCTTTGATTTTTTCCTATCCAGGGGATATAACCCTGCTCATTCATTATGACAAAACTCAAAACAAAAAAGGGCGCTAATAAGAGGTTCAGAGTCACTGCATCTGGGAAAGTCAAATCTTACCAAAGTGGTAAAAAGCACGGCATGATTAAAAGGACTAATAAGCAGATAAGGAATCAGAGAGGGTCAACTATTCTGTCTGATCAAGACGCCCGCATTGTTAAAAAGTTTTTACCGTACGCATAGATAGGTTTTTATTATGGCAAGAGTTAAAAGAGGAGTTACTGCACACGCAAGACATAAGAAGGTGATCAAGCAAGCTAAAGGCTACAGAGGTCGACGAAAAAACACCTTTAAAGTAGCAAAGCAGGCAGTTGAAAAATCTCTACAATATGCATATCGTGATCGCAGAGCCAAAAAGAGAGACTTCAGGTCTCTATGGACTCAAAGAATAAATGCTGGGGCAAGAGAGTACGGTATATCGTACTCAGTTTTTATAAGTGGGTTGAAAAAATTGAATATCTCACTCGATAGAAAGATCCTAGCTGATTTAGCAATGAATGAACCATCATCGTTTAAGCATTTAGCCGAACAAGTTCAATCTGCCGCTAAATAACTAACTTATTAGCTTTTACACAAATATATTCTTATTACAGAAAAAACTAAATCTGATATTGTTGTATTGTTATGGTTGATTTTACAAAACTAGAGCAAGAAATAACAAATTCTTTATCTAAAGTTACAGATTTAGAAAGCTTGAAAGAATGCCGTATAAAATATCTTGGTAAAAAAGGAGAGATCTCTCTTTTAATGAAGGAGCTTGCTAATCTCTCAGGCGAAGATAGAAAAACACAAGCTGAAATACTAAATACTCTTAAAAACAAAACATTGGGTCTCATAGAAGACAAGACAGAAGAGCTAAACGATAAGAACTTAAATGAAAAACTATCCTCTGAGACACTCGATGTAACATTACCAGTATCAAGTTCTCTGGGATCAATTCACCCTATAACTCAAGTCATTGAGGAAGTAGTCACAATATTTGGCGACTTAGATTTTTATGTCGCAGAAGGGCCAGAAGTCGAAACGGACTATAATAATTTCACTGCGCTAAATACATCAGAACACCATCCGGCAAGGCAAATGCATGATACATTTTATGTAGAAACGCAAACAGACAATATGCAGAATGTATTAAGAACGCATACATCACCTGTACAAATCAGGAGCATGCTTGAGCATAAACCTCCTATTAGACTGATTGCTCCTGGGAAAACATTTAGGTGCGATAATGACCAAACACATTCTCCAATGTTTCATCAAGTTGAGGGACTAGTAATCGATCAAGAAAGCAATATGAGTCATCTCAAGGGATGTCTTGAAATATTTCTTAAAACTTTTTTTGAAACAGATAAACTTAAAATGAGATTCCGACCAAGTCATTTCCCATTTACAGAGCCTTCAGCAGAAGTTGATATTGGCTACACAAAAAAAGGCAATCAATTAATTATTGGCGAAGGTGACGACTGGCTAGAAATATTAGGCTGTGGAATGGTGCACCCAAAAGTTTTACAAAATGTAAATATTGATCCAAATAGTTTTCAAGGATACGCCTTTGGAATGGGCATTGAACGTCTTGCGATGCTTAAGTATGGTATAAGTGATTTAAGAACTTTTTTTGAATGTGATTTAAGATGGAATAAGCATTATGGCTTTTCTCCTTTGAACTTTCCCTCTCTCATCAGGGACTTAAGCTAATGAAATTCACTTACTCATGGCTAAAAGAGCATCTAGAAACAAAGCACCAATATAATGAAGTAGTCGATAAATTAACTGCAATTGGATTAGAGGTAGAGAGTGCTCAAGATACAGGTCTAGCCTATAAAGACTTTATAGTTGGACAGGTTCTGGAAGAAGAAAAACACCCTAATGCAGATAAACTAAAATTATGCAAAGTAGATATCGGTAGAGAAAAAGTTGATGTAGTATGTGGAGCTCCCAACGTAACAAAAGGCATGAAAGTTGTTTATGCACCTGTTGGATCTATCATTCCAGTAAATCAGATGAAAATAAAAGCGGCCAAGATTCGTGGCGCTGAATCTTATGGAATGATGTGTTCAGAGTATGAACTTGGAATTTCAAATGAGCACGACGGCATTATTAGTTTAGAGGAAGATGCAGAGGTTGGCAGCTCATTTGCAGACTCGTCCGGAATGAATGATATTTTAATTGAAATAGGTATTACTCCCAACCGTCAAGACTGTTTGGGTGTTCTTGGTGTTGCACGAGATTTAGCTGCAGCAGGTGTCGGGAAGTTAAAGAACCGAGAGTTTAAGGAAGAAAAAGGCTCGTTTGTATCCCCAATTAAAATTGAAATACAAGATTATGATATGTGCCCAGCATTTGCAGGAAGCTATATAAAAAATGTAAAAAATGTAGCAAGTCCTGACTGGCTGCAGAAAAAATTAAAGTCAATTGGCTTAAGGCCCATCTCAGCTTTAGTCGATATAACAAATTATGTGATGTTTGACCAAAATAGACCATTGCATGTCTACGATGCTGATAAAGTAAAAGGAAAAATTATAGTTCGCTCAGCTCAAGACGGTGAAAGCTTTAAAGCTTTAGATGAAAATACCTATAATTTAAAAAATGGTATGTGCACAATTTCAGATGAAGAAAAAGTTTTAGGTTTGGGAGGCATTATGGGAGGTGAAAGTACGGGGTGTAATTTGGATACTATTAATGTGCTTTTAGAGTCTGCAATTTTTGACAACGTAAATACAGCAAGAACTGGGAGAGACTTATCTATATTGAGCGATGCAAGATATAGATTCGAAAGAGGAATTGATCCAAGGTCAACTTTAGAGGGGATTCACTATGCTACTCAACTAATACTTGAAATATGCGGAGGTGAATGCAGTGAAATTGTATTATCTGGAAAAATATCTGACAGTCTGAATACAATTGATATTTCTTGTAAAAATATAGTTAAAAGATTGGGATTAGACATCACCAATGATGAAATTATTTTAATTCTGAATTCTTTAGGTTTTGGAGCAAAGAAAAATGGTGAGAGTATTCATTGCACAATTCCATCATGGCGGCAGGATATTCATGGAGAAGCAGATATAAGTGAGGAAATTATTCGTATTAAAGGATACGAAAATATTCCCACGTCAAATATTAGAGCGATTAGTAAGGTCAACAAACATATTCTTAATAGTTCCCAAAAAACAATCTCAAAGGCAAAGCATTTCATAGCATCAGAGGGATATAATGAATTTATTACATTCTCTTTTTCAGATTCCAAGAAAAGTAATTTTTTTGGTGAAGTTGAAAAATTAAAAATAATCAATCCCATTTCAGAAGAATTAGATATATTAAGACCCAGTCTTATTCCAAACCTGCTAGGATCAATAAAAAAAAATATAGCACGTGGAATTGACTCTCTGTCTATTTTTGAAGCTGGCAGTCAGTTCAGTTCAACCACTCCTGAAGATCAAATAAATTCAATATGCGGTATGAAATATGGCTTAAGAAATAGTAAGACTTGGAGAAATGAAAAAAAAGAATTTGATATTTTTGATGTTAAAAATGATCTGTTAAACGTTATAAATCATTTAGTACCAGGAAATAAGAAAATTTCAATCTCTGATGAAGCCCCTTCATGGTATCATCCAGGACGCTCAGGTAAGATTATCCTAAACAAGAAAATAGAGATTGGTTACTTTGGCGAATTACATCCAAGAATTGCAAATAAATTTAAAATAAAAACAAGAGTAAACTTATTTGAGTTAATGATCGATAATGTTCCCTTGACTGAAAAGAAGACCACGAACAAACCACAACTAATTCTAAGTGATTTTCAAAGTACAACGAGAGATTTTGCGTTTATACTTGATAAGGATGTTAAAAGTAGTGATTTAATTAAAGCTGCATTAAATGTTGATACAAAAATAATAAAGAGCGCAGAAATATTTGACTTATTTGAGGACAAAAGTTTGGGAAATGATAAAAAATCAATGGCAATCAAAGTTATTTTACAATCTGATGAAAAAACATTAGATGAAAATGATATTAATAGCTTGAGTTCAAAAATTGTTGAAGCTATTGAAAAATCTACTTCTGGAACTGTTCGATCCTAAAATTTATATTCTATGACTGGAACCAAAAATATCAGAAACTTCTCAATTATTGCTCACATTGATCATGGTAAATCTACACTTGCAGATAGATTAATACAATTTTGTGGCGGTCTTTCAGAACGAGAGATGAAGTCCCAAGTACTTGATTCAATGGATATTGAACGAGAAAGAGGGATTACTATTAAAGCACAAACAGTTCAATTAAAGTATAAGGCGAAGGATGGTGAAACCTATACATTAAATATCATAGATACCCCGGGCCATGTTGATTTCAGCTATGAAGTTAACCGCTCACTCTCAGCTTGTGAAGGCTCACTTCTTGTTGTTGACGCAAGTCAAGGCGTAGAAGCTCAAACACTTGCAAATTTATACCAAGCCGTTGAGAATGAGCATGTTATTATTCCTGTCTTGAATAAGATTGATTTACCTGCAGCAGATCCTGAGAGAGTAAAAGGACAAATTGACGATATTCTTGGAATCGATACAAGTAATGTATTAGAAATTTCTGCAAAATCTGGAATAGGCATAGAAGAGGTACTTGAAACTATTGTAAATGATCTCCCAGCTCCTGTTGGGAATACAACGGAATCTTTAAAAGCATTGCTTGTTGACAGTTGGTATGACGCTTACTTAGGTGTTGTAGTTTTAGTAAGAGTTATTAATGGCACATTGAAAAAAGGTATGGAAGTCAGGTTCCATCAAACTAATACCAAGCATTTAATTGAAAGAATTGGATGCTTTACTCCTAAAATGATTATCAATGAGGAGATCAAGACAGGTGAACTCGGATTTATTACTGCTGCAATTAAAGAGGTTTCTCAAACCAAAGTAGGAGATACTATCATTTTATCAAATGATAAAAAAACACAGCCATTACCCGGTTTTAAACCCAGTCAACCTGTAGTATTTTGTGGTCTTTTTCCAACTAATGCAGCAGATTTTAAATTCTTAAAAGATGCTCTTGCAAAATTAAAGCTAAATGATTCAAGTTTTCATTATGAGCAAGAAACCTCAGCTGCATTAGGTATGGGCTTTAGGTGTGGTTTCTTAGGGTTACTTCACCTTGAGATTATTGTTGAACGATTGGACAGAGAATTTGATTTAGATTTAATCACAACAGCTCCGAGTGTGATTTATGACATAGTACTTACTGATGCGAGTAAGATTGAGCTTCATAATCCAGCGGACATGCCTGAGATAATGAAAATCAAATCAATTTCTGAGCCTTGGATTAAAGCAACAATAATATGTCCAGATGAATATTTAGGTAGCATCATTTCACTATGTGAGGACAAAAGAGGTATTCAAAACGAACTGACGTATTCAGGATCAAGAGTTATACTTACTTATAAGCTGCCACTTAATGAAATTGTTTTTGATTTTTATGACAAACTAAAATCAATATCAAGCGGATATGCAAGTTTCGATTATGAAATTGACCAGTATATGGAAAGTGATCTTGTTCGTTTAAGCATTCTAGTTAATGATGAGCCTGTTGACGCTTTATCAATAATTGTTCACCGAAACTTTTCTGAAAAGAAAGGTAGAGCCGTATGTGAAAAACTCAAGGAATTAATTCCAAGACATCAGTTTCATATACCCATTCAAGCTGCCATAGGTGGCAAAATAATTGCTCGAGAAACAGTACGTGGATATAGAAAAAACGTTATTGATAGAATTCATGGTGGGGGAGCTACAGATAGAAAAAGAAAACTATTAGAAAAACAAAAAAGAGGTAAGCAAAGACTTAGAACTTACGGCAAAGTTGATATTCCTCAAGAAGCGTTTATAGCTGCATTGAAGGTTGAATAAGGAAAGGTGGCCGAGTGGTTGAAGGCGCACGCTTGGAAAGCGTGTATGCGGGTGACCGTATCGTGGGTTCGAATCCCATCCTTTCCGCCATTTTGTTTGATTTATTTGTCTAATTTATTTTCGATGTAATCTAATTTTGTGTTCAGATCTTCAACTTTTGATTTAATTCTCAATATATTTAAAAAGGATAAATAAATAACCAAAATCAATATAAATATTACTCCAATAACGATTGTATTTAACATTGGACAAAGTTATTTTTTAAAAAATAAAATAAAATATTTAATATTGATAATGTTTTATAAACCGCCTGTAATAAGCCCTACCATTCCAAGAATGAGCCATAGAACGAGCATTGCTTTTTCATCAAACTTTTTTGTACTTTCTATACCTTTAATCTGCTTTCTAACAAATAAGCTAAGAAGCAGTGTAAGGACTATCAGATATACAATAGTAAATGCCATAAGTAATTAGTGTAGCAAGTAAAAATTATTTGTATATAAAATATATGTAATGAAATTTTTTAGACACTCTTCTTCCCTTTTAGTGATAGTAGGTGGATGCGTTCTTTTATTGGTATCTTTTGGAATAAGACACTCATCTGGATTATATTTAATTCCTATTTCAGACCATATACAAACTGGAAGAGAAGTGTTTGGTTTCGCCATTGCAATTCAATTCCTTATGATTGGAATTGGATCCCCAATTTTTGGAGCCATTGCAGATAAATATGGTTCATCTATTGCTGGTCTTTATGGAGCAATCTTTTTCTTAATTGGTCTTTATATGATGTCACTTGTAGAAGGATCAGGCCTCCTCATAGTTTCACAAGTAATTTTTGGCTTTGGTTGTGCTGGTTGTGGAACAGCAGTAATTCTTGGAGCTGTAGGAAAAGCGGTTACAGGAAAATACCAAACGTTATCATTGGGTATTGTGATGGCTGCAGGTTCCTTAGGGCAATTCTTAATAGTCCCACTATCAGGATTTATGATCGAAGCAACTGATTGGCAAAAGTCAATTATATATCTGTGTTTTATATCCCTTATCATGATTTTGTTTGCACTAACTCTAACAAAGTCCTCTTTTAATTCAGGAAAGGATGATCAAGCTGCTCAATCATTAGCATCTGTACTCAATGAAGCTTTTGTAAATAAAAGCTATGTATTGTTAACAGTTGGTTTTTTTGTATGTGGCTTTCATGTTTCATTTGTAGCAACCCATTTGCCAGCTTATTTAACTGATCTCTCTTTGCCCTTATGGATCGGTTCTTGGTCGCTCGCTTTGATTGGTTTATTTAATGTTTTTGGGACATTATATTTTGGTCATTTAGGTGATCAAAACTCTAAAAAAAATCTTTTGGTTATTTTATACACACTCCGCGCATTTTTATTTTTGGTATTCATTTTTCTTCCTAAAACTGAGATCACAGTACTAATTTTTGCTGCATTGTTAGGCATCCTTTGGCTATCAACTGTTCCTCTTACTAGCGGAATTATTTCTGTAATTTTTGGGACTAAATATATGTCTATGTTATATGGCTTTACATTCCTTTCACATCAAGTTGGGTCATTTATGGGCTCTTGGTTTGGAGGCCGTTTTTATGATTTTTATGGTTCATACGATATCATGTGGTGGGTATGTGTAATTCTTGGTTTTGTATCTGCATTAATGCATTTTCCAATTACTGAAAAACCAATCAAAAGAAAAATTGCCTAAGTATAGATTAAATTTATTTATTATTTTATTGATTCTATTACAAAAAAAGTTTTCCACTTATCCACAAGTTAAGAAAGGCAAATAATTTTTTTTTGATTTAAAATTTTTTTTAAAAATCATATTATTTATTTATCGGAACAACAATGATCGAAAGCCTTTCGGGGAGTTTGTTCAGAGTTAGTCCGGAATTTCGGGGCGATATAGAGACCTTTCGGGGTATTTGTAGCGCCCCGTTTTTTTTTGTGCTTTGTATCTAAAAATCGAATACAAATTTCATATGTTTTTAGACTTTACCCTTCTTTATTTTTTTATTCCTTTGTTTTTTGTTATTTCTATAACCCCAGGTCTTTGCATGACTCTTGCTTTAACTATGGGAATTACCATTGGCCTTAAAAATACGATGAAGATGATGGTAGGGGAACTTTTAGGCGTTTTAATTGTTGCTGGAAGTGCAGTTATTGGTGGAGGAGCAATTATTTCATCATATCCAATGACATTTCTTTTTTTTAAATACGGGGGCGGAATTTATTTGATGTTTGTTGGCTATCAAATGTTCAATTCAAGAGGATCATTAGCATTAAACTTAGATGGAACACAATCCTTTGAAATTAATTTTTTAAAGCTAGCAAGCCAGGGCTTTATTACTGCAGTTGCAAACCCTAAAGGATGGGCTTTTTTTATTGCTATGGTACCCGCATTTATCAATTATGACTTAGCCCTTATGCCTCAAATGTCAGCATTGGTCGTCATTATTTTAATAATCGAATTCATATCTTTGATGATTTACGCAACTGGCGGACAGATGCTTGGTATTATCTTGAAGAAACAAAAAAATATTCAATCAATAAATCGTTTAGCTGGTTTACTAATGGTAGGCGTTGGAATTTGGTTAGCTATTAGTTAGACTCTGTTTAAAAAGCATCCCAGGTCCTTTTGTTGAGTCATTTCCAGAACCACGAAACATATGCCATATCATTGCCTGGTTTGAAGATACAACAGGTTTATTCAGTAGCCTTTCTGCTTCATCTATTATTTTAAATGTTTTCAAATTTGTGCATGAAATAAATACTGCATCACAATCATTTTTTCCAATTTCTAATATTGCCTTCAAACTTTCTCTTTCAGATATTCTTGCTACTACTGTGTCATCTGACTCATCAAATGACTTCTCGTTTGATATATTAAAATTATCGCTCTGAAGATTTTGTTTGAGTTTTTGAGTTACAGATTGTTCATAAGGTGAAACAAATGCAATATTCTTGCATCCAAAGCTATTAAGCGCTTCCTTAACGGCTCTTATTGGATCTGTTATAAAAGCATTTTTATGCTGCCCTTTAATTAATTTATTTATTTTTTCAGAGCCAATTACTGTTGCACCCGAGGTACATGCATATCCAATACTGTTAAAGTCAATTTTTGGGAGTAGGTTCACAGCAATTGGCAAATCATCTTCCATTTTTGCAAGATTTTCATTATTTACAGATTGGTTACAGGGAATCCTTGAGTGATAAATGGCAACACTCTCATCAAGCGTACTTCTTATCTCTTGCTCAATTGTCTCATCACTTTGCAGTACGATTAATCCAAATCTCATGCTGTAATAGTCTGGATCATCTAGCTTAAAATTCTTCTCCATAAAATTTATCTCACTGCTTTTAATATTACACTTCTAGTTTCTACAGGATCAATCACTGCATCAATTTCAAGGTGAGCTGCAGCTTCAATTGCTTTCCCTTTTTCATACAATTGGTCAACTAACTTATTAAAAAGTTCTTCTCTTTTTATTTCATCTTTTATTTCATCAAGTTCTTTTTTAAACCCAAGCTTGATGGCACCTTCTAATCCCATCGCTCCAAATTCTCCAGTAGGCCATGCAGCTGAGTATACTGGTTCATGAAAGCTTCCTCCAGCTAATGCTTGTGCGCCCAGTCCATAACCTTTTCTTAAAAAAATTGTGATCAAAGGTATTTTTATTTGCGAACCTACTTTAAAAAGAGCAGACATTCTTCTAACTGCCCCTTCTTCTTCACTATCGGGTCCAACCATAAAACCAGGTGTATCGACTAGAGAAATGATTGGAAGATTTTGAAGATTGCAAAGCTCAATAAAATTTGCAGCTTTATCAGCTGACTCTGAATCGATTGCCCCACCTAAGTGTTGACTGTCGCTCGCCATCAAGCCAAATGATTTTCCTTCAATGCGTATGAGTCCTGTTACGATACTCTTCCCATGCATCTGTTTGAGTTCCATAAAGGTATTTTTATCAGAAATGATATTAATAATATTTCTGATTGGATAAGACCACTTTCTATTCTTGGGCATGATGTCCTTTAATTGAGCCTGATCTTCAACTTTCCAATCAACTAAATCACCTTGAAAGTATGAAAGTATTTTCTTTGCAAAATATGTTGCTTCAGCTTCATCTTTTGCCACCAAATCAATGACGCCATTTTTTTCATTTACTTCTGATGGACCTATTTCTTTTGGACTATAGGACCCAAGACCCCCTCCCTCAATCATTGCAGGGCCTGCCATACCAATCCATGAATTTTTAGTAGCTATTCTAATATCTGCACACCCAAACAGAGCAGCATTGCCAGCAAAACAGAAACCATTATTTATGGCAATTCT
Organism: uncultured Pelagibacteraceae bacterium; assembly: GCA_902525575.1. GTDB lineage: Bacteria > Pseudomonadota > Alphaproteobacteria > Pelagibacterales > AG-422-B15 > CACNXQ01. The sequence goes on from CABZHU010000001.1 coordinate 25,150, forward strand.
TAAGCACCTTCCAGTGAGACCTCCCCATAAAGCAAAAGTAGGGACATGCAATCCGGCAATGCTTGTAGTAATGTCTGTATCGCCTGGTCTACCGCCTCCACCTTCAGTAAATATAATAATTGGTAGTTTATATTTTTTTGCTTTCTCGCAAATCCGATCAAGCTTCATGTGATGAAAATAACCTTGTGTTCCCGCTAAGACTGAATAATCGTATACAATAGCAACGGCATCAGTTGACTCATTATTTATTATTTTACTATTAATTTTACAGAACCCAGTGATAACGCCATCACCAGAAGTTTCCATTAAAAGTTCTTCTTGGCTTTTACGACTTTTTTGAGCCGCTACAGCAAATGCTCCATACTCAAGAAAGCTGTCTTTATCAACAAGATCATAAAGATTTTCTCTTGCAGTTCTTAAATTTAGTTTATGTCGTTTATTTTTTGCTTTTTCTCGAAAATCATCAGTTGTCTTATGTAGCCGTTCAATAAATTCAGCAAAGTTTTTTTTGTTTTCCATGTTTAACTCTATAGCATTTTTCTCAATATCTTATCCTTCTGAAAAGCATGATGATATATGACGGCACTCAAATGAATAGAGAAAAGAATTAAAAGAAAATAAGCTGACAACGCGTGAATTGTATAAAAATTATCAGCGAGATCAAAGTTGTAGTAATCTATTGATACTTTCATAATGATAAAATTGACTTCCTCACCAGACATTAAAAGTTTACTTATGCCACTTATAGTGATGACTAATAAAGTCATATAGAAAAGACCATGCACAACTCGAGAGGCAATAATCTGAATTTTGCTCATTGATATATTATCAATGGGCTTTGTATTAATTGATTTCCATATCAATCTTAATAGTGTTATGTAAAAAATGGTCATACCAATGATTATATGAACATTCTCAATAGAGAGTTTAAATTCAGAAAATTCAAGATTATCTAAATATATTCCTAAAGGGAGTTGGAACAATAATATTACAAAAGTAATCCAGTGGAAAAGACGCGCAAGAAATCCATAAGAATTAGTGTCATTTGTAATTTTCATATTATATAATTAAGTACATGATTAATTTTTTTCAATTTCTAATCTCCTCAATTCTATCGATATTACTATTAATTGTAATTGCTTTTGCAGACGATCATGGAAATATTATTAAAGAGAGAAAGTCACTATTTAAGCAGAATTATAGTCATGCTAAGAGAATGAGTGCTGAAATTACTAAAGGGAATAATGAGAAAGTGATTGAGCTATCAGAAATGATGAGCTCAAATTATGACAAGCTCTTAGATTTATTTCCAGATAACACCAAAACAGGCTACGATACAGAGGCTTTGCCAACGATATGGCTACAAAAAGAAGAGTTTAATACTCTAATGATAGAGACTTCAAATAAAGTTAAAGAGTTTACAGTCCTTGCATCAAAACTAACTGGAGATGAGTTAAAGGATGCCCAAAAGAAACTAATCTGGTCAAGTTGTAAGACTTGTCACGATAAGTTTAGAATGCCTCATTAAATTTAAGCTACAATTGTCATACTAATTATTCTTCTTATACCAGGATCATTGTTTTTATTACGATGTTCAAAAATAAAAACGCCTTGCCATGTTCCCAAATCAAGCTTTTTCTCTTTAATAGGTATATTGATGCTTGTATTTGTTAAAGCTGACTTGATATGGGCTGGCATATCGTCAGGTCCCTCTTCCTTATGCGCATAATTTTCTGATTCAGGGACTATACGATCAAAAAAGTCTAATATGTCTTTTAGAACATTTGGATCGGCATTCTCTTGAACAATAAGTGATGCTGAAGTGTGCTTAATAAATAATGTACACAAACCTTTTGCGATTCTGTGTTTTGCAATAGCCTGGTTTATTATTTCAGTGATATTATAAAGCCCTTTGCCATCAATAGTTATTTCGAGTTCTTTTTGGATTAACATTTTAGATATCAATAATTAGGAAATTAATTTAAATATAAAATAATGATAAATCATAATGAGTCATTTTCAAATATTGGATTAAATCTCAAGGCAACATATACCCAATTACCTGAGATTCTTTTCTCTAAACTAATGCCTATAAGTGTTAAAGACCCCAAAACTGTAGTTCTCAATGAAGCATTATCTACTGAATTAGGAATTGATTTGTCGAAACTTTCTAGTGAGGACCTCTCTAATTTTTTATCTGGCAATATAATGCCCAGTGGAATCAGTCCTTTCGCACAAGCATACGCCGGTCATCAATTTGGAAATTTCACAATTCTTGGTGATGGAAGAGCTCTAACCATAGGAGAGCAAAGCACTCCTAAAGGTGAAATTTATGACATTCAGTTTAAAGGGTCTGGGAGAACACCATACTCAAGGGGAGGTGATGGAAGAGCGGCTCTTGGCCCTATGCTTCGTGAATATTTAATTAGTGAAGCCATGTTCTATTTAAATATTCCTACCACAAGAAGCCTTGCTGTTGTTGAAACAGGAGAGAAAGTTTTCAGAGAGACTCCTTTGAAAGGAGCAATCTTAACAAGAGTTGCAGCTAGTCATATTAGGTTTGGCACATTTCAATTCTTAGCAGCGCACAAAGACATCGATGCTATGTCAAAGTTACTTGACTACTGTATCAAAAGGCACTTCCCAGAAATTTTAGATAGTCCAAATAAAGTAATTAAATTTATAAAGATAGTGATGGCAAAACAAATTGATCTAATAGTAAACTGGATGCGGGTTGGATTTATTCATGGTGTTATGAATACTGATAATTCAACCATTTGTGGAGAATCTATTGACTACGGTCCATGCGCCTTTATGGATCAGTACGATCATAAAGCAGTGTTTAGTTCTATCGATTTTCAAGGAAGGTACGCCTATGGAAATCAACCTGCGACTATTCATTGGAATTTAATTAGACTTGCTGAAAGCTTGCTTCCTTTAATCGATAAGGATGAGACAAAATCAGTAGAAATTGCGCAGAAAACAATCGACTCTTTCAGTGAAATATTTAACGAAAAATGGCAAATCATGATGAGATCAAAACTTGGAATAACTGATAGAAGTAGAGAGGATGAAGTTTTAATTAAGGATTTGCTGACATGGATGCAATCAAAAAAACCAGACTTCACAAATACTTTTTGCAACTTGATGGACACCAATAATGCAAATGATGAGGAGTTTGAAGATACTGAATTTCTAGTGTGGAAAAAAAATTGGGAAGAAAGGGTTAATAATTGTGATCATCTAAATATTATGAAAAAAACTAATCCCTTTTTAATTCCTAGAAATTATTTAGTTGAAGAAGCTTTAGCTGAAGCTGAAATAGAAGGCAAATTTTCTAAATTTAATGAACTACTTGTAGTTTTGTCAAAGCCATACGAGCAATTAGACATTGATGAAAAATATTGGAAAACTCCTCAAATTCAAGCTGAGCCTTATAAAACTTTCTGCGGAACATAGACAAAAATTGCTATAAATTGTTACAATATCGCAAGTAAATAAAATTTGCTTTTTTATTAGATATCACTATAAGATCGATTTAAAGATTGAGTGCTTGTTCCTAATTGGACTTGAACGAAGTCTAAATTTAAAAAAAGGAATAAGAATAATATGGCTACTGGAACTGTTAAATGGTTTAATCCAAAAAAAGGTTATGGTTTTGTTGCACCTGATGAAGGCGATAAAGACATTTTTGTTCATATCACTGCTGTTCAAGCAGCGGGTATCAATAGATTGGATGAAGGCCAAAAAATAAGCTACGAAGCTGAAGAAAAAAATGGAAAAGTATCTGCAGTGAATTTGCAGATCTCAGAATAAATTTAAGCAGCTTTATAAATCATATCTAGCCACATAGTGAATTCGTCTATTAATTCACTTGAAGGCTGGATGATTTTTACTCTTTTATCCTTTGTGCTGACCTGAGTAGTCAGTGATCCTTTACTTATCTCGTCATTTATAAAATTTATGATAGTCGCCCGCGATGCTAAATCTGCCATATTTTTTGTTAGATATTCTTTAGTACATTCAATTTTATTTATATCTTCATCGAAATGGAATTTCATTATCTCAAAACAAATTCTGATACCATAAACAGAACGTCTAAAATGGCTCAATCTAACAAAAATCTTTTTGTCACCCGCTGAGTCAAATACTTTGATCTGCTGCTTAACTCCGTTAAATATTTGCTCTGATTTCATTTTTTTTTAGATTTCAATAATAATCATATTATTTTTTATTGATAATAATTAACTATAATTAGTTGCCACATTGGCGACTTATATTAGAATATTGACTACTAACAAAAAATGTATGATTTTTTACATGCAGTAATTATTGCTGATTATGAATAAAGATAATTCTTCTGTAATTTGGAAGCTTATCCAAGAAACTGGTGACTCCATAAAAGGAAGACTTCCGCCACACCCAAATCATCCAAAAGGGAGAAACCCATATGCTCACGTAGCCCTGATGGTCAAAAATCATTTTGGAATGTCTTACAAAGATGTTCCTGATAATAAGAAGGAAGAGCTTGTGAAATATATAAATTATTTGAGAAAATATCCAGAGTGAGTAACTGATCTTACAGTTTCCACTCAGGTGCTCCAAAGAAAGATAATAGTTTATTCTTATAACCTCTAGATTTCTTAAAATCTTTATACATTAAATACCAGTTCATAAAGGTAATTTTTATAGGATTAAATGTGTTAACATTTTCTCGAATACCGAAATTTACCTCTTCTTTTTCCGCCGCATAGGTACCAAATATTTTATCCCATATAATCAAAAGATTACCGTAATTTTTGTCGATATAATTTTCATTACTGCCATGATGCACACGGTGATGTGAAGGAGTAATGAGTATATATTCAAGAAAACTAAGTTTATTCACCCAATTAGTATGAGTTAACAATCCATATAGTGTAGACACTGCACCCGCAATAGCAGTTATAACTGGATCGAAGCCAATTAAAGGCATTATAGCAAAAAAAGGAACTTTTGTTAAAGGGCTGAACCACGGCTGTCTCAAAGCTACAGTGAAATTCATTTCCATACTTGAGTGGTGGTTCATATGAACAGCCCACAAAAATCTAATTCTGTGCGAGCATCGGTGATACCAATAATAGATAAAATCGATGACTATGAATGTAAGAGGCCATACTAACCAAGCTGGAAGGATCTCATTAATTGTGATTAATTTGAATTGATAAATAAATAGTGAAAAAAAGAAAATTGAACTTTTTGTTAAAAGTGAGATTGAGATGTTGCCAAATAAAAGGCCAAATCCAGCAAGAGAGTCTTTCAATTTATAGTATCCGAGATTATTAATGGCTGAATAAATAACTTCAGCAGTAATAAGTGCGAGTACAATTGGGACGCCGTATAAGTATATGTCTATTTCATTCATAAAATTACTATTGAAATATATAACATTAGAATTAAATCAGGAAAATATGAAAAATTTATTTATAACAATAATTTTAAGCTTAACTCTTGCTATGCCATTATATGCTGCTGGTAATAAAGGCGGAGATGGCGGAAGTGGCGGAAGTGGCGGAAGTGGCGGAAGTGGCGGAAGTGGCGGAAGTGGCGGTACAGGCAATGATGGAATGGGTGGAAGTGGATTATACAAAAAGGCAACTGGCTATGATAAGGAATTAAGAAGAATCACTTTTGAAATCGAAAAAAAAGACAACCTTGAAGGAGCTTTAAAAGACTTAGAGGTTTATGTTTACGAAAATCCACAAAACGCTAGTGGGTGGAACATGATTGGGTTTGCAAGCAGAAAGTTAGGTAAATTTGATGATGCTGAAATATATTATAATACTGGACTAGAAATTGACCCTCAACATGAAGGGATTCTTGCATATCAAGGCGAATTATTTTTGCAAACCAATAGATACGAAAATGCGATTGAAAATCTTGCTAAATTGACAGATTTGTGCGTTTTTAATTGTGATGAAAAGAATGAGCTTGCAGAGGCTATTACACTCTATGAGTTAGAAAATAACTTATAACAAGTTGATTTATTTTCGAAGACAAATTAGGCTTTCCTATTAAAATTTGTCATGATTAAAATATTAGTTTTTTTCGTCTTAGGAGCAGCCACATTATACTTTATTATACGTGCATTAGTTAATACTGAGCCTGGAAAGTTATCTCGAGTTATAAAAATAATTATTTTTTCAGCGATTATAATTGCAGTTGTATTTATGCTGACAAGAGGTAACCTTGGTTTTCTTGCACCGATTATTGGTCTTGCGAGAAAATTTCTAGTAGGCTTTTAGGTTTAATGTTAAATATTAAAAAGAGTTTCATAGTTATATTTTTCTTTTTATCGTCATTTATTTTTTTTACATCATGTGATAGCGGCCCAGATCAGTCCGCTGCTTTTACCGGAGTAAGAGTTATAGATAATTCTTATTCCCCACCAGTTGTAAGAATAAATCCAGGTGGCAAAGTAAGATTTAACAATTGGGGCAACAACCCCCATAATGTTATTGCTGTCGATGAAAGTTGGGGCTCCCTAGCAGAAATTCCAAAGGGTGACTATCTAGATATTAATTACGAAAATGAAGGACTATATAAATATTTGTGTTCATTTCATGCCTCCCCTGATGGAAAATGGGGCATGGTTGGCTCTGTTGTTGTGGGTGATATAAATTATGAAGATTATACAAACTTCTCAAAGAAAGATGTGGTTACAAGGTTCACTGGAATTGTAAGGCATGTACCCGATCGATATGAAACAATTCAAGACGCTGTTAACGCTTCAAACCCAGGTGATCTTGTTTTGATTAAGCCTGGTATTTACTACGAGGAGGTTGTTGTAAATGTTCCCTCAATCACGATAAGGGGTTGGGATAGAAATACAACAATCATTGATGGGGAGTTTGAAAGAGGTAACGGTATTTTAGTTGCAGGTGTTGATGGCGTAGTCATAGAAAATATAACTGCAAGAAATGCATTGTTGAATGGTTTTTATTGGGCAACAGTTAAAGGTTACAGAGGCTCTTATTTAACAGCATATAATAATGGTGATTATGGTGTATATGCATTTGATGCTGTCGATGGAGTTTTAGATCATTCTTATGCCTCTGGTTCACCAGATGCAGGTTTTTATATTGGCCAATGTTATCCATGTGACGCAATCGTTAATGACGTAATATCTGAAAATAATGGACTTGGTTATTCAGGCACAAACTCGGGTGGCTCTCTTTATATTATAAGCTCAGTTTTTCGAAATAATAAAGGTGGATTAGCACCGAACACTTTAGACTCGGAACTTCTTCCTCCTGAAAGAGAAACTTTTATTATTGGGAATCTTATTGAAAACAATAACAATATAGACGCCCCCGCTACTCAGGCAACTAACTTATCACTCGGAAATGGAGTTGTCATTGCAGGAGGAAATAACAATATTATTAAAAATAATGTTATTGCTAATCATAATCTCTACGGTGTTATTATAACTGCTACAGCAGATGTGAATTACTGGCCTGCTCATGGGAATCGGGTTGAAAGTAATTTGATCATAAATTCTAAAAGAGCTGATATTGCATCCAGTGGCTTGTCTAATTTAGGAAACTGTTTTGAAAACAACTACTTCAACACATCAATTCCGCCAGGCTTACAAACACTCAATAATTGCGACTCTTCCTTCTATCCCTTAAGTGCAGATTTATCAGGTATGTGGTCATCTTTGGCGCGCGTAATTCAGACGAGTGATGGAAACTATGATCAAGGTGACTGGCGTAAGTTTGAAGCGCCTGCTAATCAACCCAACATGCCTATTATGGAAGAATTAATAAGTCTTGGTTTCGATAAAACTACTTTACCTATTACAAAAATATGGAGTTCAGTTAGGCCCGCAGTTGAGGTATTTAGTCAATATGAAGATGTTTTGGAGGAAATAGAGCTGCCTCAAGAGGCCAGAAACTATTTGAACTAATTCCCTAATTGTTTAACCTGCAATTAGGAGATAAAAATAAATGCCTGGAGTTACTTTTTTTCCATTAGAGGATGTTCCATTCTTATCGCTCTTTTTTAATTTTTATGGATATTATCTTCCTATCTTTTTGTATGCAACTTGGACAGCAACAGCTTTATTTGACTTACATATTGGAAAATACAGAAGTACTCCGTCTAAACTAATTTGGACATTGGTATTGATATTTGTACCTTTAGTTGGCCCCCTTATCTATCATATGTTTGCTGCTAGGGAATTGGATGTTGTGATTAGAGCTACAATGATTTTTGGAGGTATTGCCGTAATGACCATTGTTTTTTTATATCTTGGTTTTGCGCTTTAAATAAAAGTGAAGTTTGAACCACGAATAACTCCCATCAAGAGTAATTTAGCTGCTTCAGCTTATAAATATATCGTTAAGAGAGCAAAATACTCTAAAGGTAAAAAATATACAGTGGCCTCTTCGTTTGCACCATTGTATTCAAATAAAAAATCTAAATTAGGCACTCAACTTTTATTTGGAGAAGAATGTACCGCCTATGAAGTATCTAAGGATTGGTCTTGGGTTCAATCAACAAGGGATCAATATGTGGGATATGTGCCCTCGGTAAATCTATCAAAAAAATTATTTAAACCTACTCATAAAGTAACGTCTCTTCGTACATATCTTTACAAGGAACCTGATATTAAGAGCAAAGATCTATTTCACTTAAGTTTTAATTCGGTTTTAGAAGTAAAAAAAACTAAAGGAAAGTTTTCTCTAATCAACGGAGTAGGTTGGTGTCCGACAAGCGATTTGTCTGCAATGAACGAAATTGAGTTTGACATGGTTAAATGTGCAAAGCAGTATCTAAATACTCCATATTTATGGGGAGGAAGAAGTTCTGTGGGTATTGATTGTTCAGCACTTGTTCAAAATTTAGTGCAAATTAATAATAAAATTTTTCCAAGAGATACAGACATGCAAGAAATTTTTATAACTAAAGAGATTTTGAGTGAAAAGAATCTTAAAGCAGGTGATTTAATTTTTTGGAAGGGTCATGTAGCCATGATGGTAGATAATAAATATATTATCCACGCTAATGCTTATCATATGAAAACTGCAATTGAGTTATTAAGCTCTGCAAAAAAAAGAATATTTAAAACGAATGGCAAAATTAGAAAAATGGGCAGACTTTAGGCTAACTGAAATTAAATTTATTTCTGATAAACCAAAGAAGTATTAATGAGGGGATTACCATTAAGGCGGTGATTATAAAGAATGTTCCCCAATCACCCTGTAACGAATCTACGAGAGAACCCGATGAAGATGCCATCAACGTTCTTCCTGCAGTCCCTAGAGAAGCCAGAAGTGCATACTGCGTTGCTGTATAGGTCCTGTCCACAAGTAACGAAATAAACGTAACAAAGGCAACAGTTGCAAATGCAGCGGCAAGATCATCAAGAAGAACAGCGGTAGCAAATAACAATTCAGATTTGTCTGACCATGCCATAAAACTAAACATAATGTTTGTTATAGCCATTGCTATCCCAGATAGAAATAACGCCCTGACAACCCCAGATTTAATAGCAAACCACCCACCCAATAGAGTAAATGTAATAGTTGTAATCCATCCAAGACCTTTTGAATAAATTGCAATATCAGATTTTGAAAATCCCATCTCGTCATAAAATATAATGGACATTCTTCCAAGAAAAGCCTCGCCTATTTTAAAGAGGAAAATAAATCCGATAATTAAGAAGCTGATGGTTAAACCATTTTTCTGAAAGAAGCTTATCAATGGACTTATAATTGTACTTATAAACCATGCTGAAAATCCGGCAGCTTTAAAATTTTCTTGATCCTTATTTTGAGCTTTTTGTCTTTCATTAGAGGTATCTTCAGGAATAAAAAGTAATCCAACATTAAATAAAAGAATTAATAGGCAAAGAAATATAAAAGTGAGTTGCCAATAATTTGCAAATCCAATTACTTCTAAATAATCAGCAACAAATAACGTTAACATTCCTCCAATTTTATATCCTGTCCACCATCCAACCACAGCAATAGAAGCACCTGCAGCCATTGATGCTTTTTCATTTGCAGATATTTGTTCAATTCTAAGAGCGTCAATTGTTATATCTTGTGATGCTGACGAAATTGCAATTAATAAACCCAAAAAAATAATAATCTCAAGATTATTTATTGGATTGAGAAAACTCCAAAATATAAGACTGCACAAGATTATAAATTGAAGAGAAATTATCCAAGATTTTCTATGACCTATTTGATCTGTTAGGAAGGGTATTTTTATTCTATCAATTAAAGGTGCCCATAGAAAGTTAATGGCATAAACTCCAAAAATTAATCCTGCCCAACCAATAGTGCTTCTTGAAAGTTCAAAGTCTTTTAACCAAAGTGAGAGTGCACTGCCAATTATTACCCACGGGAAGCCACTAATAGCACCCAAAAGTAAAATGCGAAGCATTCTGTTATCAAAATAAATTGATAAGCCAACATTTTCCTTTGTCATACTTAATGAGAATAAGGTTTAGAGCCTGCAGCAGTCAATTAATATATTAAGTAACTATTGATTTATTCAATAGGAGCAGGATTATCGCTGAAACTTCTTAAGTAAAGAATAACATTCGCTCGGTCTTTAGCTTTTTTGAGACCAACAAAAGACATCTTTGTGCCTTGGATATATTTTTTTGGATTGATTAAATAACTATTTAATTGTTCATATGTCCAATCACCTTCAAAGTTTGCCATAGCATTAGAATATTTATAATCATCCTTTGAACCAATATCTTTATTTACAATGTCCCACAAAGCTGGACCAATTTTATTAGCACCACCTTTTTCCATAACGTGGCACTGTGAACATTTCTTAAAAACTTTTTTACCTTTATCTAGGTCAGCACTAGCAAGGAGAACCTGTATTGGATCTTCCGTGGGGGCTTGAGCTACCACTTCTGTCGAAGATGCAGATGCATTGATTACAGTATCATCAACCCCTTCAACTTGATAAGCGGCAACCTTTGGCTTTTCAACATGATAGAGAATTTCACTAAAGTTAGCTAATCCAATAAACACAAGTGCTACCACTAAAATACAGGCAACAATTTTGTTAATTTCGAATGAATCCATAATGTTTTTTTCGCAGAATATATGATATTAATTAAACATTATTCTAATTTATTCAAGTTATTATGCGTCTTCTAGTCGCATAAAACCATTATGATTACTCAAGAAAATACAGCAATTATTATACCTGCAAGACTTCAAGCTAGCAGACTTCCAAACAAGCCTTTACTTGAAATCCACGGTAAGCCAATGATCCAACATGTTTGGGAAAGAGCTGTTTCATCTCAACTTGGTGAGGTTCTTGTTGCTACGGATAGCGAAGATATTAAAAACTTAGTTGAAGGCTTGGGAGGCAATGCATGCATGACATCAGCAAAACATACATCTGGTACTGATCGAATAAATGAGGCCTTAAATAAATTTGATCTTAATCAAAGAATTGCATTTATCATTAACTTACAAGGTGATCTTCCCACAATCAATTCAGAAGCTCTCAGTGCTGTGCTCAGTTTAATTGAAGAAGAGGGTTCTGAAATGGGTACATTAGCATCGGTTTTTATGGACAAGTCAGAAATTAAAAAAAACCAAGTTGTGAAAGCCTTTTGTGACTTTAAAGAAAATGAAAGTTCTACTATGGCTTTAGACTTCATAAGGAATAATGATCATTATGATGAAAATAAACTATATCACCACATAGGGATTTATTCTTTTAGAAGAGATTCTCTTAAAAAGTTTGTTTCTTTATCTCAAACTGAAAGAGAAAAAAATGAAAAACTTGAACAATTAAGAGCCCTAGATAATGACATGAAAATAAAAGTTGGTTTAATTGACTTTTTGCCTTTGGGAGTGGATACTCCTGAGGATTTAGAGAAAATTAAAGAAATCTTAAAGCAATGAAAAAAATATCTTACCAAGGAGAACTAGGTGCTTACTCACATTTAGCATGTAAAGAAGCAATGACGGATTATGAATGTGTTCCCTGCAGAACATTTGAAGCAGCTTTAAATTGTGTAAGAGAAGAGAAAGCAGATTTAGCGATGATACCTGTTGAAAACTCCGTCGCTGGTCGAGTTGCTGATATTCATTACTTATTAGGAGATTATGATCTCAAAATTTATGCTGAACATTTTCAGGAAGTCAAGCATCAGCTGCTCGCAAAAAAAGGAACTACCATTGATGAGATAAAATTTGTAAGAAGTCACTCAATGGCTATTGGTCAATGTCAATCTGCAATTCAAAGATTAAATCTTACCCCAATTGTAATGGCTGATACCGCTGGATCCGCAAAACATATTAGTGAAATAGGTACGAATGAGGATTCAGCAATTGCCTCCCACTTAGCTGCAGAAATTTATGGATTAGAGATTTTAAAGTCAAATATTCAAGATATGAAATATAACACGACACGATTTCTAATTATGTCAAAAGGCGCACAGCAGGAAAGAGACGAAACATTGTCATATTTAACAAGCTGTATTTTTGAAGTTCGAAGTGTGCCATCAGCATTATATAAAGCTCTTGGAGGCTTTGCGACTAATGGTGTTAATCTAACGAAGCTTGAGAGCTTTATAGTCGATGGTGATTTTAATAAAGCACAGTTTTACATTGACCTTGATGGCCATGTTGATGATTCTTCTGTTAAAGGAGCTCTTGATGAATTATCATTTTACACAGAAAAACTTCAGGTTCTTGGCGTTTATCCAAAACATTCTTACAGGAACCAATAGTTTATTTATTGTGTAACCATTCAACAATAAGTTGATGCGCTACAGCCATAGCGGGGGGTATCCAAATTCTATCTGGGCTTTTGCCAACAAAAATTCGATTTATATCCTCACGTGATAACCACACAGCATGTTCAATCTCATCTTCATCGAGATTAGTTTTGTCATCATCCACATTTGAAAAACAGCCAATCATTAGTTGAGAAGAAAAAGGCCATGGCTGTGTAAACTTATATTCAACACTATTTACATTAAGTCCCACTTCTTCTTTCACTTCCCTTACAACTGCGTCTTCAATAGTTTCTCCTGGTTCAAGAAAACCCGCGAGGGCAGAGTACATTCTTGGAGGAAAAATTTTCTGACGCCCTAAAAGACATTTTTCATTAAAAATGGGTAGCATGATAACAACAGGATCCACGCGAGGAAATAATTCGGTTTTACATTTATCACAAACCTTTTTAGATCCTGCATCAACTGTTCTGAGCTTTGAATTTTCACACCGACTACAAAAAATACTAACAGCATTCCATTCAACCATTGATTTAGCTTGGGCAAGAATTCCTGTATCTTCAGGTGATAAACTTTGGGCTATAGATCTTAAATCGATAAATTTACATCCAATGAAGATTTCAATATCAAAATGACTACGCTCCTTAGTAATGTCGATAGCATAATACTTTATATTTTTCATTTCACCGAGAAAGATAATTTGACACGCTTTAACGTGTTTCTTAACCGAGTCGAACTTAGACAAATATATTTCGGATTTACTACCTGGTTCTTTGCTTACTTGAATGAGAGGTTTGCCTGAATCAAAAATAATATATCTTGCATCAGAGCTGCTCATTGAGGTTTTTTGCCACTCTTCATCACTTCTTATGCTAGACATTCTGTCCAGAGGATTATTTGCAAATACAATTTTACTCATGATTTTATTCATTTAATAAACAACATTTAATGATCGTATGCTACAATATTCTGGGAGATTGAGTAGACAAGTTATTCGCCAATCCGGTCAGGTCTGAAAAGAAGCAGCCGCAACGATGATATTTGGGTTACTTTAATCTCCCACAGTATTAATATTGAAAGATGTCAGAGCAAAAAAACTTACCAATCCCTCTAAAATATCGACCATTAAAGTTTAGTGAACTTATTGGTCAGACTCTTATGTCTCAAACAATTCAAAAAGCAATTGAGACAGACCGTGTTGCTAATGCTTACTTGCTTACAGGGGTGAGGGGTGTTGGGAAAACAACAACAGCGAGGATTATTGCTAAATCACTAAATTGTTTGAATACAGACTCTAATGGTGAAAAAGAGCCGTGCGGTATTTGTGAAAATTGTGTTGCTATTACTGAGTCAAGAAGTGTTGATGTATATGAAATGGATGCAGCGTCACGAACGGGTATTGCTGACATAAGAGAATTGATTGAAGGCGTCCAATACTCACCTGTATCTTCCAAGTATAAAGTTTATATTATTGATGAAGTTCATATGTTATCTACAGCAGCTTTTAATGGATTGCTTAAAACCTTAGAAGAGCCACCACCGCATGTAAAATTTATTTTTGCGACGACTGAGGTGAGAAAGATTCCAACAACAATCTTATCGAGATGCCAAAGATACGATCTTAAACGAGTTGAGCCTGAAGATTTAGTTTCTTTCCTAAAGAAAATTTGCGATATGGAAGGTGTACAATTTGACCAGGGCTCATTAAAAATTATTGCACGCGCAGCTGACGGCTCAGTTAGAGATGGATTATCAATTTTAGATCAATCAATTACATTCTCTGATAAAGAGTTAACAGAAAGCAAAGTAAAAGAAATGATAGGATTAAAAGATCCTACAGAAATAATCGATTTTATAAAATTATTGACTTCAGGTGAAACGATCAAGTGTATTGAAATGATTAATTCTTTTTATGATAATGGAGCTGATCCATCTGTAATTGTTCGTGATTTAATTTCATCCATTCATGACATATCCATGGTAAAAATAAATGCTGATCAAGGCGTAAAAAATTCACTGACTGAAGCGGAGTATAAAGAAGTTAATGAAATTGCAGATAATGTTGACTTACCAACGCTCTCAATGTTTTGGCAAATGCTCAATAAAGGACTAGGTGAAGTATCGGACTCATTTTCTCCAATTTCTGCTCTCGAAATGCTGATTATTAGAATTATTTATTTAAATGATATTCCAAAACCCGATCAGCTGATAGGTAATTTAAACAATTTGGTTGAAAATCAGGCCAATAACGTAGAAAGTATAAAAGTTAAAGAAGTCAAAGAAATGGATCCAAAACTAAAGGAAATTGTTGACTTTTTCCCTGGCACAAAAGTGGAGAATTTAGAAGAATAGTAGCATGAACAATTTTAACAATATGATCAAGCAAGCCCAAGAGCTGCAACAGAAAATGGCAGATGCGCAACAGAAAGTTGAGACACTTGAGGCAGAAGGTGTTGCTGGTGGTGGAATTGTAAAGGTTACAATTAATGGAAAGAATAATGTAACCTCAATTAATATCGATGACAGTGTCATTGATAAAAATGAAAAAGAAATATTAGAAGATCTTATTATGGCAGCATTTAATGATGCTAAAGAAAAAATACAAAAAAAGATAGCCGATGAAATGAGTTCAGTTACTGGAGGATTAAAACTTCCCCCAGGAATGAAATTGCCTTTTTAAAATGCGATCCCGATCCTCGAATCCAGAAATTGATAAACTGATATTATTAATAAGTAAGTTGCCTGGCTTTGGTCCAAAGTCAGCAAGTAGGGCAGCCTTACATCTTTTAAAAAAAAAGGAACAATTAATGATACCTTTGGCAGAAGCACTACTATCTTCCAGTGAAAAAGTTATTACTTGTGAAGTTTGTGGAAATATCGATTTACATAGTCCTTGTAGTATTTGTAATGATGAGAAACGATCAAAAAAACAAATTTGTGTAGTGGAGAATATTGCTGACTTATGGGCACTAGAAAAAGCAGAAGTGTTTAATGGAATGTATCATATTCTTGGGGGTAATTTATCTGCGATAAATAGTGTAGGTCCTGAGGATCTTAATTTAAAAAAGTTAATCGATAGGGTGAGCGGCGATGAAGTGGAAGAGGTAATATTAGCTCTTAGTGCAACTGTAGATGGCCAAACTACCGCACATTATGTTGCAGATACTTTGTCTCAAAAAAATATAGTTGTAAGCCGTTTAGGACATGGTGTCCCAGTAGGAGGAGAACTAGATTATATGGATGAAGGCACTATCGCAGCTGCCTTAAGCGCTCGCCAGAAAATATAGTTGTGTCTGTTTTTCAGTCATTTTTCTATTCAATCTTGACCTCGTAACTAAGTTAGCCTATCTAAGTTTTATGGCTATAAAGAAAATCCTTACTGCTCCAGATCCTTTTTTAAAGCAGGTATCAACTCCAGTGAAGGAAGTAACAAAAGATATCCAATTATTAATGAATGATATGCTTGATACTATGTATGACGCTCCTGGTATTGGTTTAGCCGCAGTACAAATAGGAGTTCCTCTAAGAGTAATAGTGATGGATATCAGCTGGAGAAATGAAGACGGAAAGAAAGAACCTTATTTTTTTGTTAATCCTGAAATTAAAGTAAAGACAAAGAATATGTCAACATATGAAGAGGGTTGCCTCTCAGTTCCTGATCAGTACGCTGAAATTGATAGACCTGAGGAATGTGAGGTAAGCTACCTAGATTACAATGGAAAGAAGGCAACATTGCACGCGGAGGGACTTCTCGCTACCTGTATCCAACATGAAATGGATCATCTTGAAGGCATTCTATTTATTGATTATTTATCAAATTTGAAAAAAAATATGATTGTTAAAAAATTAATCAAATCAAAAAAACAATCGAGTAAAGAGCGCATCGTCGCTTAATCAAAATGACTAATTTTCGAATTCTTTTTATGGGTACAGCCCCTTTTTCTATACCCACTTTACAAAAAATTATTACGAGTGGACATGAGCTCAAAGGTGTATACACATCGCCGTCAAAGAAAGCAAATCGTGGAATGAAAATTTCAAAGTCACCAGTAGCATTGTATGCAGAAGAAAATAATTTAGAGTTATATTCACCAAAAGAATTACGTTCTCCAGAAGAGATTAAATTTATCAAAGATATGAACCTTGATTTCATAGTTGTTATTGCCTATGGCCTTATACTGCCTGAAGAGATTCTTAATCTTCCAAAATTTGGCTGCTATAATCTCCATGCCTCGGTTTTACCAAGATGGAGAGGGGCAGCACCAATTCAAAGATCAATGATTGAAGGAGATGAAATGACCGGGGTGACCATTATGAAAATGAATAAGGGATTAGATACCGGAGATATTGTTTTACAAGATAAAATCAAAATTAATATTTCAGAGAGCTATACAGAATTGGAAACAAGGCTTTCATTAATGGGAGCTGATTTATTTGAAAAATTTTTCAAAGACTCTTTATTCAAAAACATTATGCAGAAGCAAGATGATACTCTTTCTTGTTATGCAGAAAAAATATCTAAGCAAGAAACAAAGATAGATTGGAAAGAAGATGCCTTAAAAATATTAAGACGAATTAATGCATACAATCCCAATCCAGGTGCCTGGTTTATGTGGAAAAATAAAAGAGTAAAAATATTAAAAGCGATGGAGGTTGATATTAACGCCGAACCAGGAAAAGTTGTTGATGATGATCTGACTATTGGTTGTGGAAATAAATCAATTAGACCATTAATTTTAAAGGTAGAAGGCAAACAAAGTTGCGGTATAGAAGAATTTTTACTGGGCAATAAAATATCAGCAGGCTCAATACTTGAATGAAGAGATATAAAATAAAAATTGAATATGATGGCACTCCATTTATCGGTTGGCAAAGGCAAGACAAAGGACAATCGATACAAGGGGCCATAGAAGATTCGATTAAAAATTTATTTGAAGAAACTGTGACCATTTTTGGAGCCGGAAGAACAGATGCTGGCGTTCATGCTATGGGACAGGTCGCTCATTTTGATATCAATAACAAAGAGCTTGAAACTTTTGTAATTAAAAATGCACTTAATGATCATCTACGCCCTTTTCCAATAGCTATCTTAGAAGTCGATGAAGTTGATAATACGTTTCATGCCCGTTTTAATGCACGTCAAAGAAAATATTTATATCGAATAGTTAATCGCAAATCACCCTTAACAATTGAAAAGGGTAGAGCATGGCATGTGCACAAAGAGATAGATGTAAATATTATGAAGGAATGCATTTCATCAATTGAAGGCAAACATGACTTTACAACGTTTCGTTCTGCTCATTGCCAGTCAGATAGTCCTATAAAGACAATTGATAGCCTTCAAATTACAAAATCAGAAGAAAATATTTATTTTGGATTTTCAGCAAAATCATTCTTGCATCACCAAGTAAGGTCAATTGTAGGAAGTCTTAAATTGGTTGGTGAACAAAGCTGGCTGGTAAGTGATTTTCATGATGCTCTCAATTCTAAGGAAAGATCGAAATGTGGTGCAGTTGCCCCCCCAGATGGCCTATATTTTATGGAGGTAAAATATTAAAATATAATAGCTTTATTGACTTAGAATCTAAAATTTAGTCTTTTTATATATTACTGCTATGAAAAAATTTTCTTTTAATTTTTTAAAGGAGAATAATATGGTTGCAATTTTTTCAGGTTCACGGTGGATGTCTGCAAAGCCAGCTGGTATGGATTGGCTTATGAAGATGGCAAAGCTTTATAAAGATCACGGAGCTGATTTTTATATGAATATACCAGTGAGAGGTACTCAGAATCCTGGAGTAGACTTGGGTGCTCAATTTGAAAGTGCAAAAGCTTATGGTGAATTCATGGATAAGCTTAACGACGATTCAAATTATCAGTCTTTGATGCAGCAGGTCCTGACTGAAGGCACTAGTATGATAAGTATGGTTAATTCATATGAGTGTACTGCTGACCCGGAAATGGGCAAGTTGATTGACACCTCTTTACCCTATTTTAAAATAACAGTTTTCGCGTCAGCTGGGCCAGGTAAAATGGAGAGCATGATGAAAAGTACTGCAATTGCTAAAAAGTTACAAGAAGCGATGGGAGTTGATGTATCTGTTTGGAGAGGTATCGCTGGAGAGCCACCAGCCTTTGTTTATATAGAAGGACATAAAAGCTGCGCTGCATATGGAGAAATGTTAGATGGTTCAAATGCTAGCGATGACTTTAATAAATGGGTTAATGATGCAATGAATGATCCGTCTGGAGTAATAGGAATTCAAACACTGGCGAGAAGTATTAAACACATGGTTTAATTAGTTTTTAAGAGGCCTTAATTGGCCTCTTAATTATTGGGGGGAATTCTCAATTGTCTGGACACTTATTTCTAAGTTTTCATTGCTGTTTCCATAATAAACTCCTCTGATTGGAGCTGCGAAACTCGCATCAAGTCCACAAGATACTCTGATGTATCTCTCATCTGGGGAGCAGCGATTTGTAGGATCAAATCCAACCCAACCAAGATTGTTTATGTAAACTTCAGCCCAGGCATGGGTTGCTTGAAACTCAGAATCATTTTCGTTTTTGTGCATGTAACCACTTACATATCTTGAGGGTAAACCAATTGATTTAGCTGCAGAAATCATGATGTGAGCCTGGTCTTGACACACTCCTTTTTTTTGTTCCATGGCCACTGCAGCAGTAGTCTGTGTATTTGTAGTATATGGAACATAATCTACTTTTTCTGAAACAAGTCCTAGAATGTTATGTGCCATTTTTAATATCTCATCATCGTTACAACTCTCTCTTGCTTCTAAGCCAAGTTCATAAATCTCGTTATTTGGCTGAGTAAGTCTTGTATTTCTCATGTAAACCAAGGGATTAACTTTATCATTTACACTTTTGTAAACACCATCAGTATTAAATGTCTCTACAACTCCTTTTACAAGAAAGTAAACATTATTCTCTTTCTCTTCACTTTTAAAATTAACTATATTGTTTCCTTCTGCATCTCGAAATATATCACCACCCTTCTTTTCGTTTCTTGTAACTTCCCAATCAATGATTTTCAAACCATTGTATGAAGAGGGTATAAGCTTAGTGGTTTGAATTAATCCTAAAAGATTATCATCATAATGGTAATTTGTTGTATGATTAACAGTAAGGTGCATATTATCTAAAAAAATGTGATTGAATTTGATTGTCTAAAAACGATATCTTGGAAACAAAATTTGTAACATACTCATGCAGTCCAAAACTAATTATTGAATCAACTGTTTCTGTTTTGACTGAGTCATGGACATCTTTTAGCCCCATATATATATCTGTAATTTTTTCTGGACTACATTTTAGGCTGTTTAAATGATAGACAATATTATTAATACAGAAACTAAGCGACCTTGAGCAGTCATTATTGAGTATAAAAAAATGAGCAATTTTAGTTGACGTTACATCTCCATCATAAGCCCAACGAAATGCCCTAAAAGAGGATAGTGACCTTAAAAGTATGATCCATTGTAAATTATCTAGATTACCTCCAATGTAATCGGCCGTTGGCAAAAGAACAAAATATTTTACGTCAAGTAACCTTGCTGAATTATCTGCTCTTTCAATAAATGTTCCAAGAAATATAAAATGGTAACCATCATTTCTAAGAAGAGAATTAGCCGATCCTCGAAACATATTCACCTGTTGTATTGTCCACTCAGTAAAATTCGGTAAGTCTGATCGAGAATATTTATTTTTTTTAAATTCAAGCATTTCTTGGTAAGATTTATTAATTGCAACCCACGCCTCAGGTGTAAAAGCAGTTCGAACTACTAGTGCGTTGTTTCTTGCGTTTAAAATACAGCTGTAAACTGAAGAGGGATTATCCTCATCAAAGAAAAGATAATCCTCAACATTTTCTTGATTAATTTCATTATATTTTTGAAAATATCCTTGAGAAGCACCTGCGGCTGACAAAACAGAGTCCCACTCGTTATGATACCCTTTTGGGTTCGGAAATAGAGACATGCGATACCCCACATCTAATAGGCGTGCCATTGTTTCAGCTCTTTCCATGTATCTACTGATCCAATATAAATTTTCGGCAGTTCTACTTAACATCTTAATTAATCAGCAAGAACCCAAGTGTCCTTGACTCCTCCTCCTTGTGATGAATTCACGACGTATGATCCTTTATTAAGCGCAACTCTTGTAAGGCCACCTGGGCATAGTTGAGCTTGCTTACCTATCAGGCAGTATGGTCTCAAGTCCACACGTCTTCCTGTTATTTCATTATCAATGAGAGTAGGTGATGATGAAAGATCCAAAGTTGGTTGAGCAATATAGCCTTTTGGATTATTTTTTAATTTAAGGGAGAATTGATCAATGGTTTTTTTTGTGGATTTTGGGCCAATTAACATTCCATAGCCACCAGAGCCATCAACCTCTTTAACAACAAGATTTTTAATATTTTCTAAAACATATTTTAATTCATCATCTTTTTCGCATCGCCAGGTCTCAACATTTTCAAGAATAGGAGTCTCACCTAAATAAAATTTTATCATTTCAGGAACATAAATATAAATGGCTTTATCGTCTGCAATGCCGCAGCCTGGCGCAGAACAAATATTAACCCCACCAGTTCGATATGCGTGAATTATACCTGGTACACCAATAACTGAGTTAGGATTATAAAATAATGGATCTATGTAATCATCATCAATGCGTCGATATATAACATCAACTTTTTTTGGCCCATCAACAGTTTTCATATAAACAAGATCGTTTTCTACATAAAGGTCACTGGCCTCGACCATTTCTATTCCCATTTGATCAGATAGAAAAGTATGTTCATAGTAAGCGCTATTCAAATGCCCAGGAGTTAAGAGTACAACTGTAGGAATGGAGCTATCACATTTCTTAGGAGCCAAGCTCATTAGTGTTTGCAGCAATCTTGTGGGATAATCATCGACTCTTTGAACACGGTTTGAATGAAACAAATCTGGAAACATTTTCATCATAATTTCCCTATTCTCCAACATATATGACACACCTGATGGTGTTCGACAATTATCTTCCAGAACATAAAATTGATCTCTTCCAGTTCTTACTAAATCGACTCCTACAATGGGACTGTATATTTTACGTGGCGGTGAAAAACCAACCATTGACTGGTCAAACGATGCCTTCTTATAAACAATTTCTTCAGGAATTATCTTTGCTTTAAAAATTTCTCCACTGCTATAAATATCTGCTAAGAATGCATTGAGAGCTTTGGTTCTTTGGATGACACCTTTCTCAATTTTAGACCATTCATGGTTAGTTAATATTCTGGGTATTAAGTCAAAGGGAATGATTCTTTCTGACATTGAATCATCTTGAACTGAAAATGTTATCCCTATTCTTTTAAAATGACTTTCAGCTTCTACATTTTTCTTACTGATCGCTGTAGAAGACATTGTTCTTAGCCATGAATTAACATTTAGGTAGTGTTCTCTTATCTCAGCGTTATCGCTGTACATTTCATCAAACATGCAGTCAACATACATAAACAGTGCAATTATTTAATTTTATGCAATTGCCAAATTGACAGATTAATTTTCTATTTAAGGTCAAAAAATTTGAGTAATAACGTTTTATGAAGAAAAAACTTGTAAAAAGCTTTAATTTCTCCCTTAAATATTTTCCTGGGTTCGTTGTTGTTTACTTCATTTTCCTTATTTTTGGGGCGATTCTGTAGGTTTTTATGTTTGGAACGAAATGGAATTTTAACCCATCACCCCTTAAATTAGACATAGCTCTGACAATCATGCTCATGTTATTGATAATACCAAAGTAGAATACTATTAATATTTGGTAAAATATAAATGCGTCAATACTATATTCATTTTCCACGCAGAAAATGAAATCTAAAAAAATTGTTGTTAACTCAAAATACATTGACCAAAATGGGCATGTTGGAGAAGCTGGTTATTTGTCAATCGCAATAGATGCGTTGTGGGAATTCAATAAAGAAATCGGCACATCGCAGAAATTTCTTCAATTATCATGTGCACCCGTGACATTTTCATCTAAAATTGATTATCTTAAAGAGGTGTTTGAGCATGAGGAAATCGAATTTAGAATAGAACGGTTAACTCCTCCTGAAGATAAAAGAAAATGGATACGAAAAATCCTATTATTTAAAAGTTCTGGAGAGTTAGCAGTTAAAATTCTTGCCAACGGAGCGTGGTTTGATCTTAATTCTAGAAAAATTACAACCCCACCAAATGAAATTACAGAAATCTTTGATAAAAATTTTTACGGTTCAGAAACTAAATAATATCTAACTAAAATATTTTTTTAAAACAAGTAAATAAATTTCTTTGAGATTTTCTATATCTTGCAATTTTACATGTTCATCTATTTGGTGAGCTGTTTCACCAATGAGACCAAATTCGGCAACTTCACAGTAATCTTTAAAAAACCTTGCATCCGAAGTGCCTCCTGTTGTTGTTAGTTCTGCACTTAAGCCAGTGATTTCATCAGACGAACTTTTTATAATTTCTGTAAAATTTCCCTGTTTAGTTAGAAAGGGTTCCGCTGAATTATTATACTCAACATTGGATACATAATCAGTATTTTTAACTTGTTCACTGATAATTGTATCAATGGTTTTCATTAAACTCTCCTTACTATGCTTAATATTATATCTAATATTAAATGTACCTTCTGCACTTTGAGGCACTACATTTGAAGCGCCATCACTTGAATTTATTCTAACAATTTCTACGTTTGAAGGAGGAAAGTCTTCAGTCCCCTTATCTAATTCTAAACTAATTATATTGTTCAAAATTTTAGTGAGAGAGTCGATCGGATTTAGTGTCCATTGAGGGTATGCGACATGGCCTTGTTTACCAGTGATGCTAATTTTAGCTGTAAAGCTCCCTCTTCTGCCAATTTTAACCATCTCACCCAACTTACTCGGACAAGTTGGTTCACCAACAATACACGAGTCTATTTTTTCTCCATTATTACATATTTCCTCTAATACTTTTTTAGTGCCATTTATTGCTGGTCCTTCTTCATCATTAGTTATTAGCAGACTTATAGTGCCTTTGAGTTCATTATTATTAATATAGTCTTTCACAGCACAAACAAATGCAGCAATTGCAGACTTCATGTCGCTTGCTCCACGGCCATAAACTTTTCCATCTTTTTCAGTTGCATTAAAAGGGTCACAGCTCCAGGCGTTTATATCACCAACTGGAACAACATCTGTATGCCCACCAAAACAGATATGAGGTGTACCATTTCCAATTTTAGCAAAGAGATTGTCTACATCTGGCGTATCGCTATCACTAAATAAATATCGCTTACAATTAAAACCAATGTTTGATAACTCTTTTTCAAGTAAATCTAGTACACCATCATTTTTAGGAGTCACACTCTGACAAGATATCAGCGCCTTTGTTAATTCGATAACTTCCATAATACTTTACTCTCTTAATAGATCATTAATAGAGGTTTTTTTTCTTGTATTTTCATCAACTGTCTTAACAATGACTACACAATAAAGACTTGGTTTTGTTGGATCTTCATTTGGCATTGTCCCAGGAACAACGACAGAGTATGCAGGAACTTCACCATACAGTATTTCACCAGTTGCACGATTAACTATTTTTGTGGAGGTGCCGAGATAAACACCCATAGACAAAACTGATCCTTCTCGAACAATAACACCCTCTGCAACCTCGGCTCGAGCGCCTACAAAACAATTATCTTCAATGATTACAGGATTTGCTTGTAGAGGTTCAAGGACACCACCGATGCCAACCCCCCCAGAAAGATGACAATTCTTGCCGATCTGAGCGCATGAACCTACAGTTGCCCATGTATCAACCATAGTTCCTTCGTCAATATAAGCACCAATGTTTACAAATGAAGGCATCAAGACAACTCCCTTGCCAATAAATGAACCCTCTCGTACTGTTCCATTGGGCACGTGCCGATAACCAGCTGCTTTCCATTGATCTTCATCCCAATCAACAGTTTTGCCTTTGACTTTGTCAAACCATGATGTGTAAGGACCTCTGAGGATTGTATTTTCATTAATTCTGAATGAAATAAGAACAGCTTTTTTTAACCATTGATTTACAGTCCACTGATTATCAACTTTTTCAGCAATTCGGAGCTCACCACTGTCTAGTTTCTTTATTACTTGATTTACTGCTTGAGAAACATCCGTATCACTTGGTGATAAGTTTGCTATATTCTCCCAAGCGCTTTCAATACTCTCTTTTAATTTTTGATTTTCACTCATAAGTTTACTTTTTTATTAATGTTCCTGCTCCTTGCGTTGTCAGGAGCTCCATGGCAACAGCGTTTTGTTTTCTCCCATCAATTAAAGCGACCCCTTTTGCGCCATTTTTTAAGGTATTAAAGCATGCTTTGATCTTAGGTATCATACCGCTTTTTATAGTGCCTTTTTTTATGTATTGAAATGCTTTTTTACGATCGAGCTCTGTTATCAATTTCTTATTGTTATCCAGCACCCCTGCTACATCGGTTAAAAGCAATAACCTCTCAGCTTTTACTGACTCAGCGATGTAAGCGGCTGCTGTGTCTGCATTAATATTCAATGTATTTTTATTTGTATCAATTCCAAGTGGTGCGATAATTGGAATATGATTACTTTTAAGGGCTTTCATTATCAAATTTTTATCAATACCTTTTGGCTTCCCCACGAAACCAATATTACCATTCATCGCAATCTTTGCCTCAAGCACTCTTGTAATTACTCCATTAAATCTTTTTGTTTTACCTCCATTTTTTTTGATTTCATCAGATATTAGTTTATTCAAATCGTGGGACAAAATTCTTTTGACAACTCCAAGCACACTTTTTGTAGTCACCCTTAATCCTTGATACTCTTCATTATTAATTTTTCTTTTTTTCAATTCTTTTTCTATTTGAGGACCACCACCGTGAACTACAATAACTTTAATACCCAATTGATTTAATAAGGATATATTTTTTGCAAATGATTTTAAAAGTGCAGGTTTAGTCAGAGCGTATCCTCCATACTTTATAACGATAATTTTATTCTGATATTTTTTTATAAAGGAAAAAGTTTTGGTATGGAATTTTTTACCAGATATCCAATATTTTTCTAAAAGCTCTTTGCTTTCAGGCTGTTTATTTTGAAGAGACATTTTATTAATTTGTTTTTATTGTGGTTCTTTTAGTAATAATCCACTGCTGGATAATTGAAAGAACGTTATTCGTAGTCCAATAAATCACTAGTCCAGCTGCAAATTGTGCCAGTAGAACTGTTATGAAAAATGGAAAAAACATAAATATTCTTGCTTGAATTGGATCAGGTGGTGCTGGGTTTAATTTTTGTTGAATATACATTGTGACACCCATCAATACTGGCCAAATGCCAATAATCATAAAAGAAGGGGGATCCCAGGGAATTAAGCCAAATAAATTAAAGATAGTTGTGGGATCTTTTGCCGCCAAGTCTTGAATCCAACCATAAAAAGGCGCATGCCTCATTTCAATTGATACAAAAAGCATTTTGTAAATCGCAAAGAAGAAAGGGATTTGAATCAGTATAGGTAAACATCCTGATATCGGATTCACTTTTTCTTTTTTGTATAATGCCATCAACGCTTGTTGTTGTTGGGTTCTATCATCTTTATAGAGATCTTTTATTCGAGTCATTTCTGGTTGAAGCATTTTCATTTTTGCCATTGAAACGAATGACCAGTTTGCAAGTGGGAAAAAGACTATTCTTGTTATGACTGTTAGGTAAATAATAGCTAAGCCGAAATTACCTGACAATTGAGAAAAAAAGTAAATAACATTAAACAATGGTTTAGTTAAGAAGTAAAACCAACCCCAATCAATGGCAAGATCAAAATTATAGATGCCATAATCTTCTTTGTATCTATCAATTAATTTAGCTTCTTTGGCTCCAATAAAAATTTGACTATCAACGGTATGCGTTTCACCACCGGGCACATTCGTAGCGTTTAAAGATCTATAATAAGCAATATAGCCATTGTCATACGTATAAATGGCTTTGAAAGATTTTTCTTGATCAGGTATCAATGCAGCCAGCCAGTATTTATCAGTTATACCAACCCAGCCATTATCACTTTCAAAATTAAGTGTTTCTTGATCATCTTTCAAATCACTATAGTCGATAAGTTCAAGTTTTTCTTTGAGAACCCCAAGCAATCCTTCGTGAAGAATAAACATTCCTGATAAAGATGGTGATTGTTTCCGAGTTACTTTGCTTGCATTGTTAATAACTATATTATCAGTGGAGTTATTGATGACTTTTTGAGTGACATCGAACATGTAATCTTCATCAAGAGTTATGCTTGTGATAAAAGTTTGTCCGGTTTTATTTGACCATTCAAATTCAACTTCATTTGACGTATCTAAAACTGAAACATTATTTTTGATTTCCCACACTGTTTCAGCATTTGGTGTTTCAAATGCAGCATCTTGATTTTTTATCCATCCAAAAGTTACTTCGTATCCATCAAAGGTGTCTAAGGGTTGAAGAAGTCTAATGTTTTCTGACTCTTCTTCCTGCGTTTCATTATATTTCTTTAAAACAATGTCATCGATTTTAAGACCTTTTAAATTAATTGAACCAGAAATACTCTGAGTATTTATATTAACTCTTTGATCTCTGTTTAGGGCTTCACTCAAATCAATAGTATTCCCATTATCTATGCCAAGTGAGTCTTCAATCTCGGCTATCGCTTCCATGTCTAGTTCGTCTGAGTTAACTTCAGATACTTCTTCATCAAGACTAAACTCGTCTAAATTTTGCTGCTCAGGAGCTTCAAAAAAGAAACTCCATATGAAAAGTACTCCAATTGAGAGAATTATCGCAAAAATTAAGTTTCTGCTTTCCATTTACTTATTTCTTCCCTTCGGTACCGGGTCATATCCCTCAGAGCCACCAAGAAATTTTATCGGATGGCACTTGCTAATTCTTTTAATTCCAAGGTATGTTCCTTTGAGTGCACCGTGATATTGAATAGCTTCTTTTGTATATTCAGAGCATGTTGGCATAAAACGACATGAACTTGGAAAATAAGGTGAGATTAACCTTTGATAAATGGTAATTAAGAATAGAAAAAAATATTTTATCATAAAATTATCTGTGTATTTTTTTTAATGCTGTAAGCATTTCATTTTCTAATTTTTCAAAATCTTCAACCATTGCATTTTTTTTTCCAATGATGACATAATTCCATTTTTTAGTGCCATAGTTCGCTAATACTGTATTTGCTAGCACTCTTAATCTTCTTTTAATTTTATTACGTACTACGGCATTTCCATTTTGTTTTGAGACGGTATACCCAACCTTAATTTCATTGCTATTCTTAACCTCAAATGCTTGTAAAAGAAAGGATCTACTCCGATAAAATAGACCTTTTTTAGCCTCTAGAAAATCCTTAGAGGATTTAAGTGTAGCTAGACTTTTCATAATGGAATGATTATTTAGGCTGAAAGAACTTTTCTACCTTTAGAGCGACGTCTAGCCAAGATTATACGACCATCTTTAGTAGCAGACCGGGCTCTAAAACCGTGTCGTCTTTTCTTTACTAGATTACTGGGCTGAAACGTTCTTTTCATAATAAATTAATTAGATTGAATTTGTGAAATGGCTTATAAATTGCATTCATTATATAGTCAATTAATATTCATTAATTAAGTTAAATGTTCAAAAACAAGATAATAAACACCATCATTGGCATCTCCTTATTTGTGAGTGTTCTCTATTTACTCGGCAAATATAACCCCATATCAATGGAATTTTTAATTAATCAGCATGGTTTAATACAAGATTATATTATTGCAAATCCCGTTTTATCCGTATTTCTCTGTGCATTGATTATAGCGCTGATGATCTCAATTATGGGACCAATTACACCTGTATGTATTTTAGCAGGTTTCTACTTTGGCATATACATTGGATTGATCATTGCAATCATAGGAGAAGTGGTCGGGGCTATGGTTGTATTTGTTTATGCACGGTATTTCTTTAAAGAATATATTCTGAGACAGTTTGGTTCAAGATTTGATAAGTTTAAAGAGGGGTTTAATCGCAATGCAATAAGTTATCTTCTTTTTATAAGAGTAATTGGGGGAGTACCTTTTGGAATTCAGAATTTACTTCCCGCAGTATTGGACATGAAATTAAGAGACTACTTTATTGCAACTATTTTTGGAGTAATCCCCTGGGCATATATTCTTGTTAGTATTGGAAATGGCATTCAAAATATAGTAGATACACAAAGTTTCTCTAGTGAAGATATTCTTAAAGTAGAGTATTTGCTTCCAGTTCTTTTAATTAGTGTAATTGTTATAATTCCAGTTATTTATAAATTTATTAAAAAAAGATTTTAGTTTATTAATAAAAGAGTAGCTTATAAATAATTCTACATGCGCCGGTGGCTCAGCTGGATAGAGCACCAGACTACGAATCTGGGGGTCGGGAGTTCGAATCTCTCCCGGCGCGCCAAAAAATATTATGTTTGAAAAACTATCAAATAAACAAAAAGGAACATTACTTGCTTTTATAGGTGTCATGATTATTACTCCAGATGCGCTTATTATAAGATCTGTGAGTG
Organism: uncultured Pelagibacteraceae bacterium; assembly: GCA_902525575.1. Lineage (GTDB taxonomy): Bacteria > Pseudomonadota > Alphaproteobacteria > Pelagibacterales > AG-422-B15 > CACNXQ01. The sequence goes on from CABZHU010000001.1 coordinate 54,529, forward strand.
TTGAGACATGGGATCTTTTATTTTACCGCTCACTTTTACCAGGCCTTGCTCTCTTAGTGGGATATTTTATTTTTTTTAATCATAGAGCCTTAGATGATTTTATGAGTATTGGTGTGCCAGGCATCATTAACGCATTATTAGTTCTTGGAGCTAATGTAACTTTCGTGATGGCTCTTGCGAATACAGATGTAGCAAATGCACTTATCATGATTAGTTTGGTACCAATAATTGCTGCAATTTTTTCTTTTATTTTCTTGCATGAAAAGCCTGAGATAATTACGTGGTTTTGTTCTTTTGGATGCCTATTAGCTGTAATTTTCATTTTTTATGAGTCATATGAACTCAATAAATACCTAGGAGACTTCTATGGACTGCTATGCGCAATTTTTGTAGGCGCTAGTCTCACGGTCATGAGAAGGTCACCCAAAATAAATTTTGTACCCTCATATATTTTAGGTAAATTAGCTACTGCTGTACTATCAGCATTTTTTGTCTCGTCATTTTTCATTGAAACTTACGATTTATTATTGATTTCTCTTATGATTATAACTGTAGGAGTATCTTTTGTATTTATTAGTATAGCTCCTCAGTATATTAGCTCGCCAGAAGTTGGCATTTTTTTTCTTCTTGAAACTTCGCTGGGTCCTTTATGGGTATGGCTTTTTATATTTGAAGAACCTACTCAGAAAACCTTGATAGGTGGAATATTAATTATACTTATAGTATTTGGACATTCTTATTACATGATTAAAAAAGAAAATATTGATAAAGTACCTCTATGAGAGTTTTAATACTGTTTTCTTTTTTATTAATTTTTTCATGTGCTCAGCCTCAAACAAAGCTTCCAGAATACAGTACGGTCCTTACCGATAAAGAACGAGACATTCAAAATCAGATGTTCGCAGACTCTTGGTTAAACACTTACATTCCATTTTCTATAATGGGGACTGATATTTTGTTTAGTGCTGCAGATCTTTGTGAGGAAGATGACCGCATTTATTCACTTGGTATGAACTTGGGAAATGAAAATTCGGCATATGAGAGTATTCGAGAAGAGGTCAATCAATCATTAGGTCTAGGCTCTAAGTTAAAGGTTGTAAGTCTTGGCTCAGTTTCACCAGCTGGTAAAGCTGGAATATTAGCTGGAGACGAGATTCTTGAAATTGATGGAGAAAAAATCAAACAAGGTAAGGATGCATATTCCTCTTATATCGAGAAGGTAGATAGAAAATATAAAAAATTGTATGATTTAAAAATCTTGAGAAATAGTGAGATTATTGATTTTCAAGTTCGAAGTGAGCAGAGATGTAGATTTGATTTTGTGATTGACCTCGATAACAATACATTTAATGCATTTGCAAATGGCGACATCATGGGTTTTTCACTGAGAATGGCTAAATGGTTAGTGATGAATGAAACAGGTGCAGCAATTGTTTTTGCTCATGAACTGGGTCATAACGCAAACAAGCATGTTGCTGATAAAATTGAAAACGCTCAAGCAGGAGCACTTCTTGGTTTACTTCTAGGCATTTATGTTGGTCTCCCTCAAGATATGATGGAAGTAGGACAGAGTATAGGAGCCTCAGCATATTCAATTGATTATGAGAATGAAGCAGATTACTTGAGTATGTATATTCTTCAGAAAGCAGGTTATAATCTTGATGACACAGTTGATTTTTGGAGGAGGTTTGCAGTAGAGGTTCCAAATTCAATTTATTCAGAGGGAGGAACTCATCCCTCAACTGCTGAGAGATATGTTAGAATGGAAGCAACAATAAAGGAAATTAAGAATAAAATAAAAAATAATGAACCGCTAATTCCCAGTTATGAGAAAGCTAATTAAAAAATGAGTTTAATGAATGCTGTAATATGTGTAATAGTAATTTTATTGGTATTTTCTTTTAGCTTAAGTTTAATTTTAAATTTTTAATTACTTATTCTAAACTTTTTTTTTGCTTTTCTTCTTTCACGTACTTTGCTAAGAGGCTGGTAAGCCTGCTTATAATGTGATTGACAATATACAACTCCTTCTTTGGTGTTCCTGCCACAAAACTTAAAATCGATTTCCTCTGGTTCACCTAAGGGCCATCGGCAAAGTCCATCTTTTATATCCTGAAATGCTGTTGGATTCATCGGTTCGTCGATGACGGGCGAAATATCTATTATCTTTTGTGCTTGAGAGATATTTACCCTTTTCTTTCTTATAATTGAGATGCCACCATTAGACTTTTTTGATGCCATTCTTCCTGAGAGTCCAAGTCTATGGGCTTTACCAATTACTGCATTTCTGGTCACTTCTCCAAGTTCAGCCGCAATTCTACTAGCTGTAAGTCCTTCTTCCCACAATTGCTTGAGTTTTTCTACTCTTTCATAAGTCCAAGACATTGTAATCTCCTTATTTATTAAAATCTTACCACTACATTTTGATTAAATTCAATAGAAATATACTAAATATTGAATTATTTTAATTTTCTTGTGAGTAGAAATAAATTTTCATTAAATTTCAGGTAAATAGTTATCTTATTGAAATTTAAATATTAATGACATTTTACGAAATATATTTAAATAGTCGCTATGAATTACAACCCTATAGGTTTTATCACTCTTTATAAAAAGGAAGTCCAAAGATTTACAAAAATACCTTTGCAAACAATTGCTGCGCCTGCTTTAACAAGCTTGTTATTTTTAATCATATTCACAACCGCCATTGGCTCCGTAAGGGTAGACTATCCACTAGAAAGTTTTAAAAATTTTCTTTTTCCCGGACTTATCATGATGACTATCATTCAGAATGCGTTTATGAATAATTCATCATCAATTTTAATGTCAAAGGTACAAGGAAATATTGTAGATTTGCTTATGCCTCCACTTAGTAACGTTGAAATTATTTTAGCATTCACTCTTGCTGGAATAACTCGTGGTCTTGCTTCAGCTGTAGCGTGTGCTTTAGTTATGATGCCATTCATTGAGGTTACTATTTATAATTTATGGATTATTTTAATCTTTGCAATTCTAGCATCAGCTATAATGTCATTAATTGGTATGATATCTGGTATCTGGGCTGAAAAATGGGACCATTTAGGTACAGTTGGCAATTTTGTGATCGTACCACTATCTTTTTTATCTGGAACTTTTTATTCAATTACAGTCCTACCGGATGCAATACAAACGGCAAGTCTCATTAACCCATTCTTTTATATGATAGATGGCTTTAGGTTTGGATTCTTAGGTGCAAGCGACTCTTCAATTTTACATGCATTTACTATATTGATTATGGTTCTGATATCTCTAATAGTTATTAATTATTTAATGTTAAAAACTGGTTATAAATTAAGAGCTTAAAATGAATAATATATTACCAACATACCCAAGGTCTGAGTTAACGTTTACTCACGGTGAAGGAAGTTATCTATACGAAAAATCAGGTAAAAAATATTTGGACTTTGGAACAGGTATAGCAGTAAATTCATTAGGGTACTCCCATCCATATTTAAATCAAAAACTAAGGGAACAATCAGAAAAGCTCTGGCACCTTTCAAATGTATATCAAATTCCTGAGCAAGAACTATTAGCTTCACGTTTGTGTGAATTATGTTTTGCGGACTATGCGTTCTTTTGCAATTCAGGCACAGAAGCAGTAGAGGCAAGTATAAAAATTGCTAGAAGATATTTTCATAAAACTAAAAATTCTAAAGCGAAGAAAGAGATTATTAGTTTTAGTGGATCTTTCCATGGAAGAACCATAGGCGCGCTTGCGGCTCAAGGCCCTGAAAAAATGGAAACATTTAATACAGCTGTGAATGATTTTAAGCTTCTTGAGTTTGGTGATCATGAATTATTAAAGAGTTCAATTAATGAAAATACTGCAGCGGTAATTATAGAACCCATTCAAGGTGAAGGGGGAGTAAGAGAAGTTCCTCCATTTTGCTTAGATGCGATTAGGAAATTATGTGATGAAAATGAAGTTTTGCTTATATTTGATGAAGTGCAATGTGGAATGGGTCGAACAGGAAAAATGTTCGCATATCAGTGGTCAAATATAGAACCAGATATAATGACTATAGCAAAGGCAATTGGTAACGGTTTTCCAATCGGAGCATGTTTAACTTCTAAAAAGGTCGGTGACGCTATGGAGTTTGGGTCACACGGATCTACCTTTGGCGGAAATCCTTTAGCGTGCAGTGTTGGAAATGCTGTGCTAGATTTGATGACTTCTTCTAAATTTTTTAGTGAAGTTATCACAGTCTCTGAAAAATTATTATTAGATCTTAATAAAGTTGCTAATGATTACCCAGATATTATTGAGGGTATAAGAGGTAAGGGTTTTATTCTAGGATTAAAATGCAACATTAATAATGAAGATTTTGTTAAACAAGCACGTAAAAATTACATTTTAACGGTTAAGGCCTCTGATAATGTTGTAAGGCTTCTTCCCCCAATAAATTTATCTAATTCAGAATGTGAAGAAGCAATTGATAAAATTAGATCGACTTGCAAAGAGCTATCCTCGTGAAAAACTTTATAGATATTAAAGATTTTACCGCTGCTGAAATTAATGCTGTGCTTAATTCAGCGATAGAAAATAAAAATCACAACTTAAGCTCAGAAGAAATATTGTCGGGAAAAAACCTGATTTTATTTTTTGAGAAAAATTCGACAAGAACAAGGCTTTCATTTGATCTTGCAGTTAAGCAACTTGGCGGTTCATCAATTATACTCAACGGCTCCGATATACATTTGAGCAGTGGCAAGGAAAGTCTTTCAGACACAATCAAAACTTTCGGTCTCTATTCTGATGGGGTTGTTATGCGAGTAAATAACCACCAGACCATATTAGACACTATAGAAGTTTCAAGTGTGCCTGTTATTAATGGACTTTCAAATTTATCTCATCCGTGCCAATGTATGGCGGGTCTAATGACCATCATTGAAGAAAAAGGTTCTTTAGAAAATTTAAATATTAGTTGGTTTGGCCCTATAACCAATGTAGCGCATTCATGGATTGAAGCTCATTCCAAAAATTTAGGATTTAAATTCAGTATTTTTTCTCCTGACAGATCGAGAGATTTATATTTATCTAAAATTAGTGATTATAAAGAGAACTTAAATATAGAGAGTATTATTCATAATCAAATTGATGATGAAATTTTATCTGTAGCCGATGTAATTATGACAGACACATGGCAGTCTATGGGTGAAGAAACTGATGAACAAGTGATTAGAGAGTTACATGATTATAGAGTTACAAAATCCTTAATGAGTAAGGCAAAAAAAGATTGTCTGTTTATGCATTGCTTACCAGCAAATAGGGGTCAAGAAGTTGAAGAGCTCGTAATTGATGCAGATAACTCAAGAATTTGGCAAGAGGCCTCGAATAGACTCTATGTCCAAAAACAAATCCTTAGAATATTAATATAGTTATTTTTTCCAAAAGGCAGGATGAAGTATCACTAGAACAGTAAGAATCTCAAGCCTTCCCAATAGCATTGAAAAAATCAATACCCATTTTGCAAATATGCTAATTTCATTAAAGGAATTTTCAGGACCAATCATTTCACCAAGACCAGGCCCGACATTTGCAAGTGATGTTGCAGCAGCTGACAAACTCGTCACAAAATCTAGCTCTGTTGTAGAAAGTAATAATGTAATAACAATAAAACTCAAAATAAATATAAAGAAAAAACTCATTACTGACGAAGTTACATCTTCTTCAATTTTTTTATGATTATAGTGAGGAACAAAAACTCCATGAGGATGAAGCAGTTTTTGAATTTGCATTTTTAATGTCTGGAACAAGATTTGGAATCTAAATACTTTTATTCCACATGTTGTTGAACCAGCACAACCTCCAATAAACATTCCAAAAAATAAAAGATAAATTGGAAAAGGTCCCCATAAATTATAATTATCGGATGTATAACCAGTGCCAGTAATTATAGATATAACATTGAATGCTCCACTTCTAATTGACTCTTCAATACCTTTTATATCAGTGAACCATAAATATAATATTACCAACAGAGAGCTAAAAAATATTATTCCAAGAAATGTAAGTATCTGTGTGTCTGAAATTATTCTTTTGAAACCATCCTTGAATGCTTCAAGATAAATTAATATTGGAAGACTACTCAGTACCATAAAAATTATTGCAATATATTCCAACGACTGACTGTTAAAACTAGCAAATGAATTATTTTGAGTTGAAAATCCACCAGTAGCAATTGTTGTCATTGAGTGAACTAGAGCATCAAAGAAGTTCATCCCACCTAACCAATATGCAACTAAGCAAACTAATGTGAGCGTAAAATAAATTATGATAACAGCTGAGGCTATCTGCGTTGTTCTCGGAAGAATTTTATCTGTTGTATCTGAGTTTTCTGCTCTGAATACCTGCATTCCCCCAACCCGAAGAACAGGCAAAATACTTACAGCCATCACGATAATTCCAATGCCACCCATCCATTGCAATAAACCTCTCCATATTAACATTCCCTCAGTTAATGACTCAACATTTTGAATAACGCTCGATCCAGTTGTTGTAATTCCCGACATTGACTCAAATATTGAGTTTGTAATATCCAAACCGTCTTCAGAAAAATAAAAAGGAAAAGCAGCAAATATACTAATTGATAACCAGGATAATGAAGTAATTAAAAATGCATCCTGCATCAAAATTTTATTATTTTCTTCATTTCGAGTAGATATTAGGAATGTAACACCAAATCCAAATGTTATAATCGCACTCGTAATAAAAGACTTCCATGTATTATTACCCATTCCAAGATCAATTATCATTGGGATAAGCATTACGAGACTAAGGGCAATTAAAAGATACCCTAATACATTAAGTATTATCTTAAAATTTATCATCAAATTTAATTATTAATTCTTTTTAAGAATAGATCCTTGATTGATCATACTATAAAACTCTCTCCTAGTAGAGGAGTCAGTTCTAAATTTGCCTAAAAGTTGACTTGTGACCATAGAAATACCTGGTGTACCAATTCCTCTTGTTGTCATGCATTGGTGCTGCGCTTCAACAACAACTGCTACACCTTTTGGTTTAAGAACATCTTGAATACAATTAGCAATTTGAGCAGTTAGCTTTTCCTGGATTTGCATTCTTTTCATATAAATACGCGTAATTCTTGCAAGCTTACTTATTCCTACCACTCTTTTATTGGGTAAATATGCTACATGCGCCGAACCGATAAAAGGGGCAATATGGTGTTCACAGTGCGACTCAATCCTGATGTCGCGTAGCATAATAATTTCATCATAACCCTCAAGTTCGTCAAAAGTTTTTGATAATACTTCTTTAGGATCATCATTGTAACCTGAAAACCAATCTTCATAGGCCCTTACAACTCTTTTAGGAGTTTCTAATAAGCCTGGTCTATCAGCATTCTCTCCTACAAAAGATAATAGGGTTTTAACTGCTGCCTCTGCTTCCTGACGAGTAGGCTTTATATTTTTCTTTTTTTTCATGATTTTGAAGTCAGATTACTATATGAAAATCTATAAAATATATAGTTTTATTATTTACGAAAAAAACCAATTAATTATCAGAATAGACAATAATATATAAAATTTGTTAATTTTTCAGCGATTTACAAGAATAATATGGTAATGTCCAGAAATATGCCGTCAATACGTGAAATTAGTAAAGATGCGAAAGCATGGCCATTTGTTGAGGCTAAGAAAATAATAAAAAAAGCTCAAACTAATAATAAGCAAAAAATTAAATTACAAACTGGATATGGTCCAAGTGGATTACCGCATATTGGTACATTTGGCGAGGTCGCAAGAACAACAATGATTCTAAATGCCATAAAATCATTATCAGATATTGAAGTAGAACTTATTGCCTTCTCTGATGATATGGACGGACTTCGTAAGGTACCTGACAATGTCCCTAATCAAAAAATATTAGAAGAAAATCTTCATAAGCCACTCACATCAATTCCAGATCCATTTGAGATAAGTAAGAGTTTTGGTGACCATAATAATGAAATGTTGCAAGAATTTTTAGATAAATTTGATTTTAAATATACCTTTAAAAGTGCGACTGAACTTTACACTTCGGGGTTTTTTGATAATCAACTTATTAATGTATTGAATAATTATGAGTCAATTAAAAATATTATTCTACCAACATTAGGAGAAGAAAGAAAAAAAACATACAGCCCATTTCTTCCAATATGCCCTGACTCTGGACATGTTCTGGAAGTTGAAATTGTTTCAATTAATCCTGAAAAAAATACAATTACATATTTAAGTAAGAATAAAGAAGTTGAGCAATCTATTTTAAAAGGAAAATGTAAACTTCAATGGAAAGTTGATTGGGCAATGCGATGGGGTGCCCTTGATATTGATTATGAAATGTACGGAAAAGATCTAATACCTACATTCCAACTTTCTGCAAAAGTAAGCCGAGCACTTGGTTATCCTCCTCCAGAGAACTATTTTTATGAACTGTTTCTTGATCAAAATGGGGAAAAAATATCGAAGTCTAAAGGAAATGGATTAACTATAGAGGAATGGTTGTCATACGCACCTAAAGAAACGTTAAGTTATTTTATGTATCAAAACCCAAGAAGGGCCAAGAAACTCTTTCCTGGTATCATCCCAAAGTCATCTGATGAGTTCTTAAGTCATTTAAACAAATTTAATACTCAATCTGATAAAGAAAAAATTGAAAATCCAGTTTGGCATATTATGAACGGTGAAAACTCTATTGGAAATGTAAATGTAACATATAATCTTATATTAAATCTCGTTGCTGCAAGTGGAAAAAATGATCCTGCAATTATTTTAGATTTTGTTAAGAAATACGATGAAAATATTAGTAGTTTTAATAGTCAATTTATTAATGATTTAATAAAAGGGGCAATTAATTTTGAAATAGACATTACTTCAGAACAAATAAATTATAAGACCCCATCAAGTGAGGAAAGAAAAATCTTTGAGGATCTAATAAATAGATTGCGTAGTCAGAGTGAAAATGCCGATGCTGAAACCATTCAAACTGAGATATATCAAATAGGAAAAGATTACAATTTTGAAAACCTCAGGGATTGGTTTAAACTTATTTATCAAGTACTTTTTGGCAAAGAAGACGGACCAAGATTTGGAACTTTTATCGCTATATATGGAATAAAACAGACCATTGAGTTGATTGAAGAAAAGTTAAAGTAAAAATTTAAATGAGAAGGATATTTTTTAATATACTAAAGAACCTTGACCCCGAAGTTGCCCACAAGTTAACAATAAATGCGCTTAAACTTCCAAATCCATTTATTGAAAGCAATAATGATTTCTCTATTTTAAGCAATGATATTAACGGACTAAGTTTTAAGAATCCTATCGGCATGGCTGCAGGATTTGATAAAAATGCTGAAGTTATAAATTCATTATTCAATTTAGGATTTGGTTTCACCGAGTGTGGAACTGTCACACCAAGACCTCAATTTGGAAATGTTAAACCTAGGGTATTCCGATTAACATCGGATAAAGCTATCATAAATAGACTAGGCTTTAATAATAATGGCATTGAAAAATTTTTGATGAATATGAGTAAATCAAACAAAAATGGAGTCCTCGGAGCAAATATTGGGCCCAACAGAGACACAGAAAATTTTGTTGATGATTATATTAATTTATACTCTCAAGTAGTTGATTATTCAGATTACGTTACTGTAAATGTATCTTCACCAAATACTAAGAATTTAAGAGAGATACAAGAGCACAATACATTAAATACACTGCTCAGCGAATTATCTCAATTAAGAAAAAATATGAAGACACAAAAAAAGATTATCCTTAAAATTGATCCTGATAGTACTAAACAGCACTACAGCATGATACTTAATTTAGTTCAGAAATACAAAATCGACGGCATAATTGCTACTAATACAACTATTTCTCGTCCTCAAGATTTAAGAGACGAGTATAAAGATGAAGTAGGGGGCATTTCAGGACAGCCACTTAAAGAATTATCAAATAAAGTGTTAAGTTTCCTCTCAAAAGAAACAAACGGAGAATTGCTTCTTATTGGTGTGGGAGGCATTTCTAATGCAGAAGATGTTTATACTAAAATTAAGTTGGGAGCGTCATTAGTTCAATTGTATACAGCACTTACTTATAATGGACCTCAAATGATAAATAACATTAAAAAAGATTTATCATATCTTTTGCAAAATGATGGATACAAAAATATCTCAGATGCAGTAGGTATTATTCATTCATGAACAAAATAATGGATATTCCATTTCATCAAAGAAAAAGACAAATTAATAAAAAAAATAATCGTGAGTCTATAATAACTTCCTCAAGAAAGATTCTTACTGAAAAAAGTATCGATAATGCAAGCGTTAGAGAAATCGTTTCAATCGCTAAACTTGGTTCTGGTACATTTTATAATTACTTTGATGATAAAAATGCAGTTTTTTTAATAATCATTGAAAGGCTAGTCAATGAATTCAGCAATTACTTTATGAAAAAAATAAATGAAGCTCAATCTTTCGATCAGACTGTTGAGATAGCCTTTAATAGTTGGTTTAATTGGATTTTAGATGAAGAAGAAAATTACTTATTTATAAAAAATAATAGAAAATACATATTAGACTTAAAGTGGCTTTCGGCTCATTCAAAGGAGTATGCGAGATTTAATAGTAATTTGTATGAATTCGTAATTAATCTCTCAAAAAAAACAAAATTTCCTCAAAACGATATTTCTTTTATGATCACATCTGTCATGGCAGTATGTATAAATCTTGGTGATGAAATGTTGACACGCAGTGATGTATCCCCTGATGATGCTTCAAACTTTGCGACTAAACTTTTTTTGAAGGGCTTATAATTTATGGCAAAAAGTATATTTATTACTGGGGCAGCATCTGGCATTGGCAAAGCAACAGCAATATCATTTGCTGAAAAAGGTTGGAATGTTGGTTTGTTTGATATCAATGAGGAAGGTCTCAAAGAAGTAGCCAATGAAATTGGACATAACAAATGCATGTATCAGAAGCTAGATGTGACAAGTATTCAGGATTGGAAAGAAGCTGAAAAAAGTTTCTCAGAATATACATCAGGAACATGCAATATTCTTTTTAATAATGCGGGCATAGCTAATTTTGCTGGAGCTTTTGAAGACGTACCTGTCGATGAAATTTATAAAATAATAGATGTTAATTTTAAAGGAGTTGCAAATGGATGTATTTCGATGCTGAGTTTGTTAAAGAATACAGAGAATAGTCTTCTTTTAAATACCAGTTCAGTAGCAGGGCTAGTGCCCACACCCGGTATTGCTATCTATGGAGCAACCAAGCATGCAGTAAGTTCACTAACTGAGTCTTTAAGAATTGAATATGAAAGACATGGCATAAGAGTTTCTGAAATTAATCCATGGTTTACAGAAACGCCAATCCTTGAGGCGAGAAACGTGTCATCTGATATGCAAAGTCAATGGGAACGAGATTTTGTAAATGAGCGAACTAAGATATACCCGGTTTCAAAAGTCGTTGATAAAGTCTGGCTGGCATATAAAAGTAAGAAAATCCATCATACTGTAGGATTAGAAGCAAATCTTGCTTCATTCTTAATGCGTTTTATTCCTTCTTTCATAAGAAGAATGAGCAAAAAACTTTTCAAAGATACTTTTATTTAAACTGATCTTTTAGCCTTATCGGCGTCATTTGAGGATTTAATCATATTTCTTAGCATTTCCCACTCCTGATCAGTTACATCTTTTAACATTTCATAGAAATTTCCTGCATGGTTTAGCCATTGAGCACCATCTATCGCTACAATTTCACCTGTTAAATATTCACAGCCATCTGCCATTAAAAAAGTTGCAAGATTTGCAAGTTCACTTAATTCGCCAGTTCTTTTCATTGGAACTGAATTCATTAAGTCTGCCCCTTTCCCTCCAGGCGCCAATCGATCCCAAGCCCCCTTGGTAGGAAATGGTCCAGGAGCAATTCCATTTAGTCTTATCCCTCTATTTCCCCATTCAGCGGCAAGTGATCTTGTCATTGTCGCTAAGCCAGATTTCGACATCGCTGATGGAACTGTATATGGCCCACTACTGTCAACCCAAGTAGTTAGAATAGAAATAATACTTCCTTTTAGGTTCTCTTTTAACCATCTTTTACCAATGGCATTAGTCATATAAAAAGTTCCATTAAAAACTATATTAGAGATAGCAGTAAAAGCTCTTGGAGATAAATCTTCTGTTCTAGAAATAAAATTACCTGCTGCATTGTTTAGTAGTCCTGTGAGAGGTCCTTCACTCCAAATTTCATTAACCATATCCTCGATGGCCTCAGGGACTTTAATATCACATGAAATAGCTTTCACAGATCCACCGTGTAAATCCATTAATTCTTTTGCAGTTTCATCTAAAACTGATTTTCTTCTACCGCAAATATAAATATCTGCCCCAAGTTCCAAATATCTTGTAGCCATTGCTTTTCCAAGGCCAGACCCTCCACCGGAAATCAAAATTCTTTTATCTTTTAATAAATCTTTTTGAAACATATTTACTCCTTTATCCAAATTGCGTTAAGAACGGAAAATACTTTATAAAAAAGAATGCCAATTCTTGAATTCTATTAGTTAAAATTAGAATACCAAATATTACAAGTAATACACCAGTAAAAATTTCTATAGCTCTAATATAATTTCTTATTTTTGATAAAAATCTCATGAAGCCATTAATAGCGTATGCAGCGAGTAGAAATGGAATACCAAGGCCTGCCGAGTAGAGCGTTAAAAGAACAATCCCATAAGCAACAGTTTCTGAACTTGCCGCTATTGATAATACACTGCCTAAAATTGGCCCTATACATGGTGTCCATCCAAAGGCAAAAGAGAGTCCAATTACGTAAGATCCAACTATTCCAGGTCTATAGCTTTCAATTTGGTACCTTGTATCTCTATTTAGGAATGGAAGTTGGATAATTTGCATAAAATGAATACCAAAAATGATGATAATAATTCCACCAACAACTCTCAATATATCTAGGTATTCATAAATTAGGCCACTTAATAAAGTCGCTGATGCGCCCAATAAAATGAACACAGTAGAAAATCCAATAACAAAACTTAACGCAAAGTAAAATGCATTCCTTTCTTTTGAAGCGTCCTCACCCGAGGCAATCTTGTCTAAACTTGTACCCGCTAAAAAACATAAATAACCAGGCACAATAGGTAATACACAGGGTGACAAAAAGCTGAGTAGTCCTGCTAGGACAACGTAAAAATATGATATTTCTGCCATTAAACTTTTCTAAATCTTTTAAATACTTCTGCGCCACTCAAGCCTATAAGTATAGCTATTAGAAGGGAAATCAATCCGTAAATCAAAGGATAGTTTTTTGAAAAGGAATAGATTGCTTCTTCAATACCTACTCTGGTTACCATAAAATTATAAGAATATTCATTCGAAATTTTATTATCTATAATCAAATACAAATTAACCTTGTATTGGCCGACAGGAACGGTATTGGGTATTTCAATATAAGATCTAAATAAATTTCCATCAATTATTTGAATTTCCCCATTGACCTTTCTGTACACGTCTTCACTTTCTTTTGTTCTTATTAGCGCATCATAAAAAGTGTCTTTTTCTTTTTGGTTTTTAACATTGCCCCAGTCAATATTAAGTGCACTCCAGTCTATAAGCTGAGTATCTTTTTTATTTAATAGACCAATATTGTTTTTATTTAAAAATTCATTGGTTATCTCATTTGTACTTGAAAGATAATAAAATCCAGGAACATCATTAAACCCAACACTTTTTGAATTCAGCCAGAAACCAAAAAAAGATTCCTTTTTTCTTATGACTACATCTTCTGACGGACCAACTACTTCAATAAGAATATCACTCTTATCATCTCTTGCTTGCGAGGGATCTGAATAAAATGCTCCAAATACAAGAAGATTTTTTCCTGAAAAATTAGCATCAATGTATATTTCTTCTTCATCAGATCCAATCACAAGTGCTGAGGCTGACGAGATTAAAAATAATACAAATAATTTAATTAATAAAAATATTTTAAAATGCATTTTAGAACAAAGCCCTGATGACAGTAATATTAAAAATTTCGTTTGGTTCTACTAGTAAGTCTAGTGCTATTTTAGTAGCAACACCAAGTACAATAATTGCGAGGAGTGCTCTTATTTCTTCACCTCTTAATTTATTAGCAGCTAATACTCCTAATTGTGCACCGATAACGGAGGCGATTATTAGAAAGAATGCTAAAACTGCATCAACAGCAAATGTAGTTGTTGCATGGAGTAATGTTACAAGGGCAGTTACAAATATAATCTGAAATAACGATGTTCCGATTACCTTGGATGTTGGCATTCCAAGAAAATAAATCATAGCAGGGATTAATATGAATGTTCCCCCAATACCCATTGTTGCAGACAAAACGCCAATAACAAATCCAATGATGATAGGAGGTATTGCGCTAATATATAATTTAGATTTATAGAATTTCATTTTGAATGGCAATTTGTGTGCCCAGTTATGGTAATGAATTTTTCTCTTTACCGTTTTTCTTCTTACTCTATCCCTGATGACCTGAGAGCTTTCAATGAGCATAATTAGACCAATTGAAGTAAGTAGAGCAAAATATAGAATTGATATGACAGTATCAATTTGACCGAGGACGACTAATCTGCTAAAAATCCACACGCCTAATATAGATCCAAAGAATGAGCCGATCAGCAAGACACCACCCATTTTAAAGTCAACTAAGCCTTGTCGCCAGTAACCAATTGTTCCAGAAATTGATGAAGCGACAATTTGATTAGCTGACGTTGCTACAGCTACATTTGTTGGAATACCCATAAATATGAGGATAGGAGTCATTAAAAATCCTCCACCTAAACCAAACATACCTGACAAAAAACCGACTACACCACCTATTGATAGTAGTAAAATAATGTTAACTGAGAGCTCTGCAATTGGCAGATAAATACTCATATTTTCACACTTTTCAGACTTTCCCCTACGACATGGATAGCAAAATTAGAGATTTGCAATTTATTAGACAATGATTATATATTAAAATTAAATTACAATAATTATTCATAGACCTATGTCTTACAAAAGTCCAACAGAAGATTTCAAATATAACCTTGCTATGCTCAATTACGATGAGATAATTGCTGGCATAGATAAATTCAAGGATTATGACTCTGATACGCTAATGAGCGTAGTGAGTGAGATTGGCCGTTTGAATGAATTAGAGGTTGTTGATAGTAACAAAATTGGTGATCGCGAAGGTCTCAAGTATCTTCCTGATGGCCCTGAAGGCCCTGAAGTTCATACTCCAAAAGCGTTTAAAAAAATATATGAAGTTGTAAAGGAATCTGGGTACGTTGGTGCTACGATGCCAACTCAATATGGAGGCGGTGGAGCTCCTTTCACAACAGCTATTCTTGCAGGAGAAGTTGGAATTGCATCTAACATGGCATTTTACATGGGTCCAGGACTTAGCCATGGCGCAATGAAAACCATATTAAAAAAGGCGACTGAAGAATTGAAAGATAAATACTTGCCAAACATGACCTCTGGTGAGTGGATGGGAACCATGTGTCTCACCGAGCCACAATGTGGAACTGATTTGGGTTTAATCAAAACAACAGCCAAGCCAGTTGATGATCATTATGAATTAAATGGACAAAAGATCTGGATTTCATTTGGTGAACATGATCTTACAGAGAACATAATTCATCTTGTTTTAGCTCGAACACCCGATGCGCCAGCAGGAATAAAAGGAATAAGTCTATTTTTAGTTCCAAAGAGGTTAGATGACAATTCGAGAAACCCTATTTTTTGTGGTGGTCTTGAACATAAACTTGGCATTAACTCATCTCCAACATGTGTCATGAATCTAGATAATGCCAAAGGTTGGCTTGTAGGTGAAGAAAATAAAGGCATGGAAGCAATGTTCCTAATGATGAATGATGCTAGGTTAAAAGTTGGTTTACAAGCTATAGCAATGTCTGAAATTTCTTATCAAAATGCATTAGAGTTTGCAAAAGAGCGTAAGCAAATGAGATCAGTAGTAAAAGAAAAACAGGATCCTGATAGTAAAGCGGATAGTATTCTTGTTCATCCTGATGTTAGACGGATGCTGATGAATGTTAAATCTACAACGGAAGCAATGAGAGCACTTTGTATATACACAGCTATGAAAATTGATCTCGCAGAAGATCATCCTGATGAGCAAGTGAGACAGGATGCTGACGATTTTGCGGCTTTAATGACGCCGATAATAAAAGCTTATTGTACAGAAAAAGGTTTCATGAATTGTTCTGAAAGTCTTCAAGTACTCGGGGGTAGCGGTTTTACTCAGGAATACCCTCTTGAACAATACTTAAGAGATGTAAGAATTACTATGATTTATGAAGGTACTAATGGTATTCAAGCATTAGATTTAGTTGGAAGAAAACTCACAATGCACAAAGGCAGAATGTTACAAAACTTCCAAAAAGAAGTTCAAAGCTTTTTAAATGAAAATAAAGATAACAATGAAATCGCAACCTTCATAAAGCCGTTAGAAAATGCATTAAAAGAAGTCACAACTTCAACTATGTGGCTAATGCAAAATGGAATGCAGGATCCCGAAAATGCTCTATCATCAGCAACAGATTACCTTAATTTAATGGCTTTATCTTCGATGACCTACATGTGGGCTAGAATGGCTAAGTTTTCAATAGGAAAAAATGAGCCAATTCATAAGAACAAAATTAAAACAGGTACATATTTTGTTCAAAAAATTATGCCAGAATTAATAATGTATTCTAAAAAAGTTCAGGCAGGAAAATCTTCTATGATGGATATGGAAGTAGCTGAGTTTTAATTAAGATCTATATCCTAATTGTCTTGCAGCTAAGTCATACATAATTTCTTCTGAACCGCCACCAATTGCATTAACTCTTACTTCTCTGTAGATCCTCTCAACCTTACCAGGACCACTGTTTGCTCTGAGGTATCCTGCACCGCCAAGAATTTGCATTGCTTCTCGCGCACACAATTCCATAGCCTTACTTGCATGAACTTTTAGCATAGCTAAATCTGCAATAGGACTTTCTCCATTCATGACTCTCCAAGATAATAATTCAGTCCACGCTCGAGATGTTCTTACAACTCTATTCATTTCAACAAGTTTATGTTTGATAACTTGATTATCAATGAGTGGCTTACCAAAAGTTTTTCTTTCCTTGGCCCAGGCTACAGCTTCATCAATGCAGATTTGCGAATAAGCATTCATTCCAGCAGCCATACCAAGTCTTTCCTGACTAAAATTACCCATAACCCCAATCCAACCACTATTTTCGCCACCTATTAAATTTTCAACAGGAACTTTGCAATCATCAAAATATAGAACAGCTGTATCAGAACTTAACCATCCCATTTTTTTAAGTGGAGTTTGGGTAAAGCCAGGAGTATCTTTTTCAATTACAAGCACAGAGATTCCTGAGGCTCCTTCACCACCGGTTCTTACTCCAACAACAAAAGTGTCTGCTCTCATACCACTTGTAATGAACATTTTTGAACCGTTAACTACAAAATGGTCATCCTTCCTCACAGCTTTCGTTTTTAAGCTCGCAACGTCAGAGCCACCTGAAGGTTCGGTCATTGCGAGGGCTGCTATTTTTTCACCTTTAACAACAGGTGGAATAAATTTTTCTTTTTGTTCTTCAGTTCCAAGAGATTGTATTAAAGGAATTGCAATATTATGTGAAAGTAGACTAGCAGAAACACCACCACACCCTTGAGCAAACTCTTCTGCTGTTACAATGCCATGGAATATATCAATACCTTCTGTGGTACCACCGTATTTTTCATCATAACCCATACCCATCAGACCAACCTCGGCGGCTTTTTTGTATAATTCTCGTGGGAATTCTCCTGCTTCTTCCCATTCCTCCACAAATGGCGCTATTTCTTTTGCTACAAACTTTCTAACTTCATCTCTCCAAGCGTAATGAGAGTCATTATAAAATAAAGGTTCTTTTCCTTCAGCTACTCCAACTTTTGGTATCATGTTATTTCACTCACTCCGTTCTTAATCACAATTTTATCTCTCTCTTTTACTTTTGATTGATAGTAAACCTTACTACCGTCCTTCCACATCTCAGTAACAATTGTTTCACCAGGATATACAGGAGATGAAAAACGGCAATCAAATTTTTTTAATCTTTTTGAATCACCCTCACATACACTTTCTACGACTGAGCGACACGCTATGCCATACGTACACATGCCATGCAGAATGGGTTTTTCAAATCCTGCAGTCTTTGCAAAATTAGGGTCGGAGTGTAGCGGATTAAAGTCGCCTGATAGTCTAAATATTAAAGCTTGATCTGGCTTTGTTTTAATTTCATGAATGATATCTGGATTACCTTCCGGCTCAAATACTTCACTTTTTGGAGATTCAGGACCTCCAAACCCTCCATCACCTCTCGCAAACGTGGTACTTACAAGTTTACAGATTTCAGTATTATCTTTTTTTAGGTTGATTGTAGTCTCCACATCTATTATCGCACCTTTACCGGCGCCTTTATCATAGCATCCTATTACTTTTGCATTAGAAATAAAATCTCCAGATACCGGCAGAGGATTTGAAAAAGACAGTTTTTGCTCACCATGCACTACTAAAATGAAATTTATATTAGCTTTTAAAAGTAGAGGTGAATGATATTGGAAGTTTGTAGCCATTGAAGGTAAAGCAACTTGTGAATTCTCATAAACATATTTTAACTCTGCCATATTCATTGGGTCATTACCTAGTCCAACTCCAAGGCTATAAAGAATTGAATCCTTATCAGAGTAAGAAATTTCAACATTCTCAGATGTCATAGACATTATTTCATCATAATTAATAGGCATTTTTTATGTATTTTAGTAAGTTTTAAATATATATATAGTTTATATAGTTCAAATATTTAATGCGAGTAAAAAATATGTCTAAACCATTTGATGTCGAAATAAACAATTCTATAGCTCATATAAGGTTCAACAGGCCTGAGAAAAGAAACTCAATGAATGAGGATTTTTGGAATTTATTTCCTAAAGAAGTTGAAGATTTAGACAGTAGTGGTGAAATCAGAGCCTTGGTTGTTTCATCAACAGGTCCTCACTTTTCATCTGGCATAGATTTGAATATGTTTAAGGATGATGTAGTTGAAAACCAAAGTGAAAATGAACTTGGAAGAAGCAGAGGTTACTTCTTACAACAGCTACATTATTTACAGAACGCAGCTACTTGTTTGGAAACAGCTCGGTTTCCAGTAATAGCAGCTGTTCAAGGTGGATGTATTGGTGGAGGAATAGACTTAATCACTGCAGCTGATATTAGATTATGTACAAAAGATGCTTTCTTTTTAATAGAAGAAATTAATGTTGGACTTGCTGCAGACATTGGCACTATTCAAAGACTACCCAAAATTATTCCTGCTGGTATTGCGAGAGAATGGACAATGATGGGAGAGAAAGTTTCTGCGGATAGAGCAAAAGAGGTAGGACTTGTAAGTTCTCTGCATGAAAATCATGAAGAAATGCTGGATAGTGCATTTAAAATTGCTGAAAGACTTGCTTCAAAAACACCTTTAGCTATGTGGGTTACTAAAGAAGTTTTAAATTATTCTAGAGATCATTCGGTAAAAGAGGGATTAGATAATGTAGCATTATGGAATGCGGCGACCCTTCACAAAGAAGATGTGATGAATACCATGATGGCAAAAATGCAAAAAAAAGATCCTGAATATAGGAACTTAAGGAATAAAAATTTCCTAAAACGTAAATCTGATAAGCAGTAAATCAGATATAAAAAATTTAAATGAGATTTAAAAAAGGAATTATTCTTGCCGCTGGTAAGGGAACTCGACTGTTTCCATCATCTGAAGCGGCATCAAAGCCTTTACTACCTTTGTATGACAAGCCATTGCTTTATTATGCACTGTCCAATTTAATGCTTGCAGGCATTAGGGAAGTATTATTTATTTCACGTAAGCAGGATATGCCGAGTTTTAAAAAACTGTTTGGCACAGGTAATCAGTTAGGTATGCGTTTTAAATATTCTTTCCAGGCGAAACAGAAAGGCATTCCTGACGCAATAAATGTTGCTAATAAATTTATTACTCACCAGCCTTTTGTCCTATCCTTGGCGGACAATCTTTTCATTGGAGAAAGTTTTCAAAAAACACTAAAGCAAGTGCAATCAATAAATTCGGGTGCTGCAGTCTTAGCCGTAAAAACCAAATATCCCTCAAAATCTGCAGTTATTGATCTTGGAAAAAAAGGGAAAATCAAATCAATTATTGAAAAACCAAAGAAACCCAAAAGTAATTTAACTATACCTGGATTATATTTTTATGACTTCAGGTCTAAATCGGCAGTTAGAAAACTTAAACCTTCTAAAAGAGGAGAGTTAGAAATCGTTGATGTACATCTTGCATATTTAGAGAAACAACTGCTCAATGTATTTCCACTCAAAAAAGATATAAAATGGTTTGATACAGGCGATGCCGCCGAAATGCTTGAGGCTTCTAATTATGTTCAAAGATATCAAAAAAATAAAAAAACCCTAGTTGGCTCAATTGAATTAATTGCCCTAAAAAATGGCTGGATTTCAAAAAAGAAATTCAGTTTAATCATTAGTAAATATCCAAATTCGCAGTATAAAAAAAATCTTCAAAAGTTTAGTTAATAATGGATCGAGAAGGTTTAATTGACTTACTCAATAAGAAATCTATTCGATTTAAATTAACTGAACACAAACCATTATTTACAGTGGAAGACTCAAAAAATTTAAGAGGTCAGATCGAAGGAGCTCATTCAAAAAATCTCTTCTTAAAGGATAAAAAAGATAAATTTTATTTAGTTAGCTTCATAGAAGATATTGTTGCTGACCTTAAGAAAGCTGCAAATCCGCTAGGCTCAAAGAAACTATCATTTGCGAGAGAAGAATATCTTTTGCAATATTTAGGCATTAAGCCAGGATCTGTATCGCCGTTTGGATTATTAAACGATTATGAAAAAAAAGTTAAATTCTTCTTTGACTCGGAATTTATGAACTTTGATATTGTTAATTTTCATCCGCTAGTTAATACTGCAACAGTTTCTATTGCACCAAGTGATCTGATTAATCTTATTGAAGAGCATCATTCAAAAGTAGAATTTATTAATATGCGTCAATTTCAAAAATAAAATGAAAAAAGCAAAATTCATTAAAACAAAAAAAAGTATTGATACTAATGTATTTAAACTTCAGTTAGATGAAGTCATTTGGGTAAATGGTAGAAGAGCCACAAGAGATGTTATTCGCCATAATGGGATAACTGCTATAGTGCCAATTGTAGATAAGAAATATATTATCTTGATTAAGCAGTATAGGTATGGAGCTGACAAGATCATGTTAGAAGTGCCGGCAGGAACGATTGACCCTGGTGAAAAACCATTACAATGCGCAAAACGTGAATTAATTGAAGAAACTGGTTATCATGGAAAGCAATGGAGACTCATAGGCAAATACTTTCCTACCCCAGCTTATAATACATGTGTTATTCATTCATATTTAACACATTGTTATCAACAAACAGAAACAAATTTTGATGATGACGAAGTCTTAGAAACAAAAATCTTCTCAGTAAGCGAAATAAAAAAAATGTTAAGAAGTAATAAGTTTTCCGATATTAAAACTTATATAAGCCTAGAGAGATTTACTAAATATTATTGATTAAGTATTTTCCAGATACCTGAAGCTGACAAAATAATTTTATCTTTTGAAATCAAGTTTCCTTCTACAAATACAAGAGATTTTGTTGTTTTGGTAACTTTTCCATCACACTCAATAATGTCATCTTGTAGACCTGGGCTTACAAAATTACAATTTAAAGAGATAGTACTGCAAGGTTTCTTTCCGCACGCAGTAAACACCATTGAGCCTAAAAAAATATCTGCTAATGACATTGAGTATCCACCATGTGCAATTCCATGAGCATTCAAGTGTTTGTCTAAAATTTTTGTAATGAATTTAAAGTTTCCGTCATCTTCTTTTTTAAAATACATTGGTCCAATGAGTACATCAAAACCTGCATGCCACCCAAGTTTTTTATAACCTTCAGGAACCCAGTTAGGAAGAGACATTTCTGTTTTAAGCATTACCATTTTAGATTCGTGTGTTATTAGGAATGCGATTTTTTAGCCTCGTAATTAAATCTGGTCAAGCATAATAAAGAAATTTATATGCCAAAATATAAGGCTATTTTAAGCGTCTTTGGATATATTAAATTTTAACTTTTTTTTTCATATAAAAAGTTTATGTTACGTTTTTTAATATTTTCAGGGAAATAATCGTATGAGAGAAGCTGCAATAATATCAACTGCCAGAACTGGTTTAGCAAAAGCTATGCGTGGTGGATTTAATAAAACTCATGGAATTACGATGGGTGGCCATACTGTAAAACATGCAATTGAGAGAGCAGGAATAGAATCTGGTGAAGTAGAAGATATTATATTTGGTTGCGGACAACCTGAAGCTGCAACTGGTCATAACATTGGAAGAAATGTAGCGATAGCCGGCGGATGTCCTGTTACTGTTCCCGGTACTACAATCAATAGATTTTGCTCATCAGGACTTCAAAGTATTGCTGTTGCAGCTCAAAGAATTATTGTTGATGGCATCAAAGTTGCAATAGGTGGTGGAGTTGAGTCAATTTCAATGACGCAGCAGAACTTAAATATGAAATACTTGATAGAGCCTGAATTGCAAAAAATCTGTCCTGCTTTATGGATGCCAATGATTAATACAGCAGATATTGTTGCTGATAGATACAAAGTAAGTAGGGAACAGCAAGATGAATATTCACTTCAAAGTCAACAGCGTACAGCTGAAGCGCAAAGTGCTGGAAAATTTACAGATGAAATCGTTCCTTTGAAAACAAAAATGGACGTTATGAACAAAGAAACAAAAGAAGTTACTGAGCAAGAAGTAACAGTTGATAAAGATGAGTGTAACAGACCTCAGACAACTTTAGAAAGTTTAGCTGGACTCATGCCAGTCATGGGACCTGATAAATACGTTACTGCAGGTAACGCAAGTCAGTTATCTGATGGAGCATCATCGTGTGTCTTAATGGATTTAAAACAAGCAGAAAAAAGAAACATTGAACCAATGGGAATTTTTAGAGGATTGTCAGTCGCAGCTTGCGAACCGGATGAAATGGGTATTGGTCCAGTTTTTGCTGTGCCAAAATTGTTAGAACAACACGGCCTATCCGTTGATGATATTGACATTTGGGAACTAAATGAAGCTTTTGCTGTTCAAGTCTTATATTGCCGTGATAAACTTGGAATCGATAACGAGAAGCTGAATGTTAATGGTGGTTCAATCTCAATTGGTCACCCATACGGTATGACAGGTTCACGTATGACAGGTCATATTTTAATAGAGGGCAAAAGAAGAAATGCAAAATACGGTGTCGTCACAATGTGCGTTGGCGGTGGAATGGGAGCGGCAGGACTTTTTGAAATTTTATGATTGATACGATAAAATACATTGAGAAAATTGCTTTAGTAATAATTATTTTTGCGACAGTTATTGCTATTGGCTATGAGATTTTCGCAATGTATGAGAAATCGCTTGTTGAATTGGCTGATCTATTGTTACTATTTATATACTTAGAAGTTATTCAAATGATCAGGGAGTATTGGACGCTCAATAGGATCAGAATAAGCATTCCATTGTTTATTGCAATTACTGCTGTAGCTAGATTAATTATACTTCAGGGCAAGACAATGGATCCTAGCATGTTGTTATATGAAGGTGGTGCAATATTGCTCATAGCAATCGCAGTTCTTATTCTAAAAGCGAGAAAACTAAAGATGTTTTCCGATGTTGAAGATTAAAATATTTAGCTATTTTCAAATACTCATTTTATCTTTCTTCATTCAAAGTGGAGCAAATGCTCTTACTGCTTTTGACGAAGAACAAATAATATCAGTAGTAAGTGCACAGTTGCAGGCATTTCAAGATGATGATTTTGAAAAAGCGTATTCATATGCGTCACCAACAATTAAAACTATTTTTCCTGATTATAAAAAATTTAGAGATATGGTGGTGGGTCAGTATCAAGCTGTTTATAGACCAAAAAGTATAAACTTTGGAAATGTTACAATCCAAGGGGGGACCACTTTTCTTGAGGTATATTTAGTTGATCCCGATGGCATATTTGTAACCGCAATTTATACAATGCAGCAGCAAGAAGATGATAGTTGGCTTATAAATGGATGTTTTCTCAATCAAGCTAAAAGTGATCAGATTTAATTATGAAGATTTTTCTATAATCTCTTGATAAAATTTTAAACTTTTTTTACTTTTTCTCACAAGAGTTTCTCTGTCAACTTCTATGAGTCCAAATCTTGGTTTATATCCATACAACCATTCAAAATTATCGAGGAATGACCAATAATAATAACCTCTAATATCTAATCCATCGTCAATACACCGCTGAAGTCCCTCCAAAGCAGTTTTTACATAACTTATTCTTTGCTCATCATCATCGGTACCGATTCCATTTTCAGTAACAATCATCGGACAATTAATTTTAGGTGCTACATATCTCAAGACATTTTCAAGTGATTCTGGATAGTATTCATACCCCATCACGAGCATGGTTGATTCATTTGTATTAGGTTTCAAAATTCCCTCAGGGCCATATGTATGACGTGTGTATGTTTGTATGCCTATAAAGTCGTCATTTTTTACCTGATCTAAGCATATATCTACTGACTCAGCATGAGCCTTATCTCTCATTGCTTCCCCACCATCAATACATTGGTAATCCATAATTGAAAGTGTTATTCCAACTGGTTGATTTTTATTTAAGTTACCTTTGATAACTGAAAATGACTTTACGTGAGCTTCCATCATGCAATCTCTTATTTTAAATGGATGTCCAAACAAAAAAGGTCCAAAGTTTTCAAGGTTTGAACCACATGATTTTGCTGCTTCACTAACAAAAGGCATAATCGTTTTCATCCCACCCTCTGGGTAGCTAGGAAAACTATGAGCAAAACAAGAGGTTAGGTTTGCCTCATTAATAGTGCATACTGTATCCATGTAATCGTCCAATTCTTTTGACACTTTTTCTGAGTATCGAACAAACAAATCGACATTATCTTGATTTTCCCAACCGCCTCTTGCAGTAAACCACAGTGGTGATGTAAAGTGTTGAAAGGTCACACAAGTCTTCAAGCCTTTCTTTCGACAATAATCTAGAACTTTTTTGTAGTGATCTATTGCCTCTTGAGAAAATTGACCTTCACTGATTTCAATTCGAGCCCATTCAACTGATAAGCGATAAGCTTGGATGGAATGATCAGCCATAATGTCGATATCTTCTTCATATTTATTCCATTGATCACAAGCAATACCTGAAGGTTCTGCAAACGTCGTATCTTTAGTATGCTCTAAGTGCCAAAAATCTGAATTAGTATTGTTGCCTTCAACTTGGTGTGCTGCAGTTGCAGTACCCCATATAAAATCTCTAGGTAAATTTTTTAAAATCATACAAATTTTGCCTTATTATAATTCTCTAATATCATTTTTTTGAATTCTTCTACTTTATCATTTTTCACCAGTGTTACAACTGCACCTCCAAAACCTGCCCCCGTCAACTTTGATCCCAATGCGCCAAAAGAATTAGACAGGTTGACTAATGTATTCAATTCATCTGTTGAGACACCATAATACTCTGATAAAGATGAGTGACTTTCTGTCATCAGTTTCCCAAATTCTTTGGGATTATCATCTTTAAGGAACTGAACAGCTTTTTTTACTCTTTTATTTTCCTCTACAACATGTCTACATACTTTAATTTCTTCACTAGATAATAATTGAATATCATTTTCGCTTATAATCTCTTTTTCACACAGATTTTTTAAATTCATCTTCTTTGCTGCACTAAGGCACAACTCTTTTTTTTGATTAAACTCACTGCTTGATAAAATTCTTTCAGTATTACTATCAATAATTAGAAAATTATAATCATCAAAAATATTAACTAATTCGTAAGATCTACTAAGAGTATTTAGGTATAAAGCCTGATTGTGATTACCTAATACAGAAACAAATTGATCCATTATGCCACCACCAACTCCCACAAAACTATTTTCAATGTCATATGCTAAATCGATTAGTTCATCATCAGACATATTTGTTTTATAAAAATTGTTAAGAGCCTTTAATGTGCTTACCGTTATTGCAGCTGAGGACGAGAGTCCGATTCCTAATGGAAGGGTACTGCTTATATTAAAAGACAGCTCTTTAATTACTATTGAATATTTTTCTCCAAAGAATAGGCATGAACCAATAATAAAATCTGCCCAATCATCTCTTTTCTCCAATTTTTCAATTGATAATTTTATTTGATATTTGTCTGAGATTATAGAAACACATTCAATTTCAGAGTTCTCACTTAATTCGCAGATTATTGAGTTTTTTATCTGTAAAGGTAATACACATCCCCCATTATAGTCTAAATGTTCACCAATTAAGTTTACTCTCCCATAGCCTTCACCAACTGAGACTGCTTTCATAATTTAATCTTATCTTTGTTCTAACTCAGCAAATACTCTTTTATAAAAAATACTATCGTATTTATTTAAGTACATTACAACGATCGCTATTGTCCCCGCAATCGATGGAAAAATATAGCCCATAATGAAAAGACCATCCAATGTCTCTTCACTTTGTATTGCTGAATTTGCAATATAATTTGTGCTATCTAATATTACTCCTGCTAACCATGCACTAAAGCCAACACTTAACTTGAATACAAATACATGAGCAGAATTAAGTATTCCTTCCGCTCGAAATCCTGATTTCCACTCGCCATACTCAACCGTATCAGCAATCATTGACCAGGCCATTACACCTGCCATGCCAAAACCAACGAACCCAGGGCTAGCAATGAATGCCAATAACCAAAAGTTTTCATAACCAGTGATAAAATAAATTATTAAATCTGTAAAAACATAAAGAAAAGTTCCAATCATGAATAAAGTCTTCTTTTCGAATCTGTGTTTTACTAAATTTACTATATATGCTCCAAGCATAATTTGTAGAATCACACCCAGTAAAATTGGACTAAAGTATGCTTCTAATTGTAAGTTATATTTAACAAAATAGATTACTGTAAGTTGTTTAATATTATTCGCAATCCAAGTAGTAAGAAGAGCTAATACTACAAAGTGTAATGGAAAATTTGTAAAAACCATTTTTATGATTTTTTTTAATCCAACACGTTTTTCATATGGCTTAGAATAAATCTCTTTAGTATTAAAGAAGCAAAGAAAAGCAAAAATTGCTCCCATGAAAGCTAAACAGCCCACCACAATTGGGAATCCATATTGGGGTGAACTAAATAGGCCAACTAAAGGCAATGTTAATACTGCAACAGCAATTGATCCCGAACTGGCCCCTAAAAATCTGAATGAAGCTAAAGAAGTCCTTTCATTTCGATCTTGGGTCATGGCAGGAATTAATGAGCCAACCGGTATAGCAATAATTGTATATAGTGTAGTGAAAGTAATGTAGGTGAAAAGAGCCCAGTAAAATTTTCCTGTTTGAGATAAATCGGGTGAAGTAAAACACAGTATGATCATTATTAAAGCAGGTACAGATCCAAATAAAATATAGGGTCTAAATTTCCCCCATCTTGTAGAAGTATTATCTGCTATGTACCCCATTATGGGATCAGTAAATGCATCCCAGACTTTCGCTATGAAAAATACCAACCCTGCCTGTGTTGGCGATAAACCGAAAATATCTGTGTAGAAAAACAGTAGGTAAAATACGGTTAACTGCCACATAATATTGATTGCAAAATCTCCACCGCCATAAAATATCTTTGATCTGGTACTTAGTTTCATAAATTTTTATAAGTTGTTTCTACTAACTTTAAAGCACGTTGGTCACCTAACATCGATCCAGTAAGTAAATTCATAGTGTAAGCAAAACTCAGTCCGTTTTCAGGATCACCGAAAGCCATAGAGCCACCCCAACCAGTATGACCAAACGCTTTGCTGCTCTTTCCAAAAAGTTTACCACCTCCCACACTGTACCCTGCGCAGCTCCATTGCATAGGCGATTTCATAACATTGTCATCACCGCTGACGGCAACCGCTGTTACTAATTTAAAAGTATCATTTGATATGAAGTTATTTGACTGATGATTTATAAAATGATCATAAATTTTAGCGATTGATCTTGAGTTTCCATGACAATTCATTGCTGGTATTTCGGCCAGTCTCCATTCTGTTGTATTTGCTGTTTTGGTTCTGTTAGCTGGATTAAGGAATGCAGTAACTAAATAATTATCAACATTTTCTGGATTACTAAAAGCTTTACGTAAACTTTCAGAACTTATTAACTCAGCAATATTGTCGTGATGTATTTCAGGGGTTCCAATAAAGCACTTTGCTTTCAGAGGCTCACTAAGAAGTTCATGCAAATTTTTTCCAACTGATTTTTTTGTAATTCTCTTTATTAATTCTCCAACCAGAAAGCCAATAGTTTTAGGATGATAGCAAATTTCTTTGTTGGGTTCATGGAAAGGTTTTTGTTTTGCAAGCAACTCACAAACATAATCCCATTTATAAAAATCTGTTTCATCAAGAGGTTCTCTCCAACCATAAAGACCTGCTTGATGAGATAAAAGTGTATTTACCTTAATATCATTTTTTCCATTTTCAGAAAATTCTGGCCAATAATCGCAAACTCTTTTTTCTAATTCTAAATCACCATTATCAATGAGTTTTGCAACTATCATGGCGACAATTCCTTTACTGGTTGAATGAATATTGACCATTGTTTCTTTATTCCAGCTAATTTTTTTTTCACGGTCTTGAAAACCACCGTAAAGATCTATGATTGGCTTGCCATCTTTATAAACAGCAAATGATGCACCAACTTCCTCATCACTTTCAATATTTCTCTTAAAAAGTTCATAGGTTTCATGGAACTTTTCTTCAAATTCTCCATACTTTGTAACAGAACTGATAGTACTCATTTATAGTGTAATAAAATTAAATTTATATATTCTTCTTTTAGATTATATGAGCGAAGTAAATAACAAAACATATTTAATTGGTTTTATTCTAGCATTATCCGCTGGTTTGATATGGAGTTTTGGTGCACCTACGGTTCGCTATATGGTCGATGCTGAAATTTATCAATGGCATTACCTATTTTGTAGAGGCATTGTGGTAGCAACAATTCTCTTAATCTTTCTAATTTATCAAGAAGGATTAGCATTCAGACATAATTTTAAAAGGGTAGGTATTTCAGGTTTAATTGGTGGTGTGGGTCTAGCTTCAGCATTTATTTTTTTC
The DNA here is from genome assembly GCA_902525575.1 of uncultured Pelagibacteraceae bacterium. Classification (GTDB taxonomy): domain Bacteria; phylum Pseudomonadota; class Alphaproteobacteria; order Pelagibacterales; family AG-422-B15; genus CACNXQ01. The sequence continues at coordinate 83,948 of CABZHU010000001.1, forward strand.
ATATTTGGAATGACTTTTACTTCTGCAGCAACAACGTTATTTATGATTGGAACTCAACCTTTATTTGCGGGACTGTTTGCTTACATTTTTCTTAGGGAAAAAGTTGGAATAACAACAGCCATTGCATGTTTCGTGTCGTTGTTTGGTATGTTTTTAATGGCATACAATGACTGGTATGCTGGCACATTTTTAGGTTGGACTTTTGGATTATTTTGTTCAATTGGTTTTGCAATATTTGCTTCGACTTTAAGATGGCAGCCTGATACACCAAAATTTACAACGATCATTATTGCTGGGATTGCATGCTCATTATTTTCGATGTGTATGATTCTTTATCTTAATGATGGTTATACGATGCCGCTTAGAAATATACTATTGAGCATGATGCATGGTTCTTTTGTAGCAATAGGGTTAATACTTTTAAGTATAGGCGCACGCTATTTGCCGGCTGCTGAATTCATGCTTCTCTCTCTTACTGAAGTAGTAGGGGGAGTCATATGGTGTTGGATACCTCTTTTTGGAGTAAACGAGGTGCCTTCATCATTCACTCTTATAGGCGGTATGATTATAATTATCGCAATCAGCTTCTATGCTTTAGGCTCCAAACAGAAAACTTCACCACCGACTTTATGAGTAAGAAGAGATTGTTGAATGAATGAAATAGTATCTAATAACTGGAACTATCCGACGCCTATATGGTTTGGGCTTTCACGTAGACTTGAAATTATAGGGGCGCTTAATGAGTTAAATATAACCAAACCAATGATTGTTACAGACCCAAATTTTGCAGAAAATGAAAATTTTATTGATATCCTTGCTATTCTTAAAAAAAATCAGATCGAATTCTCAGTATTTTCAAATATAAAAGGAAATCCCACGGGCAAGAACGTAACGGATGGTGTTGCTCAATTTAATTCAAGCAAAAGTGATGGTATAATTATTATTGGCGGAGGAAGTTCTTTGGATGCAGGAAAGGCCATTGCTTTCATGTCGAAGCAAAGGGAGGACCTATGGTTTTTTGAAGATGTCAGCGACAATTGGAAACAAGCTGTAACTGATAATCTGCCACAAGTAATTGCAATGCCAACAACCTCAGGAACTGGTTCAGAGACAGGAAGAGCTTCGCTTATTGTTGATGAAGCAAATATGACAAAAAAAATTATTTTCCACCCATCTTTCTTGCCGGACTTAGTCGTTCTTGATCCTGAGTTAACTTTGAGCTTACCCCCTCACTTAACTGCTGCCACAGGAATGGATGCACTTGCACATTGCTTAGAAGCCTATTGCGCACGAGGGTTTCATCCAATGGCAGATGGGATAGCTATAGAGGGAATTAAAAATGTTAAGGATCAATTGGTTACTGCTTATAACGAACCAAAAAATATTCATGCCAGAAGCAAGATGTTAGTAACCTCATCCATGGGTTCCACAGCTTTTCAAAAAGGGTTAGGAGCTATTCATTCATTGTCACATCCGATAAATGCAGTAAATGATATTCATCATGGTTTATCAAATGCCATTTTCATGCCTTATGTTCTTAACTTTAATAAAGATGTAATTGAAGATAGAATTATTTCTCTATCAAAATATTTAGATCTAAAAAAGAAATCATTTGACGGATTCATGGAATGGATCTTGGACTTGAGAAGTAATCTTTCTATACCTCATACACTTAAAGAGTTGAATGTTGATTTTGATTTTGACTTACTATCAGAAATGGCCATAAAAGATCCATCTACTCAACCTAATCCCAAGGACATATCTTTAGATCAAATGAAGAATCTTTACATAAATTCATACGAAGGTATTCTATAACTATGATTAAAACAGAAAAATTAATCTATGGCGCACTTAATTCTGATCAAAAATTTGAAGGATCAATCAGTTATGATGATAGCATAAGTAATCATCGTCCTGGTATCCTTGTTTGCCATGCATATGGCGGGCATTCATCTTTTGATATTGCAAAAGCTGAAAAATTGGCTGAATTAGGTTATTTTGCTTTTGCAATTGATCTCTATGGTCAGGGTAGACGAGGTTCTAATCCAGAGGAATCAATGGCACTTATGAATGAATTTAATTCAGATAGAGTATTGCTTCAAGAACGCATGATAAATGCGTTTGAAACTCTTAAAAACTTTGATCAAGTTGATAAGAATAAAACTGGGGCCATCGGGTTTTGTTTTGGTGGCAAGTGCGCTCTTGATCTTGCAAGGTCTGGGGAGGATATTAAAGGAGTTGTTAGTTTCCACGGACTTTATGATGCTCCAACAGCGAGTACTGGAAAGCAGTTAAAAGGGACATTAAAAATTGATAGTTCGATCTTAATTTTGCATGGCTATGATGATCCTATGGCTACTCCAAAAAGTGTGATTGAACTCGCTGATGAACTAAATTCAAAGAAAGCTAAATGGCAAATTCACGCATATGGTAATGTGGGCCATGCTTTTACTAATCCAGAAGCTAATCAGAAAGAAAGCGGATTATTTTATGACCAATATGCTGATGAGCATTCTTGGAATGAAATGAAAAATTTCTTTTCAAAATTATATTCATAAATATCAGTTAATATTAGTGATTTTGACTTTTTCAGAACCAATCGGCAGTATCGCCATAGTTCCATCATCTGCTAATGACCAATTGTTTGGACGTACTTCATTAACGCCTCTCACAAAAATTATTTTCGCAATGAAATTTTGAGGGGCTGGTGTCAGATGATAGAATATTAACTCTTTTACATTTGCTTCATTGGCAGCTTGGGCAGCCTCAATTGGAGAAGCATGATAATCCTGAATATCGTAATAGACAGTGGATAATAAAGGATTAACGTCTTTAGAAATTTCTTCTAATCTTCCTATCATATTTTGAGAGAGAGCATCATGAAACAGTAAGTCTGCATTTTTAGCTTGTTCAACTAAATTTTCACTGTAGTCGGTATCACCACTTATCACTATGGATCTGCCTTTATAATCGAAGCGAAAACCTAGCGAAGGATCAACTGGAAAATGCTCAACTTCAAAAGCTGTTATCTTAAGTTTACCATCATCAAAAATAACTGGATCATTTAAATTAATTATTTTTGTATCAAAGCCGGCAAAGTCAGAAGGGGCTACTTCTTCTCCATGATGAAGTGTTCTCCACTCAGTGTCTAACTCATATGCTTTTGTTATCCCCTCAGTTACGAGATTGGTACCCAATGGCCCATATACTGGCAGTTTTTTGCCTCTATTTTGAGTTACCCATGAGTAGAGGTGAAAGTCAGCTAAATCGGAAATATGATCTGAATGCAAGTGAGTTAATAAAACTGCATCTAAATTACCAAGATTAATACTCCAATTTAAAAGGTTTTGCCTGCTACCATCTCCAGTATCAACCACAAACATATGATCAGGAGTTTTTATCATTATGCAAGGCTCGGCTCTTCCCTTACCAGGTAAGGGTCCCCGGGATCCACAAACAAGACCAATAATATAATCACCATCAAAACTTATTAATTTATCCTGATTATTCCATTGCCTATCAAAATCAAATTCTATCAAAAGATTTTGAACAAAAGTAGTTCTTATTCCGATAAGCGCAATAATGAGTATTAAAATTGCGGTTATCAAAAAAAAATAAATTTTTTTCATATTTATTGGCTAGACATTCTCTTCGATGTTACAAGCAATAAAGTAATAATTAATATTTCAATAATAATAAATTGAGTTGCAAAGGTTGCATCATGTGCTGCCCATGAGATCACTCTAAATAAAGCAGTAACACCTAAAAGCATCGCGGGTGCATAAAACCAAATACTTCTTAAAGTATAAGCTGCAAGAATCATCATTAAACCAATGCAAAAAAAATAGCTTCCTACATCACCAATTAGACTACTTCGACCTAATCCTTCGGAAATTTCTAATATACCAAAGTTAGCTCCAGCTTCGTAGGGAGAAATCACCCAAAGGAGACCAATTGCGATAAACAATACCCCATTGATAGCATTTAAAACGACTAAAAATTTATTCATAATCTTTCCCCTTTAGTATTATTAAATAATGTTTATTTTAATTATAATCAATAATAAGGTTCAATATGAAAGTTAAAAATAAGATATATTCCACCAAAGATCAGATGAGGGGGGTTTTTTTGAAACTGCAACTGACAATGAAACATTCTATATGGCTAACTTATATTTTGAAACTAAAGAAATAAATGATTGAACTATATACTTCGCCTACACCAAATGGATATAAGATTTCTGTTGCATTAGAGGAACTTGAAATACCTTACAATGTTCACGTTGTTAACCTACAAGCTGGAGATCAAAAAAAACCTGAATTCTTAGCAATGAATCCAAATGGACGCATCCCTGTGATTGTTGATATAGAAAATAATAATCTTTCAATCATGGAAAGTGGCGCCCAACTCATTTATTTAGCTGAGAAAGCAGGAAAACTTTTACCTACCAAAACAACTGCTCGTTCTAAAGTGATTCAATGGTTGATGTTTCAAATGGGAGGAATTGGTCCCATGATGGGGCAGGCAAACGTTTTTTTTCGGTATTGGCCTGGCGATAAAATCCAAGCGGCTGTAGATCGTTATCAAAATGAAGGTCGACGATTATTTGAAGTAATGGAAACACGCTTAAAGGATAATGAATTTTTAGCGGATGATTTTAGTATTGCTGATATTGCTAACTGGTGCTGGGTAAGAACATATAAGTGGTCAGGTATCAAAATAGATGGCCTGACAGGTCTTCAAAGATGGATGCAAATGATGGAAGATCGACCGGCATGTAAAAAAGGTGTAGCTGTTCCAATTGATATTATGGAGTTGATGAGAAATATGAAACAATCAAAAGACTTAACGGATACAGGTTCGAAAATTATACAGAAATAGATAGATATAATGAATTTACCAAATCCATTAGTAGTACTTGGCGGAGTGGGGTCACCTTATACTCGCAAAATGCTCTCTTACCTACGGTATAAAAGAATTCCCCATAAAATGATCTGGGGAGACCCTTCAAAATATCTAGATCAGGAAGGAATAGAAAAACCAAAACCTAGTTTGCTGCCAACGTTTGTATTGCCTGATCAAGATGGAAATTTGAAAGCAGTAACTGACTCCACTCCATTGATAAGAAGAATTGATGCGGTGGTCAGTGAACGAAGCACCATACCATCTGACCCCGCCCTTGCGTTCGTTAATTATTTAATAGAAGATTTTGCCGATGAGTGGGGTACTAAATATATGTTTCATTATCGGTGGCACGATCATAAAGATGCAAATAATGCAGGCACTATCTTACCACTACAAACTATTGGGATGATGCCAGATGAAATGCTAAAAAATGTTAAAGAAATGATCAGTAAAAGACAAATTGACAGATTGTGGGTAGTTGGTTCAAATAATGATACAGCGCCAATCATAGATGCAAGTTTAAGGCGCTTATTAGGTATTCTTGAAAAGCATTTTGCATCTGCATCTTACCTATTAAGTAAAAGACCTTCTTCAAGTGATTTTGCTTTATATGGTCAACTATCCCAGCTTGTTAACTTTGATCCAACTCCGAGAGAAATTTGTCACGAAGTATCTTTGAGAACAGTTGCATGGGTTGGTTTAATTGAAGACCAGTCCGGCATTGAAGTTACCGATGAACAATGGGGGTCAATTGAACGTTTGCCATCAACAGTCAAAGATTTTCTAACTGAAATTGGAAATGGGTATGTGCCTGCGCAATTAGCAAATGCCAAGGCTATAGAAAATGGAGATAAAGAATGGGAAACAGAAATTGATAATTGCCTCTGGAAGCAAAAATCATTTCCCTACCAGGCAAAATGTCTTAAATGGGTAAACGAGGAATATCAGGCACTTGAAGAAAACGATCGAAAAAAAGTTGATAATCTTCTCGATGGCACAGGATGTGAGAGGTTGTTATTTTAAATATGAAAGTAGATTTATATTTTTCTTTTAGAAGTCCATATTCTTATTTAATTTTGCCACGCATTGTTGAATTGAGGGATAAACATGGCGTAGATGTTAATTTTAAGCAAGTTTACCCTCTTGCAATAAGGGAACCAGAATTTTTTAAAGGTAAAAATCTCTTTACTTACTTTTTAATCAGAAGAATTGATTATGTCAGACAAGCAAAAAAAAATAATATGGTTTTTGCCAAACCAAATCCTGATCCAATAAATCAAAACTTGGTGACTGGAAAAATTTCTGACCATCAGCCTTATATTTTTAAGTTAGCGCATTATTGTCAAGCTATTCAAAAAGATAAGCAGCTTGATTTTGCCGTTGTGGTTTCAAATAAAATATGGAGTGGTCTCAAGAACTGGAATACAGATGAGTCAATAGCTGATGCTACTTCAAAAGTTGGACTGAAGTTTGAAGATATTGAAAAAATACGCATCGAAAATGAACAAGCATTAATTGATGAAATTAAGTTAAATCAAAAAGAACAGCTCGAAGCGGGACATCATGGAGTTCCTCTATCTGTTTACAAAGACAAATTCTTTTTTGGCCAAGACCGTTTTGATGATCTGGTTAGTGAATTAAAAAAAGATGGATTAGTAATCAGCTGATAAGAAACAAAGGATTTCCTGAGCTACAATATATACTATTGTGCTGATATTCCTCTTATTCTCTCAGATCTTCTTCGTAATAATTCTGTTACGATCAGAATTAATGTTGAAAGAACAATTAAGCAAGTAGCTACAGCCATAATCGTTGGACTAAGCTGCTCTCTTAATCCTGTCCACATCTGAAGAGGTATAGTTGTTAAGTTCCTATCGCCTCCAGCAACGAATAAGATTACGACTATTTCATCAAATGACGTAACGAATGCAAAGAGTGCACCTGAAATAATTCCTGGTGTAATAAGAGGTAATGTAATTTTAAAAAATGTATTGGTTGGTGTACTGCCAAGACTTGATGCAGCTCTTGTAATACTGTCATCAAAACCACTTAAGGTAGCAGTTACAGTAATGACAACAAATGGGGTTCCTAAAATTATATGAGCGATTACGATGCCAGGAAACGTTGCTGCAAGACCTAATTTAGCAAGAGAAAAGAAGATTGCTGAGCCAGAAATGATAAGTGGGATGATCATTGGTGAAATTAAAATACTCATGATCAATTGTTTATAAGGCATATATCGACTGCTAAGTCCAAGAGCAGCAACAGTCCCTAAAACTGTAGCACCTATCGTTGCGAAAAAGGCATAATAAATGCTGTTTCTCGCAGCTATTCCCCATGGATTTTTGGTACCATAGACCATATCTTCATACCATCTAAGCGAGAATGCCTCAGGTTGAAGAGCTAGCATCCCATCAGAAAAATGAATGTATTGCTCTGCATTAAATGAAAGTGGAATGATGACAAATAGTGGAGCAATTAGAAAAAAGAAAACGGCAATACAAATAATAATGTATGAGTAGTGCCAGACTCTGTATCTAGTTTCAGTATATTTAGGTAAAGCCACCTTATCCAAGCCTCATGTTATCTATGCCGACAATCTTATTGTAAAGCCAATAAACTATTAACACAGCTACCAATAAAACAGCTGCCATAGCTGTTGCTAGAGACCAGTCAAGTGATTGCTGCATGTGATACGCAATTCTATTACTGATTAATGTTCCCTTAGCACCCCCAACTAATGCAGGAGTGATATAATATCCAATAGAAAGAACAAAAACTAAAATTGAGCCTGCACTTATACCAGCATATGTGAGCGGGAAGTAAATTTTTCTGAATGCAAGAAAAGGAGTAGCCCCCATCGAAGTTGCTGCTCTCATTAAACTTGGTGGTATAGTTTTCATAACGCTATAAAGTGGAAGAACCATAAATGGTAAAAGTATTTGTGTCATCGCGATAAATGTACCGGTCATGTTATACATTAATTCAAGCCTTCCTTCATCTGCAACGATACCCAGAGAAACAAGAGTATCATTTAAGACCCCCTGTTTTTGGAGCAGGACCATCCAACTAGATGTACGCACAAGCAAAGAGGTCCAAAACGGAAGCAGTACGCAGATCATTAGTAAATTTGAATATCGAGTTGGTAAAACGGAAAGTAAATGTGATATAGGGTATGCAAGTAGGAAACAGCAGAACGTAACACCAGCTGCAACAAAAATAGTTCTTAACCAGAGAGTAACATTTATTCGTTTCTTTTCAGGTATTCGTTCAATCGAGCCATCAAATTTTTGTTCGTAGTCAAACGTAGTTAAATATTTTCTGAAATGATAAGCATCCGTTCCTCTTTTTAGAGCAAGCCAGTATTCAATATCACCCCATTTTTTATGAACATCAATAAACTGATCAAGAAAATTTCCATTTTGATCGAAATCTTTAAGTTTTCTTGCTGTTTTTTTTATAAGGCTTGTAAAACCTCCTTTTTCATAATTGAGTCTTGTCGCTATTTTGCCGTGATTTTTTTCTTCTACCAATCCCTTGAGCTCATAAAAGAATGTTGAGGTTACATCTTCCCCGGGCATTTCAGTCCCATCCCAAGTTTGCATAACTTCGTGAGTCTCACTTAAAAATTCATTCATCTGAACGTTATCGATGCTTCTTCCAAGCATTTGAAATATCGGTATCACGTAGGCAAAAACGATAAAGAAAAGTAATGGCGCAGCCAACAAGAACGCTGTAGTTCTTCGTCTTCGTTCAACTTTTCTGAGTTTTACAGAGAGGAGCTCTCCGTCCGATGTTCTAATTTCTGCTGACATTAAGTATGAGGATACTTAATTTAAAGGGCTTGGGCAACCCATAGGTTGCCCAAGTTTTAGTCTCTTATAAGTTAGCTTTCCAAGCTTCCCATGCGTCGTTGATATCAGTATTGTTATCAGCGTACCACTCTGGGTTCATAAGAACATAGTTCTTAGTGTTTGCTGGAGCTGTAGGCATGTGAGGCATAATCTCAACTGCACCTGCTTGAGGTGAATTAAACCACGGCTCATCAGCCATGATTATGTCAAGAGATGAGATTCTGAAAGGTGCGTAAGCGATATGCTTTGCACTTCCAGCCAATCCTTCAGAGCTTGTGAAGTATTTCAATGCTTCCATTGCTTCAGCTTGGTTAGGACCACCTTTTACAAGTACGAAGTACTCATAATCAAGAATTTGACCATCCCAAACCATTTTCATTGGTGAACCTTCGTTCACAATGGCGTTGAAATGACGTCCGTTCCAACCAGTAGCCATAATAGCTTCACCAGAAACTAACTGCTCAGGTGGTTGTGCACCAGCTGACCAGAAGATGCAACCACCGTTAGGGTCGTTACAAAGTTCTGAAAGCTTATCAAGAGCTCTATCGATTCCATTTTCTTCCATGTATTCATACACTTCACCTCCTGGAACACCATCTGCAACTAGTGCAAACTCAAGGTTTGACATGGCAGAGCTATAAAGAGATCTTACTCCTGGATATTTGCTTGGATTGAAGAAGTCTTCCATTGAGTCAGGATAACTTCCGTCAAAATTTATGTTATCGGTGTTGTAAGCGTAGTTCCATGAGTAAAGAATGTTACCCACAGCACAGTCACTTGGCATTGGAGCAAAGAAGTCGTCACTTGCTTTCATACCATTTACACCTGCTGGGAAGTCATTGTCGAAATCAAATTCTACAAATAATCCTTCGTCACAACCGATAATTGTATCACGCGCATACACATCGATGATGTCCCAAGTAATTGCTCCAGACTCGACCTGAGCTTTAATTTCACTCAAACCTCCGCTGTAGTCAATCCAGTTTACTTGAACACCACTCTTCTCTTGATATGGGTCCCCATAACCGAGTTTTTGACTTTCAGTATAAGCACCACCCCATGATACTACATTTACTTCCGCAGCTGTAGCCATTGTAGGTGCCACCAATAAAGCAGCCAAAGACATTATTTTTGTTAATCTTAACATGATTAATCGTCTCCTTTTTTTATATAAAGAAGATATTACATAGGGGCTTTAACAAAAACGCAACAAAAAAAGGTAAATTTTTTCAATATTTTAGGATTGAATCTATATGTAGTATCAAAGGTTTAGTAATCTAGTGCTCGACAGTCCTGAGAAGACCAGCCTAAATTTACTTTGTCTCCAAGATTAAGCTTTGAATTACTACTTGCGTTTGGAACTTTAAGAATAAAATCATCATTGCCCAGCAAATTCACGCGCACTCTTGTATGATCTCCATGGTAAATGATTTCTTTTATTTCAGCTTCAAATCGATTCTCAATTTGCTCAGTCGGATTTATGTTAACCCTTTCAGGTCGAAGTGAAATTCTTGATTTTTCACCAGCAGAAGATACTGCAATCGGGTTCGCTATTATTATCTCGCCTGTACTTGTCTCAACTTTTGCAGCGCCAGAAGCTAGTTCTTTTACAGTTCCGGTAAACGTATTGTTTTCCCCAATAAAGCTAGCAACAAAAGAATTAACCGGTGTTTCATATAATTCATTCGGACCTGAAAGCTGTTGAACCTTTCCATCATTAAAGACAGCAATTCTGTTAGACATAGTTAACGCTTCACCTTGATCGTGAGTTACATATACGACTGTAACTCCCAGTGTTTCATGAATATGTTTTAACTCGTACTGCATACTCTCACGTAAGTTTTTGTCTAACGCACCTAAAGGTTCATCCATCAAAACTAATTTAGGATCAAATACTAATGCTCTTGCAACAGCAACACGTTGCTGTTGACCACCAGATAGTTGTGCAGGCATTCTATTTTCAAAGCCCGTTAGTGAAACCATTTTTAAGGTTTTATTTATACGTTCTTCAATTTCTGCCTTATCAATTTTTCTAACTTTCAATGGAAATGCTAAATTTTCAAATACTGATAGATGTGGAAAAAGAGCGTAGTTCTGAAAAACCATACCAATACCCCTTTTGTGAGGAGGTATATTATTGATTGGATTGCCATCAAAATAAATCTCGCCATTGGTGGGCGTTTCAAAGCCTGCAAGCATCATCAATGTAGTTGTTTTACCGGAACCTGAAGGCCCTAATAAAGTTAAAAACTCGCCTTCAGCAATATCAAGGTCTAGACCTTTTACGACCAGTTCTTTACCGTCATAACTTTTGTCAACTTGTTCAAATTTTACAAAATCTGACTTTTTTTCACCCATGATTTCAGACTAAGGTAAAAATAGTTGGGAATCTAGGGTTATTTAAACTAAATTAATCACAGATAAAAATTATAATAAAGTTCGTTAATTAGCCAAAACAAGATATTACAAAGTACAAATGAAAAAATATCAACATTACATAAATGGAGAGTGGATTGACTCCACAGGTAATGAAGTTATTGCCGTTGTCAATCCAGCGACAGAAGAAGTAATAGGAGAAATTTCGGCTGCTAATAAAAATGATATTGATCTGGCTGTTGCAGCGGCAAAAGTAGCTTATGAGTCACGAGTGCTAGTCGACATGAATCCTATGGAGAGAGCAAAGTTGATGCGTAGCGTTGCTGATGAATTAAGAAAGATTAGCAAAGATGGTGGCGCATTATTGTGTGAAGAGAATGGAAAATTATTAGCTGCGTCAGTGTATGAATTTTTGGATGCGGCAAACTATTTTGACTATTACAGTGGATTGACTGATAAAATTGAAGGTCAAACCATACCAGTAAATAATCAAGTGATGGATTACACTTTGTATGAACCTTATGGTGTTTCAGGTCATATTGTTCCTTGGAATTTTCCAATTTCAATGTTGGCACGTTCTCTAGCCTGTTCATTTGCCGCCGGAAATTCAACAGTTATAAAACCAGCTGAGCTAACTCCTCTAGCAACTACATCATATTTCGCACAGGCTGTTCATAATGCGGAAGTACCAAAGGGACTAATTAATATAGTAACTGGATATGGTGTTGAGGCAGGAGCTGCATTGACATCAAATAATGATGTCGCTCAAATCACATTCACGGGATCTGTGAAAACTGGAAAGACAATACTTCACGCAGCTGCTGAAAGAGCTGTACCAGCTGTTGTAGAGCTAGGGGGCAAATCAGCTGCTGTTGTGTTACCTGATGCTGATATTGATAAAGTTGTTAATGCAACAAAAGTTGGAATATTTAGTCAAGCTGGACAAATATGTTCTGCAATGTCACGCATGATTGTACATAAGTCTATTAAAGATGAGGTATTAGACAAGTTATCGGAATTAGCCAAATCAATAAAAGTTGGACCAGGCAATGAAGAAGGCGTTGACCTAACACCTGTAATATCAGAGGAACAACTTCAAAAAGTTGAGAACTATGCAAGATCAGGTTTACAAGCTGGAGCCACAGCAATATCAGGAGGTAGTCGTGTTGATCGAAAAGGATATTTCTTTGAGCCAACAATTTATGCAGATGTAAAGCCAGATATGACCATCGCTCAAGAAGAAATTTTCGGCCCATTCCTATCTGTGCTTGATTATGAAGATCATGAAGAAGCAATTCATATTGCAAATGATACAGACTACGGTTTAGCGGCAGGTGTATTTACAAAAGATGTTGATATGGCAACTAAGACAGCAGCTAAGCTTAATGGTGGACAAGTCTACGTGAATAGTTGGTTTACCGGCAGTATTGCAACTCCTTTTGGAGGGTATAAACAATCAGGCTATAGTCGTGAGAAAGGTCAGCAAGCTATAAAGAGCTATTTGCAATTAAAGAATGTTGGAATTCAACTTTAATTAATCATTATCTTCAAGTCCGGCGCCAGCGGCCGTAGTTTTCAATTTCTCATTTTCTTCAACAAATGTATCTGTTGATAATGCATATAGCTCATCCCAGACCTCTTGGGTGAATGAGTCATCATTTTCAAATGTGGACACTTTAATATTTTTAGCTTTTTTTATTACCAAGGAATTAACGTCGCTATCACTAAACATATACTTATCTAAATTAAATCTAAATACATGCTCATCTATATTTATACTTACTCTTTTGCCAATTAGAAACGACAGTCTGCTTATAAAGGGAATCATAAGAAGAGGGTAGCTTACATTAAAAAAATTGATTTCTTTTAAAAGCTCTACTTTTTTAAAATCATCAATAAGGCATACTCCAGTTAGGATTGGACAAAGGCATTCATTATCAATTTTATTTTGCAATTCTATGGCATGTGGACCAATTGGTGTTTTCTTTTGTATATCTCTTAAATATGATTTTAAATTTTCTATACCTGCGATTCCTATCAATTCCAATATATCAATATTTTTTCCAACTTCTTCAGCCACACCCCATGAGTACCCCGCAGCTTTAGTAGCTCTTTTTGATACTGTAATGATTTCGCTCGAGGACCTCATAAAGTTATGAATAAATCCATCTGTCGTTACTTTGACTTATCTCATTCATTAAAGGAGCTCCTTGATACATGCATATTCTCAACCATTTATCGGAACGAGGGTCAAATTTTTGCGCCCCAAAAAAAGACAACTTTAATCTCAGCATATCAATGGGCATTAAATTTGAACCAATTGAATTATCTTGAATTTCAGAGTACGGCAGCTTCTCAGCTATAAAGCATCTTCTTACCACATGTCTTAAATCGCTATTATTCCTCAAAAACTCTGACAAAATTTGGTCCTCAGGAACTTCCAAAAGACGGAAATACAGTGCATTTATATCACGAGCTATGGCAAGAGGCTGTTCCAACTCAGATCCTTCGTCATCAAATCTGTTTGCTAACCTTGGCTCCTCTTTATTTTTGGAAATAAACCAGAATTTTTCGTTTGGCTCATTTTTTGAGAAATCAATCTTAATAATACCTCTATAACCTTTATGAATTATATTCTTTAACTCGCTTACTTTTTTATAAGTTGGAATGTTGAAATATAAATCTTCGTCAGAACTCATTTTTGATATTAAAGGATAAACAATAGAATTATAAGGTTCCATCATTAGTGAAACGATAAATTCAATACCTTCAAAACTTAGATGTTTTTCAATCCATTTATAAAGATGATTCCAAAGATTCTCTCTATCTACAGATAAGGTTGGAAGATATTCACTTTCAAATTTTTCAATATCGTTTCTTAAATCTTTTATTTTCTTTATTTGATACTCACTTTTTGTTTCCCAGGTACTGATCATATTTTTAGAAAGTTTTAGACATTCCTTAAATATACTTAACTCACTTTCCTTTACTTTATTTATTTCTCTAATTTGTCTTAACGCATCTTCTTTAGCAAAAATCCACTGATGTAACAGAGATGGATGATTAATAATAAAAGGAGCCATGCCAAGTCCTGTAGAATTACCTATTCCAAGTTTACGTGCTATTGATTGATCTAGCGTGACAGCCAATTTGGGATTCTTCTTTTTAGCAATGTGATTAACCTGGTCAAAAGTAAACTGACGCACTAAATAAACCAACATCATTTCTAGTCGGAAGGGACCATTAATTTCTTTGCGATCTTTAATTCTATATCGATCAGCTAATCCAAATTTACCAGATCCATAAACCGCTGTGGTTCGATAGAGGTAGCCAACTTTTTTTATCAAAGATAAATCAGGTTGAACTCCATTCGAAAGTCTTTCAACAACATGATTAAAAATTCTTACAGACTTATTTGCTCGCGATAATGTTAATTCTTTATAACTGCATCTACCTACTTCCTGCTTAGGAACATTCAATTTTAATCTTTGAATATCTTTTTCAGTTGGGATTCCATCGTGAAGAACAAATGCTGCATCCCATTTCGTAGCAATTACTCTGTCGGACCTTTCAGAAGAATCAAGTTCATTAGCAAAACAGATTAATGAATAGGTGCGACTATCTTTATTAACTGAATAAACTGCAGTTCCAAAACCATGTTCATCAAGATCAAACAAATCAGATTTAAATGTCCAACTTTTAAATTCTCTTACAAAACTTCTTAGAAAAGATAGCTTTGTTTGATGAAAGGAACCTAATCGCTTTAGCGTCATCACTTCATGAGGGTCGCGGTGCTTAATTTGCTTATGCATTAATGAATATTCTCTTTGTAAAAATTAAACCAGTTGTCACCTAATATTGCATCTACCTCTTTGTCATCAAAGCCAATTTCTTTTAAGCCTGTTGCAAGGTTGTTAAACCCTAATGTATTTTCAAACCAATCTGGCTGCCGAGGAAATGCTGCATCACTTTTAGACCCTTCTCCATAATCCTTAGTTTTTGTCCATGTCCCATTTCTCATCCACTCAACAACAGAGTCAGGTTGATGAAGGCATAAATCTGATCCAATACCTACATGATCAATGCCCATGAGGTCTACAGTCCTTGCTGTCATTTCACAAAAACTTTTAAGAGTACAATTAGTTCCTCCAAGAAGATGGTGAGGATAAAGCGAAAGACCAATAATCCCTTTTGACTGACTAAGTGCTTTTAATAGCTCGTCTGACTTATTTCTTTTAGCTGGATGCCAAAAGGAAGGATTGGCATGAGTGATGGCAATCGGTTTTTCTGAAATATTGATCGCATCCAAGGTTGATTGTTCTGCTGAGTGTGACATGTCTATAACTATTCCAACTCTATTCATTTCTTTAATGACTTCTCTGCCCATTCGCGTGACACCACTGTCATTTTCTTCATAGCAACCTGTTGCAAGCAAAGATTGGTTATTATACGTGAGCTGCATAAAGACTGCTCCTAAATCATGCACAGCTTCAACGAGTTTTATATCGTCTTCAATAGGTGAACAGTTTTGGAAACCAAAAAAGACAGCAGTTTTTTTTTCTGCTTTTGCTTTTTCTATATCTTTGTAGGTTCTTCCATGAATCAATAAATTATTAAATTCTTCAAAGTAAGAATCCCATTGCTCTACATTATTTTTTACTTCATCAAAATCTTCATGATAAGCAATGGTTACATGAATTGCATTTAAACCCGCTTCATTATTGATTTTAAAAATTTCTTCTGACCAATTACAATATTGTAAATTATCGATTCTATAGGTCATATAACTCTAATTCTTTGATCATAGTTTCTACTCATATACTATGAAAGCGCTGAGAGGGAATCAATGCCAAGAAAATCAATTTTTTGCGCCATTTAAGGGTTTTTTATTGAAACTGCGACAATTTTGGCCCCAATTCTCCATCTGAACTTCTTTCTTTCTTCATTTAAGATATTATATTTACAAAGATACTAATTTTTAAAACTATTTTATGTATACACCCATTAACCAATATATTGAGAGATTAGAAAATATCTCTTTTGATGTTGATGAATTGAACAAAGCAGTATCTGATCTTGTAAAGATCAGACCGTTTGAGAATGAAAATATAAAGCCAGGAATGCTAAAGTCCAATGCAATTTGTCTTAACTATGATGAAAAAGAACTTGATGAGTGGTTTGGCGGTAATATCAGAGGCAAATATTGGACAAAGCCTGACTCTTCTTTTGAGGAAATGGAGCGCGAGCCGTACATAGACGAATCCAGATACACACTATTCAACCCAAAGCTTAATAATACTTACTTTAAGTATGTTTATGATAAAATTAATGAGTTCTTCGAAGTGGGCAGATGTAGAGTTATCAAGATGCCTCCAAGAACGACACTAAGTTGGCACCGTGATCCTGAAAAACGTATACATGTTGCAATTAAGACAAATTATGGCGCTAGGATGTTTATTGAGCATACTGGTCACCACATACCGGCTGATGGAAATATTTATCTAACAGATAATACGAAGTACCACACAGCAATTAATGGTGGCGAAGAGGATCGAATTCATTTAGTTGCAACGGTATTGGGTACAAAATAGTTTTAGCAATCAATAATATTTTTTCTTTCCCAATCTTTTTTGTTTTCATCATTAACTTTATTGTGTTCTGCAATCTCTCTTTTTTTAAGTTTTACGTATTGAGAGACAACTTTTGAACCTATAGATTTTTTTACAATTTCACTGGCTTTAAATTTATCTAGTGACTCTGTAAGAGACTGAGGCAGCTTTTTGATTCTTTTTAATTTGTGACCTTGTGAATACATATTCACATCAATTCTCTTGCCTGGACTTCTCTTATTTTTTATTCCTTCTAATCCCATTGCTATTAATCCAGCTTGTAGAAGATACGGATTAACTGCGCCATCAGCGGGTCTGAAT
Organism: uncultured Pelagibacteraceae bacterium; assembly: GCA_902525575.1. Lineage (GTDB taxonomy): Bacteria > Pseudomonadota > Alphaproteobacteria > Pelagibacterales > AG-422-B15 > CACNXQ01. The sequence continues at coordinate 101,013 of CABZHU010000001.1, forward strand.
TCTATTCGCCCTGCATCTGGTATTCTGATCATGTGTGTTCGATTGTTACCTGAGTACGTTACAGCAGTAGGTGAATACGTTGATCCTGAATTTGTTATTCTCGCATTCAAACGATCATAACTATTTAATGAAGGGTTAAACCATGCAGAAAAAGAGTCCACGCATTTTATAATGCCACCAATAAAGTGGTAGCCCATTTTGGATAAGCCAAGATCATTATCCTGATCAAGAAAATAGTTTTTCTTTTTTTTTAAATCCCATAGAGATACGTGAGCATGGCAACCATTACCCGTCAGATCATCAAATGGCTTGGGCATAAAAGTTGCTCGTAATCCGTGTTTCTCAGCAATAGATTTCACCATAAACTTAAAAAAGACATGTCTGTCTGCAGTCGTAAGTGAATCAGTGTAATCCCAATTCATTTCATATTGACCATTAGCATCCTCATGATCGTTTTGATAGGGCTTCCACCCAAGCTTGATCATGGAGTCACAAATTTCCTTTAAAATATCATAGCGCCTCATCAATGCTGCAACATCATAACAAGGCTTTGGTGCATCATCCCTAGAGTCAGCAACTTCAGTCCCTTCTTCATTGAGTATAAAAAATTCACATTCCACACCAGTCATCATTTTAAAATTAAGGTCTGTCATGTGGTTAATTTGTTTTTTGAGTATGACACGTGGGCACTGATCCATCGGCCCATTGTTAATCACCAGATCACTGGCCAACCAACCAACATCAGGTTGCCATGGCAATTGTATGAGACTTTCAGGGTCTGGGACAGCAAACATATCTGGGGCTGCAAAATCAAGGTCTAGGTAAGTAGCAAAACCGCCAAACCCAGCACCGGTTTTTTGCATTTCAGAAATTGCGCGGGCTGGCACTAATTTCGCGCGTTGGATGCCGAACAAATCAACAAAGCTAATTAAGAAGTATTTGATTTTCTTTCGCTGAGCGATCTTAGCTAAATTGCTTTTCATGATTAGAATTATGACTTTTCAAATATTAAATTCAATAATGAATTATAATGTATATTTATGTTACGAAAAACCCAATTTGGGCATACTATTAAATCATGGATCCAAACCTAGATGCAAAAAAAGAAAAAGTTATCAATCTCATTAATAATCTAGATGATGGTAATTTTGCATTGTTGTTGCTAATTCACATCTCCAGGTATCAAAATTTATTTTTACATACAGAGCCTGATTGGGAAAACAGCCCAACCAATTGGTTAACAAAAAACAGACGACTGCAAGATGAGTCTATCGGAGTTCTATCGTTCATCATTCTTTTTTCTCTTACCAATGCGCATGTGAATGAAGACCTTTTTCCTGAATTTAGAAAGCAAATCAAGGCAATGCATCTTGATGACTTTTTGGATAATAATTTTTTTACTGGCCCATTTAATAAGTTTATTGAAAAAAAAATATCTCTAAAAGTTCTTGAAGCATTTTTTTCTATACCTCGTGAAAATATAAGACGATACCTAAAGTCTTTAATAGAGGCTGGATTTGTTAATAAAGATAAAAAGTATGGTTACCTTGTAAACATGGAGGCGTATGTTCAATATATATTTACTGATTCTCTTGGTAAAATTATGAAGTCGCTCATGAGAACATTCGATGACATTCTCTTAAATCTTGAAGACAAGTATCAATGTAAATTAAATGTAAAACCCATCTCAACGATAAATTTAAAGACAGTAAAACCAGAAATCTGGAATCGAATTAGATTGCCCATGTATCTCTTTTGGGTAAGAGTTTTAACGCTAGAAGGTAATGATCCAACCTTAAGTCCTAATGATCGCGTTGTCTTGTCTGCATCGATCTATTTTAGGAAACACACTGGAATTTTAAATTTCAATGATGTTGCAGAGCTATATGAAAATGGTTATCTCTTGCCGACAAATATTTCATCAATTTCTGAAGCTTCTAAAATGCCACGAGAAACTGTGAGGAGGTGTAGTAATAAATTAATAAAGATTGGACATTTAGAAAAAAGAGGACGTCAATTGTTTAGGATTAATTACGCTCGCAAAGATGGAGAGATAGCAACTTTTATCAAGAACAAAGCAGTAACAACACGTGATATGATGAATTTTTACTTTAGTATTTATGATGATCTAGCTCAGTCTTAAATTGAGCACATTAATATAATTTCTTCATTACATACTAGTTCAGCTTCAACAATGGAGCTATTTTGGGAACTTAATTGTGTATCGAGAGCTTCCAGCATAGACTTTGCTTCACCCGTTGGTACTGGACCTACAATGACGGAATAGTCATTTTTGTCAAATTTATCGACATTGATGTCATATTTAAGGAATCTGCTGTCAAATCCCATTACATCATAAATGTAATTCATAAAACTGAATGCAGAATTACCACGCGTATAAGATCCGATTTTTATATAAACAAATTCAGCATCGCTGGTATCAATTATTAATTCAGTCTCTTCAATATCACTTGCTTGGGCACTAAAAGCATTTGATGCTACTTCCATTGGTTCTTCAATGAGTTGAGTTAAATCTTCTAACGCTTGAGATGCCTCTTCAGCTAATTTATTCTCTAATTCAGCAGTATTGTTCAATTCTGTAAGTAAATCTCTTGCAGTAGTTGCTTCTTCTACGAGGCTATTCTCATCAACTGTATTTAAGATTTTCTTTTTTGGTAATATACCAACAGGATCTAAAGTTTCTTCACTATTGTCAACTGACACTTCGTCATCAAGTATTATTGGTTCACTCACTTGATTTTCTATTGCATTAATATCTGTAATGGCTTCTTCATTTTCAACTGAAGCATCATCTAGTATAGTTTGAGCTTTTTGAAGAGTGTTATCAACAGAGTCTAATAAATCATTAAGACTATCAGCATCATTAATGATCATTTCATTCGAAATAGCAAATTCGTCTAAATCTATTTTTTGCTCATCATTAATTTCTAAATTTTCAGGAATTTCTTCATTTGACTCTACGACTTCTCCATTAGATTCAACGTCATTTTCTACCGCGAGGTTGATAGCTTCTTTTCTATCTAAACCCAACTGGATAAGTTTTTGCCTTGCACCTTCGGCTTCTTGAGCGAGAAATTCACCCTCATCCATAAACTGAAGCGTGAATGTATCTTCAACAGAGACCAGCGCATTCGCAACTGAGACTTTTAACTTTATCCCCGATACGTCATTGGGAGGATTGCCCACAAATGATAAATCAGACGTTAAAAAAGCAAGCCATCTGGGCAGAGGAGTCCCATCTTCTTGCATTGCTTGATAGCGTATTTTACCTGGCCCACTAATATTAAAAGTATTGTCAGAAATTTGAAATTTATTACTCGTTTGCTGCGTATTTATTGGATCATTTATAATCAGAAGCATGGGACCTTGTTCGCTGATGGGAACATCTACTACTGCTTGATAAACTTCTCCCCACTCAGATAGATTGGTTTCAATATTTTTGCTCACATCGTCGATAGATAAATTTTGATGATTATCAGGAAGAATATCTTTTCCTATTGATGCGTAAATTTGACCGATACTGTGCTGCATTTCGGAAAATGCTAGATCTCGTCTGAGTTCTGCAACGAGTAAACTCGCTTCTTCCCGAATGACTTCAAGTTCGCCAAATCGAGAGACTTTTTGGGCATTTTGAACTTGTTTACTGATCCTTTGTGCAACATCTAAGTATCTTTGTGCTGTATCATATTCTTCAATCGCGAGGGCATAATTCATATTTGAAAGATGAACTTGAGACAGTACTGTCATAGCTATCGCAAGGTGACGTTCTGCAATTAAATCTTTACTGGCTTTAGATGATTTTTTTACAGCCCCTAATGAAAACACGTTAAAAAGGTTAGCTCCAATGGATGCGCCGTATTCTGTTGAGTCTTGGTTCAACAAATATTGATTGCTTGAATAACCGTAAGTCGCATTAAATTTTATACTTGGAATCAGGCCTAAAATGGCGGCTCTTGTATCCTTGCCAGTAATCCTTTTTTGATATCGGCTTTCCATGAGTTCAGGTCTTGAGACAAGTGCAATTTCTTCCATCTTTTCAATGTTCATATTTATATTGGTCAGGTAACTGTCATCACTTGATAAGCTAAACTTTTGACCAGGCAGTAATCCCATGAGTATTGCAAGTTCATTTTTGGAATTGATCAATGCACGTTGCTGCGTTTGTAGTGTTCTCTGTACATCAAGTAATTCTTTTTGATAAAGCAAAGAGTCCATAGGTGCAGATATAAGAAGTTCTTCAATATATTTTGAGTCAGCGAGAGCTTCTTCAACTCTCTCAAGAAGAGGATTCAATTTTTTTAGAAGATTTTCTGATGCTTGTGCTTTCCAATAAGCACGAATAATATCACGAGCAATATTCTGAGTTGCTTTTCTCTCAAGCTCTTTAGCAATCAGATATCGATCTGCTTGCTGACCTGCTCTGATATAGGATAAACCAAAATCGAGAGCATTCCATGTGAATTCAATATTTTTAGTTCTCAGTCCTCTATCACGAGAAACAGTATAACTTTGTGTTCCATCAAGATCAGGTGCAGGCTCACTATCATTAGGAACTGTAATACTTGTTGAGGGTTGTAACTCAGTAAACTCTGAATAACCTGCATTGAGTGCAATATCAGGCAGCATATCAAATCGTTGAAGATCATTTTGTCTTTGAGCTAATGCAGACTCCATAACACTTATTCTTAAGTCACGGTTGTTTTTAATACCAATAGCAATTGCCGTGTGCAGGTCTATGTTTTCAAGAGGTGCGTCAACTGCAAGCAATGATAGATCTTTTTGAACACTTACATTTAATTTTTCTGCATCGATAACATTCGGTGTTCGAGCGCAGGCGCTAAGTGCAATACATAGGCAAAATATAATAATTTTTGTACTAATCTTTTTCATTAATTAAGGATAAGCTTACTAGTATTTGTTAGTAGGGAATATAGACAAATGGCAGAAAACTTACAAAAAAATTTGCCCAAAATGGGTTATTTAGGCTTGTGAGAGTACCCTTACAATTTTAGTAATGTATAAAGAAAAGGCTAAATATCAATAATTATGTTGGTTTGAAAAATTATATATAAAAATGAGCAATAAACTTATTCAGGCTTTGGAACCTCGTCTTATGCTGGATGGTGCTGCAGTAGCAACGGCAATTGATGCGGTTGATGATTTAGCTCAGTTTCAAAAATCAGATAATGATAAATCATCTAAAGCTGATCACTTTAAAGTTGATAAAGATACAAAGTTACCTTTTGTAAATGTAGATGCATCATCTCAAAGTGCAAAATCAAGACAGATTATATTTATTGATAGTACAGTTGAAGATATTGAAACTCTGATTAACAGTTTTGACAACAATACTGAAGTGCATGTCATACAAAGTGATCAAGATGGATTTGTTACCATGCAAAATATTTTATCATCTCAAGAAAATATCGATGCAGTTCACGTCATTGGTCACGGTAGTGTAGGACAGATTGCATTTGGTACAGCTGTATTGAACAGTGACACATTAAATGCTTATGAAAATATTCTCCAAGAGATTGGAGCTAGTCTTTCAGAGGACGGAGATATTTTATTTTATGGTTGTAACGTAGCTGCAGATCAAAGTGGTGAGATCTTAATCAAACAGATTGCAGACATCACGGATGCTGATGTTGCGGCATCAGATGACATTACTGGTAAAGGCGGGGATTGGGACCTTGAAAAACATACAGGAATTATTGAAACTGAAAATGTTTCAGTTGTAGGTTATCAATATGCCCTGACTAACGGCGTAACAGCAACTCAAAATGCTGTTGAAATACATAATTCAAATATGAATTTCATGGCTGGTGGTGGATCCTATAATAATAACACTGGAGGTCAAACAGATCCAGGGGGAACCCGATACATCGTCACGCTTGAAAGAGATAATGTGACGACTGGAAGTAATTTGGTTTTTGATTACGCTGTAGCTTCATCGAGTCACGATCCAGACAATGATGGTGCTGTTAATGTTTATATGGTCTATCTCAATGACGACGTAAATAGAAGATCCTTAAACGATCGAGGTATTATAACGTTTGATAATGAAATTCTAGGTATTTTTACCACTCCAGAAAATACAATAGCAAAATCTGGATATGATATGTCCACTGGTACCTATCCTCTAACAACCGGATCTAAAAAAGTGCAGATGAGAGATTTAGAGTATCAAAATGATGGAGTACCCCCAGGTGTAATGGGATCAGGAGATGCTTTTACCGTAACAGGTTCAAACAAAATTTTAACCATGGCTACTGATAATGGATTGAAGGGTGACTTCGTGAGGGTAGTAACAAGAGTAGCCTCTACAAATCAAGATCCTGTTGGTAATAACGACACAGGCGCTGTTAATGAAGATGCAAGTGTCTCAGTAAGTGCAGGTAGTGGTGTTTTGTCAAATGATACAGATGCTGATGGCGATACTTTAACAGTTGATGCTATTTCAGGAGGCTCTCTTGGATCAGCTCTGGATGGTAATTATGGACAACTGACTTTAAGTGGAGATGGAAGTTATACTTATAACGCAAATAAAGATCTAGCAGACCCTCTAGATCCAGGTGATACAGCAACGGACACATTTACTTATACGGTATCTGATGGAAACGGTGGAACAGATACAGCAACGCTTACGATAACTATAACGGGAGTAAATGATCCAATAACAGCAATAAATGATACAGATGCAGTGAATGAAGATGCAACAATTAATCGAAGCACTTCAGACTCCGAAGAACTTGATCATGACGATACTGATCCAGATGGTGATGACGTCTCTGGAAGCTTTACGATTACTGCAATTCGTACAGGCAGGGAAGGTGCAAGTGGAACCAGTGGTACGGTTGGACAGGCATTGACGGGAACGTATGGTGTGCTGACAGTTCAATCAGATGGAAGATATAGTTATGCGGCAACAACGAGTGGTGCAGATGGTTTAGCGCATGGCGTGACTGCTATAGATTATTTTACATATACAGTAAGAGATCACAGTGGTGGCGATACAGATACTGCTGAACTTGCAATTACAGTTACAGGAGTTGGACCAGTAGCAGCGAATGATACGGGTGCAGTTGACGAAAATGCTACGCTATCTAAAAACGCAGGTGCAGGCGTAATTGCAAACGATACAAGTGGTGATACAGAAAGCCTTGCCGTTACAGCCATAAGAACTGAAGCAGAAGACTCAGGAAGTGGAACAAGTGGAACAGTGGGACAAGCCTTAACCGGTACTTATGGTGTGTTAACATTGGATGCTGATGGAAGTTACACATATATTGCCAATACTGCAGCTGCTGAAGCGTTAGATGATGGAGACAGTGTAACAGATGTCTTTACTTATACTGTGGCAGATGATGATGATGCAAGTACAGACACGGGAACATTAACAATCACCATTACAGGAGTTGATGATGATCCGGTCGGCGTTAACGATACTGGTGCTGTTAACGAGGATGCAACACTTGATGTTGACCAGGCAAGTAGCGGTGTTTTGTCAAATGATACTGATGCCGATACTGATGCAACTTTAACAGTTTCAGCAATTTCTGGCGGAACTGTAGGACAAGCAAAAAATGGCACATATGGTGCACTTACCTTAGCTTCTGATGGTACTTATACTTATGTAGCCAATCAAAGTGGGGCGGACGGCCTTGCTGCTGGAGCTACAGCAACAGATACATTTACTTATACCGTAAGTGATGATAACGGCGGAACCACTGATACAGCCACTTTAACAATAACTGTTACGGGTATTGGACCTCAGGCTGTAAATGATACGGGAGCAGTTGATGAAGATGATACTCTAAATGTCAATGAAGCATCGGGCGTTATAAGTAATGATGATGATAATAGTAGTTTCGATAGTGAGAGTTTGGCAGTTACAGGAATACGAACAGGGACTGAGTCTGGAAGTGGATCTGCAGGCTCTATTAATTCCGCACTAACAGGAATCTATGGTCAGTTAACCATTCAAGCAAACGGTAGTTATGCTTATGTTGCTAACCAAGCTGCAGCTGATGCTCTTGATCCAGGTGATACTGTTACGGATACATTTACTTACACTGTTAAAGATGATGATGATAAAAATGCTGACACCGGTGAACTCGTTATCACCATAACGGGTGTCAATGATGATATTACAGCAGTAAATGATACAGATGCCGTAAATGCAAATAATACTATTTCACGAAGTACATCAGATACTCAAGAACTTGATCACGATGATACAGACCCTGATGCTGATGATGTATCGGGATCGTTTGAGATTACAGCAATCCGAACTGGAGCAAGTGAAGGCGCTGGAACCGCAAAGACTATTGGTCAAGCATTCACTACCACATATGGAACCATGACAGTGAATGCTAATGGATCATATACTTATGCCGCTGATCAAAGCGGATCGACTAATTTAAGCAATGGAGTTACCGCAACTGATAGCTTCAATTACACGGTTCGAGACCACAATAGTGGTGATACTGATATTGCAACTTTAGTTATCACAATTACTGGAAGAGTTGATCCAGTTCCCTCAGCTAGTGATGATGCTGGTTACATTAATGAAGACGCTACATTAACTGTCACAGATGGTACCAGTGCTAATGACAGTACTCCTGATGCTACTGGTGAACACACGGGTGATGTTCTGTTAAACGATACGCATTCTGGCGGTGATTCATTAACTGTTGTTGACATTTCAAATGGTTCAGTCGACAGCGCTGCTACAGGAACATTTGGTCAATTAACAATTGCTGCGAATGGTAGCTACACGTATGTTGCCAATCAAAGTGCAGCTGATGCCCTTGATTCTGGTGATACTGGAACGGATATATTTACTTACACAGTTGAAGACGAAAATGGAGACCAAGATACAGCAACAATTACATTTACTGTTGCAGGTTTGAATGATCCCATAACAGCAGTAAATGATACTGATTCAGTAAATGAAGATGCAACAATAAACCGAAGCACTTCAGATACGCAGGAACTTGATCATGACGATACCGACCCAGATGGTGATGATGCATCTGGAAGCTTTACCATAACAGCAATCAGAACGGGCAGAGAAGGTGCGAGTGGAACCAGTGGTACGGTTGGACAAGCGCTTACTGGTACGTATGGTGTGTTAACTGTTGCTGCGGATGGCGGTTATAGTTATGCAGCGACAACAAGTGGTGCAGATGGATTAGCTCATGGAGCAACAGCTATTGATTACTTCACCTACACAGTCAGAGATCACAGTGGTGGTGTCACTGATACGGCTGAACTCGCAATTACAGTTACAGGAGTTGGACCAGTAGCAGCGAATGATACGGGAGCAGTTAATGAAGATGCTACGTTATCTGTAAATGCCGGTTCTGGAGTTACATCAAACGATACGAGTGGTGATACTGAAAGCCTAGCGGTCACAGCAATTAGAACAGGCGCTGAAACAGGCAGTGGATCATCTGGTACTGTTGGTCAATCATTAACAGGTACTTACGGCACACTGACTATGAATGCCGATGGAAGCTATACATATGTGGCTGATCAAGCTGCAGCTGATGCTCTTGATCCAAGCGAAACTGTGACAGATACATTCACTTACACAGTGGCAGACGATAATGACGCTAGTACAGATACTGGTGAGATTGTAATAACAGTTACTGGTACAAATGACGATATTGTTGCCGTAAATGATACCGATGCAGTGAATGAAGATGCCACCATCAGTCGATCAACGAGTGATACGCAGGAACTGGACCATGATGATACAGATGTTGACGGCGATGATGTTTCAGGATCATTTACAATTACTGCGATCAGAACAGGTTCAGAAAGTGGCTCAGGTAATTCAGGTACAATTGGGCAAGCATTAACAGGTACATACGGTACACTTACAGTTAATGCTGATGGATCATATACATACGTGGCTGATCAAAATGCAGCTGACAGCATTGTAACTGGGCAGACAGCAACAGATACATTTACCTATACGGTTCGAGATCACAACAGTGGATCCACAGATACAGCAGAGCTCTCCTTTACTGTAACAGGTATTAACGATGAAAATCCTGTGGCAGTTGATGATACGGATACTGTTCCAAAAGGTGAAACAATTACGAGAGCAGCTGATACAACGTCTGCACTTAATGCAGACGATACTGATGCAGATGGTGAGTCGTTAACAATTTCTGCAATTAGAGTAGGACAAACTGAAGGTGGCGGTGCATCAGGTACACTCGGCAATGCACTTGTTGGAACGTATGGTACGCTTACACTTAATGCTGATGGAAGTTACAGCTATGTTGCTGATCAGGCAGCTGCAGATGCATTAAAACGTGGCCAAAGTGCAATAGAGTACTTCAACTACACAGTAACTGATGGAACAAATGAGGACATTGGTGTGCTTGCAATTACTGTTACCGGTAAGAGTGATCCTCCCGTACCGGATGACGACATACTTGCAATCGATGCAGGTGCGACAGGTGTAAAAGATGCCTCCAAAGGTGTATTAAACAATGATACAGATCCCGATGGTGACAGCTTAACTGTAAATACGATACGAACAGGTGAGGAAACTGGCACTGGGACATCTGGATCAATTGGATCACCTCTTACAGGAGCGTATGGGGATTTAACAATTAACGCCGACGGCAGCTATGAATACAAGGCTAATAATGCGAAAGCATTAAACCCAGGAGTAATAGCAACTGAATACTTTACGTATACCGCAACGGATGGAGAAACTCCTGTAGAAGCTCAAATTGCCGTGACTGTGACAGGTAAAAATGACCCACCTCAAGTTTTATACCCTGTTCAAGATCCAAATACAATTACAGGTGCAACAATCATTATCAAACACAAACAAATTTTTGATGATCCAGATACAGGTATTTATGACATCGCAGAATATAAGATTATTGACCCTGAAGATGGCACAGAAGTAAGTCTTCCCGATGGACTAAGATTAAAACAAAATAAGATTCATGGATCCATTAGTACACCTGGAATATATTCGATAACGATAAGAGCCATTGATGGTGAAGGGCTTTATGCAGATCATACATTCACAATCACAGTAAACCCTGCGCCAGGAGAAATAGTTGAAAAGGAAACTACCGATGAAGAAATACCATCCAATTATGATACAGTTGTCATTAAACCAAAGAAAGATTATTTAGCTGCATTACAAGAATTTAATGAGGGTTCATTATCTATAACAGATGATGGCTTTAATTTGGATACTATATCAATTGCTGATACTGCATCCCTTTCAAAACCCCTAAAATTCAATGGAGGTTTGAGATTGATGGATGCTGTCGCCAATGAAACATCTGGCAATGAAGAATCCGATTTATCAGTAGGTATTAAATTAAATGATGATAACCAGAAAAATGTTGAACTATATTCAGGAAAACTCTCTGATGGGAAAGCCTTGCCTGAGTGGATACAAGTCAATCCTGAAACAGGAGAAACAACTGCCGATATGCCTGAGGGAGTTCAAGAGGTTGAAGTACAGCTTGTTGCGCTGGATAAAGACGGAAACACAAGAGATATTAATATTGTGCTAGATAAGGCAAAAATTAAAAATGACCAAGACTTTACTAGAGGTACAGTTGGTGAAACTAGGGTTGTTGTTGATAACGATGCAAATGTAAATCTTATTCGTAAAACTGATGGAAGAACAAATCAAGTTGCGTCAAATAATTTAAATGCTGAAACTGATTTCCTAGGAACCATGAAACTGAGTGATATTCAAGTTGATGCAGGCAAGTATACGTTGGATGTTATCGATGACAATCAATCGAATGTAAAATTGTATAAAGCTGAGATGAAAGATGGAAGCTCTTTGCCAGAATGGATTACCATTGATCCTGAAACAGGAGCCATCTCAGCAGACCCATCAATAGGACGAACGGGTTCTGCAGCCCCAGCATTTTTAACAAATAGTCTTCAAGTCCTTGAGTTAAAAATTATTGCTGAAGATGAAGATGGTAAAGAGAGAATAATTGAAGTTGATATTAATCTTGATGAAATTGCTACTCCGTCTGCAACTGAAGAGCAAGCTGAGGAAACTGATGAAGTTTCGTTTATTCCTCTTGATGAACAACTTAGGGTACAGTCTCAGAAAATAGATAATTATGGCGAAAAAATTATTAGTCTTGTAAGCTAATTCTATAAATAAATGAATAAAGTTAAAATATCGTTAGCAGCGTTTTGCTTTCTTTTTATATCTTTTGAGGCACTAGCTGAAGAAAGATCAACACGTATTTTAGTTACTGCAACTGAAGAGGCGACTTTATCAAGTGAAATTGCAGCAAAAATAATCTCTATTCCTATAAAAGTAGGAAATAACTTTAGTAAATCAGATATTTTAATTGAATTTGACTGCTCTTTTTTTGAAGCCCAAAAAGATGTTGTTCAAGCAGAACTTGATGGTGCTAGGGTAACTTTAAAAAGCAATCAAGAGCTTGCTGCGATGAGATCTATTGGAGAGTACGAAGTTCAACTATCTCAAATAGCAGTTGATCGAGCACAATCAGAATTAAATATTGCGGAACTCAACACTGATCGTTGTATTATTCGAGCACCCTATGACGGAGTTATGTCCAAAGTTTTTGTAAATGAGTACGAAAGTATTGAAAGGCAACAGCCATTGATTGAAATTATTGGGTCAGGCACATTGGAAGCAAAACTTATGATATCAAGTAAATGGCTATCATGGTTATCTGAAGGATACCCTCTAAGTATAGTTATTGATGAGAATGGCTTAGAGTATAGTGCACAAATACATTCTTTGGGTGCAGATATAGATCCGGTAAGTCAGACGATTGATGCTACCGCACAATTTGATGAAAATTATGAAACATTACTTCCAGGAATGAGTGGGACAGCAACGTTTTGAATGATAATTCTTCAATAAAAATTGCACGACTAATTACACTTGAAAAAAAGTTTCGTAACGCTGAAAGTGAAACAGAACTTGGTTTTATTTGTGCTAACGAATTACGGAGTATAGTTGACTATAATTTCTTATTTCTTCTCAACAGATCAAGCATAAACCGGCTTAAAGTGAATACTATTTCTGATTTATCAGTCATTGATAGAACTGCTCCAACCGTTACTTTTATTGAGGGATTACTTAATAAGAAAGGAATGATCAATAGTGATGAAGTATCTGCAATCAGTCTTCAATCCCTTAATTTAGATAAATTAAATCTAAGCATTCCTGAAAATTTTCCAAATCATTTAGTTTTTGTTCCTTTGTCTTCACGAATAGAAAAAAATATTGGTTACTTAGTTCTTGTAAGAACAGAACCAGTTACAAGTTCAGAAAAAGATTTATTATTGCACATCTCTGAAAGCTTTAGTCACGCGCTTACTGCTTTCGGTAAAAAAAAATCATTATTAACAAGTATCAGTCGCATATTTTCAGGATGGGTAAAGTGGCTAGTGATTGCATCTATAACTGTGGTGATGTTCTTTCCTATCAGCATGTCAGCTCTCGCACCAGTAGAAGTGGTTGCGAAAGATCCAACGATTGTCACATCACCCGTGAATGGAGTTGTTGAAAAAGTTTTAATTAAGACCAATGAAAATGTAAAACCAGGCACAGAACTAGTTAAACTGGACGATTTAAATTTTAAAAATCAGTATGAAATTGCACTTCAGACACTTGAAGTAGCTGAAGCCGAGCTGTTAAGAGTCAAACAGTCATCATTTTCAAATGAAGATGACAAAGCACGCCTGGTTGAGCTTTCAACTGAAGTAGGTTTAAGAAAAAAAGAAGCCACTTATGCAGAAGAGCAGCTGAAATACTCAATTATTTCTGCTGAGCGAGAGGGTATTGCAGTAGTTGAAGACTTTACTGATTGGCAAGGGAGACCTGTTACCATTGGTGAAAAAATATTAACCATAGCTGATCCTCAACAAATTGAATTTGAAATCTTCTTGCCTACTAAAGACTCTCTTTTGATCAAGAAGGAAGCCAGAGTAAAAGTTTTTTTAGATAGTGACCCTCTCAATTCTTTAGACGGTAAGGTATTGCGTACTTCATATAAGCCTGCGCTTACATCTGAGAATATTTTAGCTTATCAGATTTTTGCAAAATTAGATGGAAACCAAGGAGAAGTACCAAGAATAGGTTTACGAGGCACAGCAAAAATTTATGGAGAAAAAACAAGTATTTTTTACTACATATTCCGTGTTCCAATAAATCTTACGAGACAATTTTTAGGTTTTTAGATGACTGTTCCATACTTAAGACAAGATTTGAAATTGAGTGAGGGTCCCAAAAAAGAGGATGGCTCTTCATCGTGGCTACTTTATGACTCTTTAAGAAATAAATATTTTTCGATCAATAAAAATGCTTTTGATCTTTTAAAAAACTGGTCAAGTGGATCTCAATTAGATGATTTCATAAAAAAAATTAATGAAATTAACTTATTGGTAAGTGAAGAAGAAATAAATGAGTTTATCAATTTTCTTGATCAAAATAATTTGACGATCAAAAAGACCAGTGAAGAAGTAAAGTCTTTGGTGGTTCAAAAAAATAAAACGAATAAACATTGGCTTCTTAAACTCATTCACAATTATCTATTTTTCAAAATACCATTATTCAGACCGGGTACTTGGCTCCAAAGAACTTTACCTATTGCCATGTTCTTAAGCTCATTAACAGTCAGACGGATTATTTATGGTTTAGGAATAATTGGAATATTTCTGACAATAACTAATTATGAGAAATTTCTCTCAACCTTTTCATATTTTTATAATATTAACGGCTTGATTTTGTTTGGAATTACGATCATTTTTGTGAAAGCTTTACATGAGTTAGGTCATGCTTATGTGGCTACATATTATAAGTGTAAAGTTTCATCTATTGGCCTAGCTATGCTGGTGTTTTTTCCATTTTTATATACGGATACTTCTGATGCCTGGAAACTTACTGACCACAGAAAGCGTTTACTAATAAATTTTGCAGGCATGTTAACTGAACTGCACCTAGCATTAATTGCTACATTTGCATGGGCTATTTTTCCAGAGGGTGTTATGAAAAGTGCGGCATTTTTTATTGCTACTTCAAGCTGGATTTCATCATTGTTAATAAATATAAGCCCCTTTATGAGGTTTGATGGCTATTATGTGCTCTCTGATTTCCTTAAAGCTGAAAACTTGCAACCGCGTTCATTTGCTTTAGGTCGATGGCAGATAAGAGAGTGGCTTTTTGGTTTTAAATTTCAACCACCTGAACAGTTGATCGCTAACAGAAGGTGGACTTTCATAATTTATGCATGGGCAACGTGGATTTATCGTTTCTTCATTTTTATTGGTATTGCATTATTGGTTTACTATTTAACATTTAAAATATTAGGAATTATTTTATTTGTAATAGAAATTGTATGGTTCATTTTATTGCCGATTGCCAGAGAGATCATTCAATGGTGGAAGCTTAGAAAATCTATGAAACTCAATAGATCTTTTATGCGGTCAATCGTCTTGTTCACATTATTTATGTTTGCCATGCTTGTTCCATGGCGTACATCCCTAAGTTTGCCAGCTGTTATTGAAGAAGGAGATGTTCTTGATATTTTTGCATCGGAAGACTCCAAGATAAGAAAGGTCAATGTTTCACATAATCAGTATGTAGCTGAGGGAGACTTGCTAGTCGTTATGACTAGTCCCTTGATCTCTAATAAAGTTGAAAAAGCAATAGATCGCGTAAAAATGATACAGCAAAAACTTGATCGTAGAGTGGGATCAAAGCTTGATCTTAGTAATCTATTAATACTTGAGAATGAGTTACAAAAAGAGATTGAAATTTTGAATTCATTGAAAGAAGAAAATAAAGCTTTATCAATTTATGCACCATCAGATGGCATAATAAAAGATTTGATAAGCCTGAACACTAATCAATGGGTAAATAAAAAAGATAAGCTATTTTCAATTGTTCAGTCAGAAGAAGTGCAAGTAATAGCTTTTGTTAGCGAGACGGATCTTGATAAAATAAAAAAAGTTTCAAGCGGTTACTTTCATGCAAGAAATCATGAATTTGCGAAAGTCAAAGTCGAATTAGTATCATCAAATGAAACTTCAACCGAAGAGTTGCCGTATTTGGCTTTGACCTCAACTTATGGAGGCACAATTGCATCAAGAGAAATACTTGGAAAGAAAAAAGTTCAGAGACCTGAAAATGCTCTTTATCAACTAAATTTCACTTCCTCAGAAAATCCAAAAGATTTACAATGGCAGACAGCTGGATCTGTTAAAATAGATTCAGAAAATTATAATATTTTTCAAAATATATTTAACGCTACTACCTCAATACTCATTCAGGAAAGTGGATTTTAGTTTATTTCAAGACCGCCCTCAGTTTTGAGAAACTCAGCAACATTTTCTATACCCTTATTATTCTTCATTTCACCGAAAATATAAGGCATGCCTGATCGGGCAGTTTCAACATCTAATTTCATTTGATCCAAATCAACATTTACGTGATTTGCTAAATCGGTTTTATTGATAATTAGTAAATCAGATTTTTTTATTGCTGGCCCACCTTTACGAGGAATATCACCCCCCATTCCAACATCAATCACATAGATTGATAAATCTACTAACTCTGGACTAAACGTTGCAGCCAAATTATCTCCACCTGACTCAATTAATAGCAATTGTAAATCAGGAAATTTTTGTTTCATTTCCTCTACAGCCAAGAGGTTAATCGAGGCATCCTCTCGAATTGCGGTATGAGGGCATCCACCTGTTTCAACCCCTTTAATTCTCTCTATTGGCAAAACTTGAGCTCTCATTAAATACTCGGCGTCTTCGATGGTGTAAATATCATTTGATATAACTGCCATTGAAATATTTTTAGATAAATTTTTGCACAAAGCCTCAGTAAGACTTGTTTTACCAGCACCTACTGGACCGCCGATACCAATTTTTAAAGGACCTCGAAAATTATTCATGTGACGTAAATTCTGGATGTAAGATTTTCATGTTTCATACTGTAAATATCTGCACAAAACATGGAACTGCGTAAATCATCTAAGCTATAGTCTTTCATCGTATTATGGAAACTTTTCATCATTCCAAGAAATGACACCATACAATCTTGGCCATCTTTCTGGCTTAAAGGTATATGTTTAACGCACATATTAATTAAGTTTGAGATGAATGATTGAATATAAAAGTCAACCAAATCATCAAAGGCAATATGAAATTTAATTCCTGCTTGAGCAATACAGACTGGAAAAGCAGTCTCATTATTTATTGTATAGCCCCAACTCTCAGACATGATTTTTCTGAAGGCGTCACCCATTTTGAGTGTTTCAAGCTGACGTTCCTTGGATGAGCAACTTGCAAGCACTAATTCATTTACATAAATTCCATCATAGGTAGCCTTGATAAAG
The DNA here is from genome assembly GCA_902525575.1 of uncultured Pelagibacteraceae bacterium. GTDB lineage: Bacteria > Pseudomonadota > Alphaproteobacteria > Pelagibacterales > AG-422-B15 > CACNXQ01. Next base: position 118,439 of record CABZHU010000001.1, read on the forward strand.
ATATACTCATTTCTGCATGTTCCCTCAAAGAGAATACTTTTAATAAATTCCAATACGTCATTTTTATTTTTGATAAGCTTATCATCAATTAAAGCCTCGAGACCATGCGAATATGCGTATGAACCAATAGGAAATGAAGACGAAAACCAAAGATGTAAAATTTGATGAGATTTTAAATCTAATAAGTTTTTACTTTTAATGCTTGTGACCATGCGTTCTTCCCATACCGTAAGCCCCTCCTTCAGGATTAAATTGTTCAATCACAGATTTTGTCTGCCCCCCAAGTCTTCTCACCATATCCTCAATTATATGGTCACTTTGTATTAGAATTCTTGTAGCTTCAATCTGACAGGGGATATGTCTATTCCCAATATGCCATATTAATTTATTTAAATCTTCTGACTTGATCTCAATTAAGTTTTCTTTTTTTGATTTTATAGTAATTAATTTTCCACTCTCAAGTTTGAACGCTTGATTACTCAGGACTGATCTCATCTCTTCAAGATCAACAAGAAATTCATGACCTTTGTCAGAAACTAACTTTTTGCGTCGCATGAATCTCTCCTCATAAGATAGCGAAATTGTATCAACCTCTTCAGAGGAATCACAGTTACTTAATATTAAATTACAAATTTCCATAATCAGTACATAAAATATCTTTGTGCCATTGGCAGTTCTTTAGCTGGTTCACATGTTATAATTTCTCCATTTGCCCTAACCTCATATGTTTCAGGATTTACATCTATAGTTGGACAAACATCATTTAAAACCATATCTTTTTTTGAAATTGACCTTGTATTGCTTACCGGCAGCATGCTTTTTTGTATATTGAGATGATTAAGGCTGCCTGCCTCCAGAGAACTCTTGCTGACAAAAGTTATCGATGAGCTTTCAAGCGATCTTCCATAACTTCCAAACATTGGGCGGGTATATACAGGTTGGGGAGTTGGAATCGATGCATTTGGATCGCCCATTTGTGCGCAGGCAATACTCCCACCCATTATTACAATCTCAGGCTTAACACCAAAGAAAGCTGGGTCCCAGATAACGATATCTGCTCTTTTATTTTTTTCGAGACTGCCAACATAGGAAGAAATTCCATGAGCAATTGACGGATTTATTGTATATTTTGCAAGGTATCGTTTGACTCTTAAATTGTCATTATCGCCTTGCTCTTCAGACAGTCTTCCTCGTTGGACTTTCATTTTATGAGCTGTTTGCCATGTTCTAATAATAACCTCACCAACACGTCCCATAGCTTGACTGTCAGATGCGATGATTGAGAAAGCACCCATATCGTGTAATATGTCTTCAGCAGCCATCGTTTCTCTCCGTATTCTACTCTCAGCAAATGCTACGTCTTCAGGTATTGATTTATCAAGGTGATGGCAAACCATCAGCATATCTAAATGCTCTTCAACAGTGTTAACAGTAAATGGTCGTGTCGGATTAGTTGAAGATGGCAAAACATAGGGTTCACCGCAAATTTTTATTATATCAGGCGCGTGTCCACCACCTGCACCCTCAGTATGAAATGTATGAATGGTTCTTTTATTAATTGCATTTATTGTATTTTCTACAAAGCCACTTTCATTGAGCGTATCAGTATGTATCATGACCTGAACGTCGAATTTATCAGCAACATTTAAACAATTATCAATTGCACCAGGAGTAGAGCCCCAGTCCTCATGAAGTTTAAGAGCAGCTGCTCCACCAAGAACTTGTTCCTCTAAACCTGAAGGCAACGAAGAATTTCCTTTGCCTGCATAAGCTAAATTCATCGAGAAAGCATCAGATGATTGAAGCATTCTGCCGATGTGCCATGGCCCCGGCGTGCAAGTAGTTGCTAATGTTCCATGTGCAGGTCCAGTACCTCCACCCAGCATCGTAGTAATGCCAGAATGTAAGGCGTCATCAATTTGCTGAGGACATATGAAATGTATATGACTGTCAAAGCCGCCCGCCGTTACAATTTTACCTTCACCCGCAATAACCTCAGTACCTGGACCAATTATAATATCCACACCGGGTTGTGTATCAGGGTTACCAGCTTTTCCAATATGGTCAATATTTCCGTTCTTTAGTCCAATATCTGCTTTATATATCCCGGTGACATCTAGAATCAGAGCATTTGTAATAACTGTGTCTACGGCTCCATCACTTCTTGAAACCTGAGACTGTCCCATGCCATCGCGAATAACTTTGCCGCCACCAAACTTAACTTCCTCACCATAGATTGTGAGGTCTTTTTCAACCTCTATGAAAAGTTCAGTATCTGCTAACCTTACTTTATCCCCTGTTGTGGGGCCATACATAGCTGCATAAGATTGTCTTGGAATTTTTTTCATTTAATTTTTCCCATGACTTTTTTATTAAACCCAAATATTTTTTTTAGTCCCTGTATTTCTATAAGCTCAACATCTCTTGTTTGCCCAGGTTCAAACCTTACTGCGGTTCCAGATGAAATGTTTAGTCTCATGCCTAAAGATTTCTCTCTATCAAATTCAAGACTTTCATTTACTTCAGCAAAATGATAGTGGCTACCGACTTGAATTGGACGATCACCAGTGTTGGAGACTTTCATTGTCAAACTCACTAAATCTTTATTTAAAATTATTTCACTGCCACTTGTAATTATTTCTCCTGGAATCATATAATTCTTACCTTATGGGTTTATGTACAGTGACTAACTTTGTTCCATCTGGAAAAGTTGCTTCTGTCTGCACTTCGGCAATCATTTCAGCAACTCCTTCCATACAGTCATCTTTTTTTAATACATGTGCTGCACTTTCCATTAATTCAGCTACAGATTTGCCGTCCCTTGCACCTTCAACAACATAATCAGAAATAATTGATACGGCTTCAGGGTAATTTAATTTAACGCCACGGTCTAACCTCTTTCGAGCGACTATTGCAGCCATGCTGACCATCATTTTATCAATCTCTCTTGGAGAAAGCTTCACGCAGCACCCCACATGTAAGGAATTTTACCATTCATCATGATTGATACGATATTTTTTGTAAATTTTTTTAAATAATAGTTATTAGATGAAATACTTCTTATTATTATCTTACCATCCCACTCTGAAATACCAGTAGTTATACTTTTTTCATCATGTATATTATCTTTTAATACAGTATAAAATTTATTCACCTCTGAACCGAGTATTATTATTGTATTAATTGCAATATTATCATTAAGCATAAATTTACTTTTCCGCATTCTTTTTATATTATCTTCAAAGCCATTGATTTCAAGGTGAGCAATTTTATTATCATTAAATATTTTCCATCGATCAGAGTAGTAACCTTTTTCAATCGTTTCATGCATTGCTGATCTTCCATAAACAACTGTTTCACAGAAAAATAAATTTGAATTATTCAAAAGATTGATATCAATTTGACGTCTTAGGTTGCAGTTATCAAAGAGGATTGTTTCATTTGGTATCCAAAAAAGAGTACTGTTATCAATGTTAATTGTATATTTAAGTTCAGCCGCATCTCCATATCCACTGTATACCTTCTCAGCAGCCTGACTTGTAGTGAGCATATGTGTATTGTGTAAATCTATATTGATATTAAACTTATCTCCACTTGTTACACCCCCAGATGTATTAACTAAAACTATTTGAGACAAATTAGAGTAGGATTGAGGTAGTAAAGCTTTAAGGCATCCTTGCTGATATAATCTTTCAACATCATTATTTATAAACTCTGCATCAATTGTGCCTAAAGATTTTTGAAGATTTACTTTCATGAAATTATCATAGTGTTTTAATTTCAAGTTGACAAATAATTGTCATTTATTTTTATCACTAAAATTACAGATACTAATTAGTAATATAAAAATTACGTTTAATTTTTTTTTTTGAAGATGTCATGTTGGCAAGTGTAAAGATTCGTATCACTAATTTTTTTAAGAAATTATGTAGCAGTTAAAAAAATGAAAGGACGAATAATGATCAAGAAAATTATAGTTGTTATGTCATTTTTCTTTTTTAGTATCACTGCGTATGCAGATACTATCAAAGTTGGCATATTACACTCGCTGTCGGGTACGATGGCAATCTCAGAGACAACGTTAAAAGATACAATGTTAATGTTGATTGATGAACAAAATGAAAAGGGCGGTATTCTCGGAAAAAAACTGGAAGCAGTAGTCGTTGATCCTGCTTCAGATTGGCCACTTTTTGCTGAAAAAGCTCGAGAACTAATAACTGTCAATGATGTTGATGTAATGTTTGGCTGCTGGACTTCTGTGTCTAGAAAGTCTGTATTACCCGTAATTGAAGAACTTAACGGATTACTTTTTTATCCAGTTCAATATGAGGGTGAAGAAAGCTCAAAAAATGTATTTTATACCGGAGCCGCTCCAAACCAACAAGCTATACCAGCTACTGATTACTATCTAGAAGAACTAGGCATTGAAAAGTTCGCATTACTTGGAACTGACTATGTTTATCCTAGAACAACAAACAAAATTCTAAATCAATATTTAATTGATAAAGGAATTCCTGAATCTGATATTTTTGTAAATTACACACCTTTTGGTCACTCGGATTGGTCGAAAATTGTTGCTGATGTTGTAGCACTTGGGGCTGATGGAAAGAAGGTAGGTGTTATTTCAACTATTAACGGTGATGCAAACATTGGATTTTATAAAGAACTTGCAGCTGCAGGCGTGAACGCTGAAGACATACCAGTTGTCGCGTTCTCAGTTGGTGAAGAGGAATTATCCGGACTTGATACAACAAATTTGGTTGGCCACCTAGCTGCGTGGAATTATTTTCAATCAGCTGAATCCGATTTAAATACAGCATTTATCAAAAACTGGAAAAGCACTATGGGGCCAGAAAGAGTTACTAATGACCCGATGGAAGCGCACGTGATTGGATTTAACATGTATGTAAAAGCAGTGGAAAAAGCTGGAACTACTGATGTAGATGCAGTTAGAGAAGCTATGTATGGAATTACAGTTCCAAATCTCACGGGTGGAACCGCTGAAATGCTCCCAAATCATCATCTCTCTAAACCTGTTTTAATAGGTGAGATCCTTGAGGATGGTCAGTTTGATATAATTAGCCAAACGACCGAGGTTCCAGGAGATGCGTGGACAGATCACTTAGTAGAGTCAGCTGTTTTAACATCAGATTGGCAAAGCTTAGGTTGTGGGATGTATAATACTTCGACCAGCAGCTGTGTTCAGTTAAAGTCTAACTACTAATTTTAACCCAAATAAAACGCTGTAAAGAATAGTTAATATTCTTTATGGCGTTTTTAAATTATGAAAATAAAATTTTATATAATATTTCTGTATGCTTTTTTTATAAATCTACCAGCTATTGCTCACCATAATGAATTCAACATATTCTTAATAGAAAATTCAGAAAATATAATTAAGAGTTCAGCAAAAACTGTTGACTCTATATTAAGAGACGTACAAAGCTTTGATGATGAAATTGTTTCAAAGTTTTTAGAATTGTGGAAATCGAAGAGTCTCTACTATATAAAAGATACGAAACAAGTAGTTATAGTTAATGATAATAATGAGTCATTTGATGCGATAGAAATAGATGGTTTTACTAGGATCGGCAATTACAGTAAAAAAGAAATTAAAAAAATTAAACCCAACAGTGGAGTAAGAGCAAAAATAGACTCTCTTTTAGTAAAATACCAAATTTCTAATTCAGATATTAATGTAAGAAGAAAAAGCTTAGATAGCTTAAAAAGAAACATTCAGCCTGAACATTTGGCAGTGTTACAAGATGCTTACATAAATGAGTCAGACGCAGAACTAAAAACTGCTATCGATCGATTGCTTAAATTTGCAATTATTAAGTACTCTGACTCGAATGATAAAAAGTTAGAAATAATCGAGTCTTTTAAAGGTGATACTGCGATCGAAATAAGAGCCTCTCTAAATCAACTCCTCAATTCTTCTGAAGTGAAAGTCGGTATCTCTCTTCCTGATAATAAAAATATTGCTAGGGTAATTGTGCCTGGTTTTACAATCAAAAATAGTAATGGAACATCAGGTACAACTAATTTTTTTAATGAGGATGTTGAGATATCAATTAATGATGCATATGACAAACTATATGCTAATAATCTAGTTTACAAAAAAAGGGTTACCCCAGAAGAATTAAAGAAAATATTAGAACAAAATACTATCGGAGATACCATTGGAGGATATTCTATTAGTTCACTGGACAATGAACAATCTCGCATTGCTGCGTATAATAAATTAGTTGTAAATAATTTAGCACCTCCTTTTATTTCTGAAAATAAAATTAATGAAGAAGTAAACAAATTTATATTTTATTCGGTTTACAATGATACTTCTTCTGAAGTAACAAACGCTGCCCTAAATACTCTAGCTAGCATAAATTTTAGAGTTCAGATCTACAAATATATTGACTTATTTATTGACGGTTTAAGTCTTGCGTCAATCTATTTTCTTGGAGCAATTGGTTTAGCGATTACTTTTGGTGTAATGAGAGTAATTAATATGGCTCATGGTGAATTTATCATGATGGGTGCCTATACGGGGTATGTTGTTCAACAATTTATAAGTAACCATACCCTATCACTTTTAGTTGCACTTCCCCTCGCATTTATAATTACATTTATTGCTGGAGTGATCATGGAAAGACTCGTTATACGTCATTTGTATCGTAAACCACTTGATACATTACTGGCCACTTTCGGGATCAGTATTGCATTACAACAAATTGCAAAAAATATTTTTGGAACACAAGCAAGACCACTTACATCTCCATCTTGGCTTGATGGATCACTCAGTCTCAGCGACGATCTATCGATCAGTTATATAAGAATTGCGATATTTATTTTGAGTTTAATATTTCTTGGTTTGTTGCTCTTTGTAATGAATCGTACCAGACTTGGATTGGAGACTCGTGCAGTGACTCAAAATCCAGTAATGGCCTCCAATATGGGAATTAATCCTGAAAGAATAAATATGTTAACTTTTGGCTTTGGTTCAGGAATTGCAGGAATTGCAGGAATTGCTATTGGACTTTTTTCCAAGGTTACATCTGAGCTTGGTTCTGAATATATAGTTCAGAGCTTTATGACAGTGGTTGTTGGAGGAGTGGGCAACATATGGGGCACATTGGCGGGAGCTTCACTTATCGGTTTCCTTCAAAAATTTATAGAATGGTTCAATCCATCTAATACTCTCGCAGCGCAAACTTATATGATCATCTTTATTATTTTATTTATACAATTTAGACCAAAAGGGATAGTAGCCCTTAAAGGGAGAGCGGCCGATGACTAATTCAATAAATGATTTACTAGCTCGACACACATTAATTTTTACAATAGTTGTTGTTATATTTTCTCTGTTTATAACTTTTTTTAGTGAACCCTACGGAAACGGATTAATATCTACTAGTTTTGTCAAAACTTTAGGCAAAACTGTTTGTCTATGCATAATTGCTCTGGCGATGGACGTGGTATGGGGTTATTGCGGAATTCTCTCTTTAGGGCATTTCGCTTTTTTTGGACTTGGTGGTTACATGATTGGAATGTGGCTAATGTATGAGCGAACAGCCATTATTGTTCAGGAGGCTGCCACTAATGAGTTGCTTCCGTTAACCGAAACTGAATTATCAAATGCCATTGGAAACCAGATTTTTGGAGTTGTCGGCGGCTATGACATACCATCCATATGGATGTTTGCAGATAGTCTTGGTTTACAATTGATTTTAGTTATTGCAGTACCTGGTATTCTTGCATTTATATTTGGGTGGCTTGCATTTAGGTCGAGAGTAACTGGAGTTTATCTCTCAATTTTAACTCAAGCATTAACTTTAGCTCTGTCACTATATTTATTTCAAAATGACAGTGGTCTCAGGGGCAATAACGGCCTATCCGGTTTGCAGAACATTCCAGGCATTGAGTATTTAGGACAAGAGATCATATCCATAGGGTTTTTTTGGGCAAGTTGTATTTTTCTAATATTTATTTTTTTACTTTTTCATTCACTCATGAAAAGTAAGTTTGGATTAATTATTACATCAATAAGAGATAACGAAACACGAGTAAGATTCTTAGGGTATAATGTCGAAATATATAAATTATTTATATTTGTGTTAACAGCAATAATCTCAAGTATTGCTGGTGCTCTTTATTACCCTCAAGCAGGTATAATTAATCCTGCAGAGCTTGCGCCTATTGCATCGATCTATCTCGCTGTATGGGTTGCAATTGGAGGAAGAGGAAAATTGTATGGAGCAATCATTGGTGCCGCTTTTGTTTCATTATTTTCGTCATGGTTTACTGGTGGACAGGCACCAGATATTCCTTTGGGCATATTTACTATAGAATGGGTGAATTGGTGGACAGTTTTGTTAGGCTTTGGATTTGTAATAATCACAATTTTTAGTGAAAATGGAATAATTGGTTTTTTAAGAAATATATTTGTTAAGGAAAAATGAATACTTTATTGAAAGTTGAAAAAATTTCGGTTTCATTTGATGGCTTTAAAGCTATTAATAATTTGAGCTACAGCATTGGTAAAAATGAACTCAAAGCGATTATTGGACCTAATGGAGCTGGAAAAACTACTTTTATGGATATAATTACGGGTCAAACTAAACCAGATGAGGGTAAAGTATTATTTGGTGAACGAAGCGTATGGCTTGAAAGTGATCAAAAATATCAAGTTGTTTGGGATGAAAATCTTCTAATGAAAAGTGAGTCTCAAATAGCATTACTGGGTATAGGAAGAAAATTTCAACGTCCTACTGTATTTGAGCTAAAAACAGTATTTGAAAATTTATTTATATCCATGAAGAAAAATAGAAATCCTTTTAGTGTTTTATTCCAAAAATTAAATAGAGATGAAAAAAATCTAATAGAAAACATACTAGGTGAAATTAGTCTTAAAAATGAACAAGATAGAATTGCTGGTGAGTTATCACACGGTCAAAAGCAGTGGTTAGAAATAGGAATGCTATTAACTCAAGAACCAAAGCTATTATTAATTGATGAACCAGCCGCTGGAATGACTTCTAATGAAAGAAGACAGACAGTTGAGATCCTAAAAAAATTATCTGCAGATAAATCAGTTATTGTTGTTGAGCATGATATGGAATTTGTAAAAGATCTTGAATGTGAGGTTACTGTATTGCATGAAGGTTCAATTCTTTCAGAGGGCTCTATAGAACACGTATCCTCTAATAATGAGGTAATTGAGGTATATTTGGGAAGATAGTTATGATTGATATAAGTAATTTGAATTTTTACTATGGTTCTTCTCAGATATTATTTGACGTTTCACTCAAGGCGAAAAAGAAAGAAATTACTTGTTTATTGGGTTCAAATGGAGTTGGTAAAACATCTTTATTAAAGTTTTTATCAGGAATTTATCCTTCAAAGTCAGGAAATTATCTTTTTGAAGGGGATAATGTAACTGACTTTAGCTCGCACCAACTTGCTAAAAGAGGAGTAGGATATGTTCCTCAAGGGCGTTTTATATTTCCATTATTATCTGTAAAAGAGAATTTAGAAACTGGTTTTGCATGTTTAAAACGTGATGAACATTTCATACCTGATGAAATTTTCGATCTTTTTCCAGTATTGAAACAAATGATAAATAGAAGAGGTGGAGATTTATCAGGAGGTCAACAACAGCAATTAGCAATTGCAAGAGCTATGATTTCAAAACCAAAATTACTACTTATGGATGAACCAACCGAGGGGATACAGCCAAACATCATCCAGCAAATTGGAGAAGTCATAAAATATTTAAAAGATGAGCAGGGAATGACCATACTATTGGTTGAGCAATATTTTGATTTTGCATTTGATCTAGCAGATTATATCTATGTCATGAAAAGAGGAAAAATTATTAGTGAGTCAAAGAAAAAGAGCCTGGATAAATTGTCGTTTAAAAATGAAATATCAATTTGAATTTCTAGTCAAGCAAAGTAAAAAGGCATTATCGAGAGAACTCTCCTCTAAAGCATTTAACCGTCCACTCTTGCCTGCATGTCCACCAACTAAATTCATTTTCATTAATATTGGATTATCTGAAGTACTATTTTCTCTTAGTTTTGGAACATATTTTGCTGGTTCGTAATACTGAACTTGAGAGTCATAAAGGCTGGATGTGACTAAGACAGCAGGATAATTTGATGGCTTAATATTGTCATAGGGTGAGTAACTCTTAATATATTTGTACTCATCCTCATTCGCTGGATTGCCCCATTCTTTATATTCGAAAGTAGTTAATGGAATTGTTTCATCCGACATTGTAGTTACGACATCTACAAACGGAACCGCTGAAATAATACCTTTGTATAATTCTGGCTCCATATTAATGATTGCTCCCATTAAAAGACCACCAGCACTTCCACCCATTGCATATACATTTTTAGTGTTTCCATACCCTTGCTTGATTAGTGATTTTGTTGCATCAATAAAATCATAAAATGTATTCTTTTTATTAAAAATTTTACCGTCATCATACCACTGTCGGCCCATTTCAGAACCACCTCTGATATTGGCCACTGCAAAAACAAACCCTCGATTTAGCAATGGCAATATTGACGTTCTAAAAGCCGCATCGATAATAATGCCGTATGATCCATAACCATAAATAAGAATTGGAGCTTGAGCTAAGTCAGTTCCTTTTTTATATACCAGTGATACAGGAACTTTTGTGTCATCTCGGGCCGTAATTTTAAGTCTTTCAACCTCATACAGACTCTCATCATAATTACTTACAGGCTGCTGCCAGGCTAATTCACTCTTACCAGACTCAATATCTTCTTTAAATATTGAGCTAGGTTTCTTTGGACTTGAATAGCCATAGTAAAATTCAGCATCAAGGTAATCATTATTGGTTGCTAGATAACAAGAAAAGGCAGGGTCACTAAATTCAATATAATTCCTATTGAGTGTTTCTCTGTTAATTTTTACTATCTTGGGCAGCCCGTCTTCCCGTATCTCTAAATAGAGATATTTAGGAAAAGTAACAAAATCTTCAATTAAAATAGCATTGTCATGTTCAACTACAGTTTCCCACTTATTAAAATCATTAATTTGGTTAATCGTGAATTTTAAAATTGAAAAATTTTTTTTATTTTGAGCGTTACTACTGACATAGAAACATTCTGGAGTATCTTCAATTGAATAAAGATGTTTATCGGATCGTTTGAGTACACAAAATGGTTGACTGAGTTCTTCATCTAAATCAAGTAACCACGTCTCTGAAGACTCAGTTTTACTGGTATAAATATTCAAATATTTCTTTGTCCGCGACTCATAAATATGAAGATGAAATTCCGAGTCATTTTCCTCATAGATTAGAACATCTTCTTTAAGATCAGTTCCAATTTTGTGTTTAAAAACCTTATTTTCTATCAAAGTAACAGGATCTTTTTGAGCATAGTAAAATGAAGTATTCTTCTTATCCCAAACAATGCCCCCAGAGCTTCTCTCAACTTTACTGTCTATAATTTTGCCGGTGGTTAGATCTTTAACTTTTATTTTGTATTCTCGTCGACCCGATAAATCTTCTGCATAAGCAATTAAAAGATTATTTGGCGATGGAGTTATTGACGTTATATTGATATAATCTAAATCCTTTGCCAGTGCATTTACATCAATAACTAACTCTTTAGTCCCTTTACGCTCACGAAAGTATGTTTTGTATTGTTGTTCAGAGTTAATTTCAGAGTAATAGAAATAATCTCCGTATTTAATTTTCATTGAAACCTCTTTTGGTGGTATGTAACTAACTAATTCATCATAAATTATTTTTCGGCAATCATTATTTTTTCTAAACCAATCTTCTAAGTACTGATTTTCTTCTTCTAAATAAGAAATAATTTCTGGATTTTTACGAGTATCATCTCTAAGCCAATAATAATCATCAACACGCTCATCGTTATGTGCAATATGTATTTTAGGAATTTTTTTTGGCTGAGGAGGTTTCATTATTTATTATTATGTTATTACTTTTTCTCATTTTTATGGTGCCCCCAACCTGTACTGACCAGGTATCTACGCATTACCAATGCGTTGCACTGCCATTGTGCTATGGGGGCTAAGTTTAATAGTTAATCAGATTTATCCTTTTAAAACAGACTTTATGGTATCCCCAATTACTGATGGGTTTTTTGATATAGTAACACCGGACTCTTTTAAGAGTTCGACTTTTTCAACTGCACTTTCCCCATATGCCGAAACAATAGCACCAGCGTGACCCATTACTCTACCTTTTGGGGCAGTTAGTCCTGCTATATATGCGACTACTGGTTTTTTCATATTTTCTTTTGCAAATTTACCTGCATCTACTTCTTGAGGTCCACCAATTTCTCCAATCATCAAAATAATATCAGTATCTGGATCTTCTTCAAATCGAGCTAGTACATCTCTGAACGAACTTCCATTAATTGGATCTCCGCCAATACCTACGCTCGTTGAAACACCAATATCTAGCTCTTTCATTTGTGAAGCGGCTTCATATCCCAGTGTTCCTGATCGGCCAACAATGCCAACATTTCCTTTTTTATAAATATGTCCTGGCATTATACCCAGCATTGATTTACCAGGACTAATTATACCAGCGCAGTTAGGACCGATCATCGTCATTTTTTCAGATTTAGCATATCTCCGCATATATCTCTTTACCTTAATCATGTCGTGAGAGGGTATTCCGTCTGTTATTGCGACACATACTTTGATGCCTGCATCAGCAGCTTCCATAGCGGAGTCGGCAGCATAACTAGGTGGAACGAATAAGATGCTTGCTTCTGCATCTGTTTCTTTCACAGCATCTTTAACGGTATTAAAAACAGGAAGACCAAGATGTATCGAACCTCCTTTGCCAGGAGTAACTCCTCCAACAACGTTAGAACCGTAATCAATCATTTCTTGTGCATGAAAACTTCCTATTTTACCAGTGAAGCCTTGGACAATAATTTTAGAATTTTCATCAATCAATATAGACATTACTTTTCTTCAATCTTTTTTAAAGCCTCTACAGCCTTTGTAGCAGCTTCTTTTAGTGAATGGGCCTCAATGTAATCAATACCACTTTCTTTTAAAATCTTATTTCCCCTTTCAACATTTGTGCCAGCCAACCTTATCACAAGAGGCATGTCAATTTTAATTGTTTGAAGTGCTTGTACTATTCCCTCAGCAACCCAATCACATCTATTAATGCCGGCAAATATATTAACTAAAATAACTTTTACTTTTTCATCTGATGAAACAAGTTTGAAAGCTTTTACAATTTTTTCTGGCGTTGCTCCCCCTCCAATATCAAGGAAGTTTGCAGGCTCTCCTCCAGCGGACTTAATCATATCCATTGACGCCATTGCTAATCCTGCCCCGTTAATAATATTTCCAATATTTCCCTCAAGTCCCACGTAATTTAAACCTCTATCACTTGCATATACCTCACTTGGGTTTTCTTGAGATTTATCTCTTAATTCAGCAACATCATTTCTTCTAAACAATGCATTATTATCAAAACTCATTTTACAATCTAAAGCTAAAACATGCTTATCTTTTGTAATAACCAAAGGATTAACTTCAACCATAGTTGCATCTAGATCGCTAAAAGCTCTATAACAACCCTCAATGACCTCAGCAGTTCTTGAGATAAGACCTGTCTCAACACCAAGGTTAAATGCAATTTCCCTTGCCTGAAATTCCTGAATGCCAACTGCAGCTTCTATCTTTGATCTTATAATTGTTTCAGGTTTTTTATTTGATATTTCTTCAACACTCATACCACCTTCAGTAGATGCAACAACCATAATACATTCAGAGCCTCTATCAAAAACGAGACCTAAATAAAGTTCTCTTTCGATATCAGAGGCTTCTTCTATATAAACTCTATTGATAATTTTTCCTGATGGACCTGTTTGATTAGTGACCAGTTTTTTCCCCAGCAGCTTATCCGCAGCACGTGCAACTTCTAGAGCATCGTTGCAGACGATTATTCCGCCAGCTTTGCCTCTTGCGCCAGAGTGAACCTGTGCTTTTACAACCCAACGAGAACCACCAATTTCTTTTGCCTTATATTCTGCATTTTCAGGACTATAGGCGATACCTCCCCTTGGAATTCCAATTCCAAAGTCAGATAAAATTTTTTTTGCTTGGTACTCATGTATATCCATCTTATCCCCCAAAAAATTCTACTATAATAAAAAAGTAATGTCCTGAGATTAATATTATTTTATTTGTTAACCTCCAATTACAATTCCTTCTCTTTATTAGATATTTTGATCTCGGTAAGTAATGCTAGACAAAAAAACAATTTTCCAATCGTTTCCTGTTTTGAATAAAGCATAAAACCCAGATATAGACTCAACATATTCCTTGCTTTTATTATATCTCTTCGCATTTCTAAGAATTACATGGGCTTGATCTTCTGTCTCTTTGATGACTTCTACTTCAATATCTTCAGTTTTACCCAAATTGGAGGATTTTTTCATTTTTTCCATTGGCGACTCATTAACGGAGATGATACTGCCATTAACGTTCATAAATAATGGATATGAAAAAAGGTTTTTTAATGATTCAAAATCATCATTGTTAAAATGTTTTAAATAAAGATTGATAAATTCTAATGCCTTCATATTTATTTTTAAATCATACCTTTCTATTTATGCTATTGTCCACTTAAAGCTATTCCTTCACGTCGTGGATCAGATCCACCTTCTAAATTATTTCCAATATAAATGGTATTTAAACCAGAGAAATATTTCTTTATCTTGGTATCATATCCCATAGATGACAAACTCTCTTTAAGTATCCGAGCATTTTTTGAATCTTCAATATCGTATGCTCCCCACCGATTAATCGCATGAGGCAAAGATACAGATTGTTGAACATTCATATCCCAATCAATAAGGGAAATAAGATGGTTTGCAACAAACCCAATGATGTTACTGCCTCCAGGAGATCCAGTAATATATATTGGTTTTCCATCCTTTAAGACGATTGTTGGTGACATAGAGGATCGTGGACGTTTGCCTGGTTCTAATCTATTGGAAATTAATTTCCCGTCAATTTCGTCTCGAAAAGAAAAGTCTGTAAGTTGGTTGTTTAACAAGAACCCACTTTTCGTTAACAATCTAGATCCAAAAGCATTTTCTATTGAAGAAGTCATAGATAACGCGTTTCCATATTTATCATAAATTGATATATGAGTTGTAGATTGTAGCTCGAGTGAATTATCATCTGCATAATTATATGCAACTTCTTGAGAAGGATTTCCAGCTTCAATATTTTCTGTTCTTCTTCCTAATTCTATTTTCTTAGATCTTTTTTTTAAATATTCATGATCAAGTAAACCGTTTAAAGGAACATCAACAAAATCACTATCTGCTAAATATCTATCTCGATCAGCAAAGGCTAACCGGCTTGCATCACCAATCACCTGCCACGATTTAGGATTTTTGTAGCCAAGTGATTTTAAATTAAATTTCTCAAGAATTTTTAATATTTGTGCTACTGCGACACCTCCTGATGAGGGCGGCCCCATACCACAAACATTATGTTTTCTATAACTTATGCAGACTGGATCGCGTTCTATTACAGCATAACTTTCTAAATCACTATTTTGTAAAAACCCAGGATTTTCAGAATAGTTTTGAACTGTGTTTACAATGTCATCAGCAATTTCTCCTTTATAGAAATCTTCAATACCATCTGTAGAAATTTTTTTTAGTGTTTCGGCATAAGCTTTATTCGTTACTAATTGTTTATATTCAGGATTATTTCCATCAGGTAAAAAGTATTTAGATGTTTGACTACTTTTTTTTAATCTATCCGAATCTCTTTCAATTGATGACGCCAACTTCTTAGACACAGGAAAACCATTTTCCCCAAGATTTATTGCAGCGGTAAATAGACTTGACCACTTTGTTTTGCCCCATTTTTCATGTGCTTTAAACATTAATGCAGGAGTACCTGGCGTCCCTACGGAAAGGCCACCAATGACAGCGTCAAAAAATTTTTTAGTCTCTCCACTTTCATTTTGAAACTGAGTTGGATACGAAGCTCTTGGAGCAGTTTCCCTTCCGTCTAATGTAGTAACTTTATTTGTTTTGTTATCGTACCAAATTAAGAAACTTCCACCACCAAGCCCAGAAGACTCCGGCTCAACTAATCCTAAAACTGCTTGTGCGGCTATCATTGCATCTGCAGCTGTTCCACCTTCCTCAAGAATTTCAGCCCCTGCTGCAGAAGCGTAAGAATTTGCTGTCACAATCATCCATTCTTTCCCTAAAACTGGAACCATGTCTTTTTTGGCCTGCATCGAAGCATTTACTTGTTCAGTATTTAAATCCTCATAATCAATAATAAAAGTTTCTGGGTTAATTAGATCAGAGAGATCCTCTGCGTAAGAATTGAGGGTAAGTAGGAAAGTTAATATAATAAGAGAAATTAGTTTCTTCATTTTATTCTGTATAATTAATAATTTCATTTACGTTCAAATCCTGACACCAATCATATTTCTGATTGCGGTTATAAACAACGCCTAGTTGGTTTTCGATAATTTTACTTGATGCATCTTCACCATCAATTATTAGATATGATAAAACTCTTCCAAAATAATCTTCCAGATATTCAGTTTTAAATTCAATAGTTGATGCATTTGCAATAAGGTCATTTAGGTAGTCTCTTGCCTTTATACCTAATTCCAGTTCAGCATTGCATCTTGGCTTGGATATTTCAGGGGTATCCAACTCAAGTAATCTAATCTTTTTTTTCATACCATTGATTGTGATGTAGCAAGTATCTCCATCATAGCAGTATTGATCGTTATACTGCCGAAGATTAATTTCAGCTTGAACCGTTGTAATCATGCTAACAAATATAACGAGAACATATTTCATCTTAATAACTATAAATCTTGTTATTATATGATAAAGCAATTAGAAGAAATTCAACAATATTTTAAATTCCATCAATGACATTAAAATTAAGAAACATTGCTATTATTGCTCATGTTGATCATGGGAAAACGACATTAATAGACTCTTTAATGAAACAAACAGGCATGTTTCGTGAAAATCAAAACGTAGAAGAACGTTTAATGGACTCTGGCGATCTCGAAAAGGAAAGAGGAATTACTATTCTTGCAAAACCAACTTCTATTGTTTGGAAAGATGTCCGTATTAATATAATTGATACCCCTGGGCATGCTGATTTTGGAGGTGAAGTAGAACGAGTTCTTGGAATGGCAGATGGCGTCATAATATTAGCAGATGCTGCAGAAGGACCAATGCCGCAAACAAAGTTTGTTTTAGGTAAAGCTCTCGCTCAGAATTTAAAACCTATTGTTGTAATTAATAAAGTAGATCGACACGATGCTAGATCTGAAGAGGTTGTTAATGAAGTTTTTGATTTATTTGTTGCATTAGATGCAAGCGAAGAACAGTTGGACTTTCCAATTTTATATGCGGCAGGTAGAGAAGGATGGTGTGTTGAAAATTTAGAAAATCCCAGAGAAAATTTACATCCCTTATTAGATCTAATATTAAATCACGTTGAAGAACCAACAGTAGATCTATTAAAACCTTTTGCAATGCTAGCAACTCTTCTTGATGCAGATCCTTATTTAGGACGATGCCTGATCGGAAGAGTTATAAATGGATCTGCAAAAGTAAATGATCAAGTGAGGTCTATTAATCTCAGTGGTCGCCAAATAGAAACGGGTAGACTGACCAAACTATTTACATTTATAGGCGCCGATAGAGTACCAGTTGATGAGGTAACAGCTGGAGATATAATTTGTATCGCTGGTTTAGCTGTGACATCAGTCGCGGATACAATATGTAACCATGATGTTACAGAACCACTGGTTTCGACACCCATTGATCCTCCAACTATGTCAGTGACTATTACAGTAAATGACTCACCATTTGCTGGTACAGATGGAAAGAGAGTAACTTCAACCTTAATTCGTGAGAGACTCTTAGATGAAGCTGAAACCAACGTTGCGATTACTTTTGAAGAAAATGATCAAAAAGATGCTTTTGAAATTGGTGGGCGAGGTGAGCTGCAAATTGGTGTACTAATAGAACAAATGAGAAGAGAAGGATTTGAATTATCAGTTTCAAGACCACGTGTTCTTTACAAAATTGGTGAAAATGGAGCAAGAACTGAGCCCATTGAAGAAGTTATCATTGATGTTGACGACGAATATACAAGTACTGTGGTTGATGGAATGAATCAAAGAAAAGGTGAAATACAAGATATGCGAGCATCTGGGGCTGGTAAGACGAGACTAACATTTTTAGCTCCATCAAGAGGCTTAATAGGATACCAAAATAAATTATTAACAGATACTAAAGGGACAGGGGTTATAAACAGGCTCTTCAATAAGTATGATAATTATAAAGGAAATATTATCGGACGAAAATATGGTGCGTTAATATCAACTGATACCGGCAGTGCCGCAGCGTATGCTATTTTTAATCTTCAAGATCGTGGGACTATGTTTATTGGTCACCAAACTAAAGTTTATAGTGGGATGGTGGTTGGTGAGCACAGTCGTGATAACGATCTTGAAATAAATGTTTTAAAAGGCAAGCAGCTTACTAATGTTAGAGCTTCTGGAACAGATGAAGCAGTTAAATTAACTCCACCAAGAAGAATGTCACTTGAAGAAATGATGGCTTATATCAATGAAGATGAACTATTGGAGGTTACCCCTAGTAATTTAAGACTCAGAAAACGATATCTTTCAGCTATTGATCGAAAAAAACATCGGAAATCAAAATCTTAATTGACAGTTTTACAGTCGTTATCAGATATTGAATTAGATTATATTGATTTTTAGTAAGAATAAGATCAGTATCAGTAACCATTTACTTACTAGGTATAGTTATGTTTCTTAATTGTATGAATTTAATTAAGTGAATGTGATTAAACATAAGGGTAAAAATACATGAGTAAAGTAAATTGGTTAATCTTAATCGCAGTAACTTTAACTATAGTTTTAGTTGGAGGCTATGTTTACTTAAAACCATTTTTTAAACCACTGGTGGTAATGACAGACCAGCCATTGATGACAAAAGAGGATGTTGAAAAAGCTAGAGCATTGGCGGCTCAACAAAATGAAGATGCTTTTTTACAATGGGAGTTCCAAAAAGAGAAATATAAGAAAAAGAATGAGTTAAAAAATGTTTACTTTGGAGATTTGCATGTTCACTCCAGCCTCTCCTTTGATGCTTATATATTCAATACTCGGCTTGACGTTGATGAGTCTTATGAGTTTGCGAAAGGCATGCCATTTAAGAATATGTATGGTGAAACAATGCAAATATCAAGACCGCTGGATTTTGCAGCAGTAACTGATCACGCAGAGACTTTTGGAATACATGAGAGTTGTAGTGATCCTGATATTACAGAAGAGTCAATTTATACGTGTCAGCGATTAGAGACTCCTAGTTTTAAATTTTTTGCCGAATTAAGGGAAACAGCAGTAAAAAGACCACCGGTAAGTTTTTTGTCTGAGGCAATCAATGACAAAGAAAAAGAAGAAAAATTTATAAGGTCCACTTGGAACAAAATTATTAATGCAGCTGAAAGACATAACGATCCAGGAAAATTTACAACATTTATTGCATATGAATATTCTCCAGTTTTACCTGACGGGGGCTACAATCATCGAAACGTTATTTTCAAAAATAATACGGTGCCTGATAGAGTATTTTCACTTTTTGATGCTCATACAGCAATAGATTTATGGGAAAAATTATTAGCAGCATGTAATTATCCCTGTGAATTCATGACCATACCACATAATAGTAATCGATCTTGGGGTGTCACTTTTGCTGATAAGACCATTGATGGAGCTGAATATACAGAAGCAGACTGGGCATTGAGAGATGAGGTTGAACCTCTAGTTGAAATGTTCCAAATTAAAGGGAACTCGGAGTGTAGTACCTTTTTTGGAAGCACGGATGAAGAATGTAATATTGAACAAATTTATCCTAAATGCGAAAAAGAAGGAGATACTTTGTGTATTCAACCTACTTCAATGGTAAGAGATGCACTAAAACGAGGCATAGAACTTGAGAGAGATTTAGGTTTTAATCCGTTAGATTTAGGTGTGATTGGAAGTTCTGATACTCATAACGCAAACCCTGGAGATACGGAAGAGTGGGATTTTAAGGGGGAAAGTAGTGTTGTAGGCCCAGCATTTGCTCGAACTGACGCGCATGCATTTATTCCTCGATTTGTAAATAATCCTGGAGGACTTGCCGCAATCTGGGCTAAAGAAAATAATCGAGATGAACTTTTTGAGGCCATGCAAAACAAAGAAGTATATGCGACAACGGGGACACGAATTGAACTGAGGTTTTTTGGAGGTTTTGAATACGATGAAAGTATTATGGCATTGTCTGATCCCTTAACGTACGCTTACAATGATGGCAATCCTATGGGAAGTACCATTAAGCATAATGAAGGTAAAAATCTCTCATTTTATATAACTGCAAAAAAAGATCCTATTGACGCTCCATTAGATAAAATACAAGTCGTTAAGGGTTGGATAGAAAACGGTGAAGCAATGGAAGAAGTGATGGATGTTGTTTGCAGTGAAAATAGAAAAATAAATAAAAATTCATTGAGATGCGAAACATTAAAAATAGATGTTGATTTAACTACATGTGAGATTAATCAAGACAGGGGCGCAAACGAGCTTAAAGTTTTGTGGACAGATCCTAATTATATGCCAGAACAGAATGCCTTTTATTATGCTCGAGTATTGCAAAACCCAACGTGTAGGTGGACTACATATGATAATATTAGAGCAGGTCGAAAACCTCCGAAAGAGTATAGTGCGACAATGACAGAGATGGCATGGTCATCTCCCATATGGATCCGCGATTAAATAACTAAAAACCAAAGATTTAGTATTTTAGGTTTTAACACCATAGCCCTTGGATATCACTATGGCTACGCCAACTATGCATGCAATTAAAAATCCCACGAGCGATACTACGCTTATAAAAATATTGATATCAGAAGCACCATAAAACGACCATCGCATTCCATTTATAAGGTATACCACTGGATTAAAGTATGAAATTTTTTGCCAGAACTCTGGTAACATATCAATTGTATATAAACTACCACCTAAAAAAACTAATGGAGTAATAATTATTAGAGGAACAACTTGAAGTTGTTCAAAATTATTACTGAGCAACCCGATTAAAAATCCAAACAAACTAAATGTAAGACAAGTTAATATAAGTAGAAAAAGCATCAATAAGGGATATTGAATTTCTAGTTCAACAAAAAAACTAGCAGTAAGTAAAATTATTATACCAACAATTAGAGACTTAGTTGCACTAGCTCCAACAAATCCAACAATGATTTCAAAAGATGATACCGGTGCGGCTAATACTTCATAAATTGACCCTGTAAACTTTGGGAAAAAGATTCCAAATGCTGAATTTGAAATACTTTGTGTCAAAAGAGTAAGCATAAGCAGGCCAGGTACTATAAATGATCCATAACTCACACCATCAAGCTCAGGTATCATCCCCCCTATAACAGAACCAAATACAATAAAATATAAAGAAGTTGAAATAACAGGCGAGAGTATACTTTGACCTATTGTTCTTCGCATTCTGTCCATTTCATGTAAATATATTGCTCTTATAGCGTAAAAATTCATTAATTTTCCCTTACCAACTCGACAAAAATATTTTCTAAGGAGCTTTGTTCAGTGTTTAAGTCTTTCAACTTTAATCCAGTCTCTTTCATGTCTTGTAACAGTGATGTGATTCCTGTTTGTTTACTTGACGAGTCATAATTGTAGCTGATTGACAATCCATTATTTAAAACTGTTAGATCATATCTTTCTAATTTAGAGGGAAGAGTAAGAATAGCCTCGTGTAATTCAATAAGAAGTGTTTTCTGACCCATACTCTTTACAAGGTCAGATGTGTTATCAACTACCAGGAGTTCTCCCTTATTAATAACAGCAACTCGGTCAGCGATTGCCTCCGCTTCTTCAATGTAATGGGTTGTGAGAATAATTGTGACACCGCTATTCCTAAGGTCTTTGATTACTTGCCACATTTCTTGTCTTAATTCAACATCTACACCAGCGCTGGGCTCATCAAGAAATAATACGGAAGGTTCATGTGAAAGAGCTTTTGCAATTAATACTCTTCTTTTCATGCCACCAGATAATTCATTAATTCTAGAGTCCCTCTTATCCCACAAGCTTAAATCTTTTAAAATTTTTTCAATTAAAGATGGATTTGGAGCCTTTCCATATAAACCGCGTGTATAAGAAACATTGTTAAATACATACTCAAATTGTTCCAATGATAATTCTTGCGGAACTAAACCAATAAGTGACCTGGTACGTCTATAGTCTTTTATAATATCAAAATTATCGACTGTTACTGAGCCAGATGTTGGAATAACAATTCCACATATAATGCTAATCATTGTTGTTTTTCCAGCGCCATTTGGACCCAACAAAGCAATTATTTCATCTTTCTTTATATCTAGGGTGATATTTTTGAGTGCCTGAAAATCATTATCATAAATTTTTGATAATTTTTTTATTGAGACGATATTTTGCATCGCTACTTTATATCACTAAAAATAAAGAAGTCTTTTATTCTTTTAAATATATTATCTGTACTAAATTGGGTGAAAGATACTTGATGCAAAATCAAGTGCATGAATTTTACCCGATCCAATGTCTATCCACGAACCATAAATATTGATTTCATTACTATCTAATTTTTCCCGAACAAATGGATAGCTTTTTAGATTTTCAATAGATGTTTTGATACTTACCTTTTCCAAATTTTTTATCGATTCATCCTCGTTCATGTTAGCGATTTTGTTAAACGAGGGCTTAAGAAGACTCAACCAGTTTGAAATTGATGAGTTGGCATTGAAGGAATTTGCTTTGCACATGTTATAGCCATTTTTAATGCCACCACATTTTGAATGACCCATGACAACTATATTTTCAATCTTTAAGACAGATACACCAAACTCAATAGCTGCAATTGTTCCGCTATGTTCCGTTATATAATCATAGGGCGGCACTATATTTGCAATATTTCTATGAACTAAAAATTCACCTGGCTGTGATTTGAATATTGAATTTGGATCAACTCTTGAGTCAACGCAGGAAATAATAATATACGTTGGAGATTGTCCTTCTCTTGCAAGTCTTTCAAAATGAGCTTTCTTTTTTACAAAGACATCATTTTGCCAATTTTTATACTTTTCTGTCAGATCATTTGGAAACATGTTTTCAATTATTTTTTTGTTAAGATAGAATATAACTTGACTATGTAATGCATTATTTTTCTTATAATATCTAGCAATAGACAATATAAGGGTATAAAATTTTTACAAGCATGAGTGAAGGATTTATTTTAAAAAAGACAGAAAAATCTTTGCCATTAAATTGGTATTTCAATCAAAATCAATTTGATAAAGAAATAAAGAAAGTTTTAGCTAAAGAGTGGATATACATTTGCCATGAAGATTCTATATCACAACCTTTGTCGTTTCATACTGTTGAAATTAGTAAGTTCAACATTCTCCTTATTCGGAATAAAGAGGGAAGCATATGCGCATATTATAATTCTTGCAGCCATAGAGGTTCAATCTTAAAAAAGGAGAGAAATGGAAGGTTGAAGTCCAATTTATTGGTTTGCCCTTATCACCAATGGTCTTATAATGCGAGTGATGGAAGTCTGGTAAAAACTTCTTCAATTATTGATCCAAAAAATTTTAAAAAAGATAAAAATTGTTTAATTCATGTAAATATTAAAGTCTGGAATGGATTAATCTTTATCAATTTAAATAACAAAGCAAAATGGAACTCCAAAAAAGTCTTTCCGGATTATAGTGAAGCATTTTCCCAATTAAACGTTAGCGATTATCAAATAGGTCATACTTGGAAGAAAAGAATAAAATGCAATTGGAAAATTTTTTGGGAAAATTACAGCGAATGTCTTCATTGCCCAAACCTTCATCCAGAACTATCCGACCTAGTTCCTATTTACGGTCGCAGACTTGTTGATATAAAAGATGACCCTAACTGGAAAAGATTTATCAATGATGATGATCCAAAGTACAAAGGTGGCATGAAAAAAGGCACGGAAACGTGGTCGACGAACGGTAGTGCACAAGGGCATCGAGTGGAGTATTTAGAAAAGCAGACAGACTTCCCCGGATATATTTACATGACAAGCTGGCCTTCTATGTTTCTAGCAATCTTTACTGACCATATTAGAATGGTTCGAATTCTTCCCTTGTCGAATGAACTCACAGAGGTAACAGCTGAGTGGGTTTTTCGAAAAGAGACACTAAAAGATAAAAAATATTCAATTAAAAATGTTGTTGATTTTGCTGTACTTGTAATGAAACAGGATGCAGAAGCTTGTGAACTTAACCAAAAAGGCATACATAACCCCGTACGTAAAAATGGCACTTTAATGCCTGAAGAGTATGAAATAAAAAGGTTTCATAATTGGCTTAGAAAGAAATTATAAATATTAAGACATGAATGTAGTTACAGAAAATTACGAAAAAGAAATGATTGCTTGGAGACATGACTTTCATGCTCATCCAGAACTAAATTTTGATTTAGATATTACATCAATGAAAGTTGCTGAAATTTTAAAAAGTTTTGGATTAGAAGTTTTTGAGGGTATTGGCAAAAAAGGTATTGTTGCAGTTCTTAAAAATGGCAAAAGCAATAGGAGTATAGGCATACGTGCTGATATGGACGCCTTACCAGTAAAAGAAGAGAGTGACTGCGCACATAAATCTATTCATGAGGGGAAAATGCATGCCTGTGGTCACGATGGTCATACGGCAATGGCTCTCGGTGCTGCCAAATATCTTTCTGAAACAAAAAATTTTAATGGCACAGTTTATTTTATTTTCCAACCTGATGAAGAAAAAACGCAAGGTGCACAAGCAATGATTGATGACGGTTTGTTTGAAAAATTCTCGATAGACGAAGTTTATGCTTTTCATAATTTGCCAGGAATGGAAGTTGGCTCTTTTGCTACACGTTCAGGCACAATAACAGCTAGTGAAAGTCTCTTTAATATTAAGCTTTGGGGTCAAGGTGGACATTCTGCAATGCCGCACATGGGAGTTGATACTATAACAGTAGGAACACAAATTATAACTTCACTACAATCAATAGTTTCAAGAAAATTAAATCCCGCAATGAATGGGGTTGTATCTGTTACTAAATTTGAGTCTGATGGAAATGAAAATATTTTACCTGGTCATTCTATAATTTCCGGAGATGCTCGAGCACTTTCGCCTGAGGCCAATAAAATTATTGAAGATAGTATGCAAAATATTGTTGAAGGCATTGCAAATGCTCACGGTATAAAATACGAATTTACATACGATACTCGAACTAACATGACAATTAATACAACCGCACAAGCAGCTTTTGTGTCTAAGGTCGCTGAAGATCTTGTTGGAATTGATAATGTTGATGGAAATTGTGATCCAAAATTATTTTCTGAGGATTTTGCTCAAATGTTGATGGTTAAACCAGGTTGTTACATACTTATTGGCAATGGAACAGAGGGAACACACGGCCAGTCGTTACATTCTTCTACATACGACTTTAATGACAAACTTCTTGTGATCGGGTCCTCTTTCTGGACCAAACTTGTATGCGAACGACTATCCTAAATTTATGAATTTTCCGAAAAGCGAATATATAGACAGACTTGCTAAAGTTAAGAAGTCGATGCAAAAAAAAAAGATAGATTTGTTAATATCGCAAGATACCGCAAATATGAATTATCTCACAGGATATGATGCATGGTCATTTTACTATGCACAATGTGTTTTAGTTCATGTTGATTTAGACGAGCCATTTTTATTTGTGAGAGATCAAGACGCTGGAGGTGCATTTTTACAGAGTTGTTGGCCTCAAGAAAATATTATTGTATATGCAGAAAAATATATCCATACATGGCCCAATCATCCTTATGATTATCTTATCGAGATCATTAAAAATAAAAAATGGGACAATCAATCAATTGGTCTTGAAATGGATAGTCATTATTTTACAGCTTATTGCTATCAGAAACTTATTGATGGATTGCCTGATGCATCACTTAAAGACTCTGAAAGGCTTGTGAATTGGGTGAGATTTATAAAATCAGATAATGAAATTGAACTAATGAAAAAAGCTGCATTGATTACCGATCAAGCTATGCAAACTGCAATTGACATAATAAATCCAGGAATTAGGCAATGTGATGCAGTAGGAGAAATTCAAAAAGCAATGTTTTATGGTACACCTGAAATTGGTGGTGAGTACTCAAGTATCACCACCTTACTACCTACTGGCGCAGGGACATCTGCGTCTCATTTAACAGCAACACAAGAGAAGTTTGTTAAGGGCGAAGCTACAATTGTTGAACTAGCTGGTGTTCATATGAGATATCACGCTCCACTAGCGAGAACAGTGTTGCTTGGTAAGGCAGAGCAAAAAAAAATTGATGCTATTAAGGCTACCAATGAAGCCTTAGATGAAGGCATTTCAGCCATTAAACCTGGAAATACAGCTGATGATGTGGCACAAAAATTTTGGGCTATTCTAGATAAGCATGACATTAAAAAAGAGTCACGAACAGGATATTCAATTGGCATAGGTTACCCTCCGGATTGGGGCGAGCATACAATAAATATTTCTAAAGGAGACCAAACTATTCTTCATCCAAATGTTACATTTCACATGATTGCAGTTATGCAATTTGGTAGCTGGGGTGTTGAGGCGAGTCATTCATTGAGAGTTACAGAAAATGGATCAGAAAAGTTTTCTGATTTTTCAAGCGATCTGTTCATTAAAGACTAGCCATAAGCTTAGAAAATAATCCTTCTATAGCATTCCTTGTTTTTACTAGAGAATCCTATAAAAAAATTGTATAAAGTAGCGCAATTCACGGAGATAATTATGGGCATTCATCACGATTACAAGTCTAAACGCGGAGAGCGTGCGATGGCAAAACAGCAGAAAAGAGAGTCCAAACAAGCTGATAATACAGATAAAAAAGAAGAAGAAAAACTTGTAAAAGAGCTTAAAAAAGCAGGGTTGAATAAAGATGAAATCAAACAGTTCCTCGAAGGAAGAGCAAAAGAATAAAAAGCTAAATGATACTGAAAGACTATCTGAAGCTTTGAGACAGAATTTAAGAAAAAGAAAAGAATATCAACGAAAGAAAGTAGGCAAATAAGATGACCATCATGTCTGATAACTGGATTAAAAAAATGTCCTTAGAACAAGGCATGATTGAACCCTTTGTGGACGGACAAAAAAAAGATGGGACCATCTCCTTTGGATTGTCTTCTTATGGATATGACGCAAGAGTATCTGAAGATTTTAAAATATTTACAAACGTCGACTCAGCCTTAGTTGATCCTAAAAATTTTGATGACAAAGGCTTTGTTGATAGACCAGGCAAAGAATGCATCATACCACCCAATTCATTTGCACTGGCACGCACTGTAGAATATTTCAGAATCCCAAGAGATATATTAGTTGTATGTTTAGGAAAATCAACATATGCAAGATGTGGGATAATAGTCAATGTAACTCCTTTAGAACCTGAGTGGGAAGGTCATGTAACTTTAGAGTTTTCGAATACAACACCACTTCCGGCAAAAATTTATGCAAATGAAGGAGGCTGCCAGTTCCTATTCTATAAAGGTGAGGCTCCGCCTGAGATTTCTTACAAGGATAGAAAAGGGAAATACATGAAACAAACCGGTGTTACTCTTCCCAAGCTATAAAATTCAATGCAGAAAATTGTTATAAATGGAGGACAACCTCTAAGGGGTGTGATTCCTGTCAGTGGATCAAAAAATGCTGCTCTACCAATTATGGCTGCTAGTATTTTAACAAATGAAAAATTAGAACTTTCAAATGTTCCAGATCTGGTTGATGTAAAAACTATGAGTATGGTTTTATCATCTCTTGGAGTGAATGTTACAAAAAGTATAAATAATAAAAACTCTATTGCACTTCAATATACAGATACAGAGAAAACTATCGCAGAATATGATTTAGTGAGAAAGATGCGAGCAAGTATCTTAGTGCTTGGGCCATTACTTGCAAGAAAGCGTGAGGCCAGTGTATCACTACCAGGAGGTTGTGCCATAGGTGCTCGGCCAATTGATATTCATATAGACGCACTTACAAAACTTGGTGCAACTTTTGAATTGGAAAAAGGATATATTCAATGTAGTGCACCAAAAGGACTGACTGGAAACAAGATCGAACTTCCTAAAGTATCCGTTGGCGCTACTGAAAATATCATGATGGCTGCCTCATTGGCTAAAGGAGAGACTAAAATTTCTAACATTGCTCTAGAACCTGAGGTAATTGATTTAATTAACTGTTTAAATACTATGGGAGCAAAAATTGAACTTGATGATTACAGATCTGTCTTGGTCCAAGGGGTAACAACTTTGAATGGTTCAAATTATTCTATTATTCCTGATCGTATCGAGGCTATAACGTATATTATAGCTGGAGCACTAGCTGGAGATGGACTTAAAATAGAAAATTTAAATATTGAACACATTAGTAATGTTCTAGAAACTCTAAAAACATTGCCAGTAGATATAATTTTTGATGAAAATACTGTAACAGTAAATAAATCTAATATTAGTGAAGGTATTGAAATTAAAACAAAGGAATATCCTGGCTTTCCCACAGACGTTCAAGCTCAAATGATGGTTTTAATGTCCACGGCTAAAACAAAGTCAGTTATTGACGAGAATATATTTGAAAATAGATTCATGCATGTACCTGAATTGAATAGAATGGGAGCAAATATTGAAATTAATGGCAAAAGAGCAATTATCAATCCTTGCTCAGGATTTAGAGGAGCCCCGGTGATGGCAACAGATCTAAGAGCCTCTGTAAGTTTAATTTTAGCAGGATTAGCAGCTGAAGGCGAAACAACGCTAAATCGTATCTATCACTTGGATAGAGGGTATGAACAAATTGAGGTAAAATTAGAAGCATGCGGCGCAGAGATTAAGCGGGTGTAGAAATTATGAATTTGAATGCAATTGATACTGATGAATTAAAAATTATTGGGACAATATTGCAGGATGGACTTATTGAAGTAAGTGATATTAAATACTTACCTTCAATAAGATCTTTTTTTCTAATGATCACACGATTTATGTGGGAAGAAAAAATCGTAAATAAAGTCAATCAGCGTATTAAGGCTGTTCTTTGCTTTGAAGATGTCATATCAGTTTACTCAAAAAATATCGATCAATTGAATAAATCAAAGAAATTAGAACTTTTAACTTTTAACTATTATCCTAATAAGTCAAAAAATATCGAAATTGAATTGCTTTTCAAAAATGATGCAATTATAAAACTCGAAACTGAAATTATTCGGTGCAAATTAGATGATCAAGGAAACCCTTGGGGTACAGAAGAAAAAGTAAATGAGCAAAATAATTAATACAAGCAATTCAGGCTTTTCACAGGAATTTGAAAATTTAGTAAATACTAATAGGTCAGATGACGAAGATGTTAAAGATGTTGTAGCTAATATAATTAATGATGTAAAAATCAAAGGTGATGGTGCTTTAATAAAGTATACCAATCAACTTGATCGCAATGAACTTTCAAAATCAAACTTCATTTTAGATGAAACTGCAATCAACAACCAGACAGATGAATTACCTGAACAGATATGCAAGGCTATTCAAATAGCAGCTGATCGAGTTAGGGTATACCATGAAAAACAATTACCACAGGATCTAAGTTTTAATGACGATCTAAAATCTACTCTTGGATATATGTGGAGACCTTTGGAAACAGCAGGGATTTATGTACCAGGTGGAACAGCAAGCTACCCTAGTACAGTTCTTATGAACGCAATACCAGCTATGGTTGCAGGCGTAAAAGAAATAGTAATGGCTACGCCATTAACTGACGGACAGATTAATCCATCAGTTTTATATGCCGCAAAAATTGTTGGCATTAAAAAAATATATTGCATGGGTGGCTCTCAGGCAGTCGCCGCAATGGCACATGGCACTGAAAGCGTGGCACCTGTAAATAAAATTGTTGGACCTGGTAATATTTACGTCGCTGAAGCAAAACGGCAAGTTTCAGGACTTGTTGGGATTGACATGTTTGCGGGACCTTCAGAAATAGTTGTAATTTCTGACCAGAATAGTGATCCAAAAATTATTTCTGCTGATCTCATAGCCCAATCTGAGCATGATAAAAGTGCCCAAAGCATTCTAATTACTACTGATCAAGCATTAGCTGAAGCAGTTGAAAAAGAAATACCTCGTCAATTAGAGTCTCTTCCGCGAAAAGAGATTGCGTCAGCAAGCTGGGATAAAAATGGTAAAATCATTGTTGTACGTGACCTCAAAGAGGCTTTTGATATTTCAAATCAATTAGCTCCTGAACACCTCGAGCTTGCTATTGATAATGCAAGAGAACTTCTTAAATATATTGTTAATGCAGGTGCAGTATTCCTCGGTAGGAATACACCCGAAGCATTAGGTGACTATGTTGCTGGTCCGAGTCATGTATTGCCTACATCAAGGAGCGCAAAATTTTCATCAGGACTATCTGTATTTGACTTTCTAAAGAAAATATCGCTAGTTGAGTTTACAAAAGAAGGTATTGAAGAAATTGGAAATAGTGCTATGACAATCGCTGATAATGAAGGTCTTGATGGACATTCTAGGTCAATAGAATATAGGCTTACAAAAAAATAATATATGTCAAAAGAAGAGATTTTAGAATTTAAGGGTAAAGTTACCGATATACTTCCAAATGCAATGTTTAAAGTTGCACTAGAAAATGGCCATGAAGTTCTGGCACATACAGCTGGTAGAATGAGAAAAAATAGAATTAGAGTCTTAGCAGGTGACGAAGTTCTTGTTCAGATCACACCTTATGACCTTACTAAAGGTAGAATAATATTTAGATATAAATAACTAAGAGAATATATTGAAATTTATTTTAGGCAGCTCATCTCCTAGAAGATTAGAATTGCTATCAATTCTTGGGATCAAACCCGATGAAATAATCGCACCAAATATTGATGAGACAATTAACAAAAAGGAATTGCCCTTAGATTACTGTAAACGAATTGCTGCTCAAAAGATGAAGCACTTTGATGGGAAGCATGAAAATACTGTTATTCTTACGGCAGATACTATTGCCTATAGTGGAAGAAGAATAATTGATAAGACAAATGATGAAGTTATTGCTAGGAAAAATCTCAATAAATTATCTGGTCGAAGACATCGCGTTTCAACCATATTGTGCCTACGAGATAGTAAGAATAAAGTTATTAGTAGGAGTGTCACAACTACAGTGAATTTTAAACTGCTTAACAAAAAAGATATTGATAACTACATCAAAACAAATGAATGGAAAAATGTTGCAGGATCATACAAAATTCAAGGCTTTGCTGAAGTATTTATCAAGTCAATAAACGGCTCGTATTCAAATGTAGTTGGACTACCATTGTTTCAAACTAATAACTTATTGGGTACTGTTGGTTTAATTAAATCATGAGAGAGTTAATTTTTATTTACAATGCAAAAAGTGGCCTTTTCAATGCCCTCATAGATTGGGGTCATAAAATAATTTCACCAAGTACGTATGAATGTCATTTGTGCTCTATTACATATAACAATCTAGGTAAGGAAAAGATTTGGGGTAATTATCTAAAGTCGCTAAAAATAAAAAGTAAATTTTATTACATTGACCATCTTGCAGACTTAAAGTTTGTACCTAAGCAAATCAACTTACCATGCGTTTATATTAAAAATGACGATAATTATCATCTTATGATTGATGCTGATGAATTAAATTCATTAAAAAGTGTGCAGGATTTGATAAGCAGACTAAATGAAAAGCTTAATTAATTAGCTATAAGAATATTTTCTTTGCACGAATACTTCTTATAGAATAAAAGACTTACATTACTAACGTGAGGCTCGATAGCTCAGTTGGTAGAGCAAAGGACTGAAAATCCTTGTGTCGGTGGTTCAAATCCACCTCGAGCCACCACTTATGCAGCTGTAGCTCAGTTGGTTAGAGCGCCTGGTTGTGGACCAGGAGGTCGGTAGTTCAAGTCTACCCAGCTGTACCAACTAATGATTTTTTTACGGGAAGAGTTAGTACGATCAAAAAGAGCAAGATCATTACAAATCCAAAAAGTAAATAAAGAAATCCAAACTCACCACTTATTTCATAACTTCTAGAAATTAAGATCAGGGCTATTGGCCCCACAGAGAATGAAACAATGAATTTTATACCATAAACAAGACTTTGATATTTTTCTGGTGAGAACTTAGCCAGTAATAAGTTTTCTGCTGGAAGTATACTTGAATTAAAAGCAACAATCATGAGACTGATAACAATTAACCAATAATTTGAAAGACTAACAATGAATAAAAGAAGAGTACCTTGCCCGATGATGCCAATAGCATAAATTACTTTCTCAGAATATTTATCTGTTAAAATACCGCCTATGTAGTTCATTAAACCGCTTACAATATAAATGGCGGCTACAATATATCCAATCTCAGACGTTGAGAGGTTTAGGC
Organism: uncultured Pelagibacteraceae bacterium; assembly: GCA_902525575.1. GTDB lineage: Bacteria > Pseudomonadota > Alphaproteobacteria > Pelagibacterales > AG-422-B15 > CACNXQ01. Next base: position 151,079 of record CABZHU010000001.1, read on the forward strand.
TGTTTGACAGTCTGATATCAATTGCTTTAGGCAAACTTGTTTGAAGAATTTGATATACAAAACTCAAACATGTAATACTTACAAGCATTATAATCGCAATTTTTAGCATTTGATTTTTTTCTGGATTATCTCGAAATTGTTCTGATTTAATATTAGTCAATGAAATTTTTCCTGATTTCAAATGATATGAGAGACATAAGCCTGTTAGTATAGAAATTATTCCAGGGAATATAAACGCAGCTTGCCAATTAATCTGATCAATTAAAATACCGGCAAAAAAAGCTCCCAATCCAATTCCTACGCCTCCAAATATATTATTGAAACCAAGTGCACGACCTGTTTCCTTTGATGTATTAACTATCCATGATATTCCAGCAGGGTGATATATCGAGCAAAATAAGCCAAGCAAGGATAAACTAATAAAAAGAGATAATTTGTTTCCACTCAGACCACAAAGAAGCGAACTAATACCTAGACCTAAAAACATTACTGCAATCATTCCTGAACGGCTCCATCGATCACTAATCCATCCAGCTGGTAAAGATCCTATGCCAACAAGAAGAGACCCAAGAAACCATAGATTTAAAAGCTCGTCATATGAAAATTTCCACTCATCTTCAATCGCAAGAACAATTACAAAGTAAAATGCAGCAAACATGTGCATCAATAGATGGCCAAGCGCAGCATAAATAACAGTTAATTTTCTACTGTTTTCAATGATAATCATTTAATAAAAATAGAGTATTTCGGCTTCACTTAATAATAAAAATTATAAAAATTTGACTTTTTTGAATAAATAAGGCATTTCACTGTTCATGATTGTTTTTACACATCATCATATTCATATCTAAGTTTGCTGAACAAAAAGCGTCAGCGAACAACAACCCCTTTTTATATTAAATAAACTAACTTTGTAGTATCGTGCTAACGATTGGAATCGTATGACTAAGAATAACAATAAACCCAAGGCCATTTTACCTAGAGGGTTTAAAGACAATGAGAAACAACTCTTGACTCTCAGAAAAATAGTTACTGAGGTAATAGAGGAAGAGTGTCAAAAATTTGGATTTGTAGAATTAGAAACCTCATCCATTGAATACACTGATAGTCTGGGCAAGTTTTTGCCTGATATAGATCGACCAAGTGGAGGTGTTTTTTCGTTACAAGATGAAGATGGTCAATGGCTATCATTACGATATGACCTTACAGCTCCTTTAGCACGATATGTTGCACAGAATTATCAAAATTTAGTAAAGCCATTTAAAAGATATCAATCAGGAATAGTATGGAGAAATGAAAAGCCAGGGCCAGGAAGATTCAGAGAATTCTTGCAATTTGATGCAGATGTTATCGGAATTCAGTCAAATCTAATCGATGCTGAATTATGCGTTATGGTTGTAAATATTTTGAGAAGGCTGGGTTTAAATGATTCTAAATTTAAAATTAAATATTCAAATAGAAAAATTTGGACAAGTCTTTTTGAGAAAATAAATGCTTCGAAAGAAGTTGAGTCAAAAATTCTTAGAGCAGTAGATAAAAAAGATCGTCTAGGTGATGAAGGTGTCAAAGAGTTATTATGTGAGGGTAGAAAAGATAAGTCTGGTGATTTTATGGAAGGCGTAGGTCTTGATAATGAACAAGCATCAATGATTTTAGACTTTATGAACGACCAGAAGCAAACGAGTGATGATATTGATGAGTTTAACTCTTATCTAGGGAATTTTGCAGATTATCCAATTTCATTTGATCCATCCATTGTAAGAGGATTGGATTACTATACAGGCATGATTTTTGAAGCTGAACTATTAATCGATGTAAAAAATACAAAAGGTGAAACTATAGTTTTTGGATCAGTGGCTGGAGGAGGAAGATATGACAAACTGATATCAAGATTTGGGAAAGAGGACGTTCCCGCTACTGGTATTTCTGTTGGTGTTGACAGGCTTATTGTCGCTCTAGAGCAGTTGGATCTCATTAAAGCCAATTCGAGACCTTTAGTAATTGTAGCAAATCTAGGAGACAATAATTTATCCGAGTATATTCGAATGGCATCTGAAATTAGAGATGCAGGCATGGCCTGCGAGATTTCTTTTGGCTCAAAAAACTTAGCTAAGCAACTAAAATATTGCGACCGCAAGCAAGCTGATGCAGTTGTAATTGCAGGTGATGATGAAATTAAAAACAATAAAATATCACTTAAAGATTTAAAAAAGGGAAGTGAAATTTCAAAAAATATAACTGGACGTAAAGAATGGAAAGAAACTAAAGCAGGTCAAAAAGAAGTAATTAGGGAGGATTTAGTAAGCACTCTAAAGGAAATACTAAAAATCTGATTTATGTCACTACAGGAATTAAATATTAGATTAAAAGATTATTTTATTGATTTAGGATTTCAATATGTAGAGCTTCCTTTAGTTCATGACTCTGACATTTTTTATGAAACATCGGGAGAAGAAATCAGAAGTCAGATGTATTCTTTTATAGATGGTTCAGGCAAGGAAAAATGTCTGAGACCAGATATGACGATCCCTACGTGTCAAAGTTTTATTAAAAGTAATGATAAAAAAAATGAAGCTAATTTATGCTATACTGGACCAGTATTTAGGTCAATCAATGGAATAAATGATGCATCAATTGAATTAAACCAATCAGGGGTTGAAATTATTTTTACAGAAAAAAAGCTAAAAACTATTTATGAAAAAGATATTTATACGCTTAAAACGGCAGTCAAAATTCTAGAAAAATTAAATATTAACGAGTACCAAATTAAAATAGGCAGTCTAAACCTCTTTAATAGTTTTATAAGTTATTTAGATTTACCGATCAGGTGGAAACAAAGAATTGTCAGGCATTTTTTTAGAAGAGCATATTTTGATAGTTTGTTAAATCGATTAGGGCAAGGTGTCGGTTATGACGAATTGAAAAAAGATGAAATTATCAATGAAAGACTAGGTTTGGACGCTAATTCAAGTGCAAACTTGGTTGATCTAATTAAGTCCAATAGCAATTCTGGTTCAGGCTCAAGGACAGTTGAAGAAATCGTCAGCCGATTTCAGGAGAAAAGTGAAAATATTGTCTCTGAGAGCAATGGAAAACAAATGGTAAATCTGATTAAGAGTTTTCTAGGTTTGAACGCTTCTCTTGATACTTTTCCGAATATTTTAAGAGAGTTTGTAAGTGATCAAAAGCTTGATTTTTTTAAAAAAGAGATTGATGGCATGGAAGAATTCAAGAACGCTGTTTCATCTGAAATGGACATATCTAAATTTAATTTTAACAATGACTTTGGACATTCAATTGAATTTTATGATGGCGTCATGTTCGAAATCTATGATCGATCAGGCAATATCAAGTTAATAACTGGTGGAAGATACGATAAGTTACTTAATATTTTAGGGTCCAGAAACAAACTGTCAGCTATAGGGTTTGCAACAAATAATAATAACTTAAGTAAAATTTTATAATCATGAAATTCGAAAATAAATTAAGAATAGGACTACCCAGTAAAGGCAGGTTAAGAAAAGACATGGAGAAACTTTTTCTAGATAAAAATATTACTTTTGATAATCTTGTAAATGATAGAGATTATATTGGTGCAATAAAAGGACTAAAAGATACAGTTCTATATTTTTTAAGCGCTAAGGAAATTACCAATAGACTTGATGAGGGATCAATCCATGTAGGCTTAACCGGTGATGATCTGATACAAGAAAAAATTTTCAATTTTAATTCAAAAATAACAAAGGATCTGGAGTTAGATTTTGGAAAAGCGGATTTGGTTGTTGCTGTACCAGATATCTGGATCGATGTAATGACGATGGCTGATTTGGAAGAAGTGAGCAATAATCACAGAGATAAATATTCAAAAAGGTTACGTGTAGCAACTAAATATAAGAACTTAACAAATAATTTCTTTTCTAAATGTGGAGTTGTTGATTATAGAACTGTTGAAAGTGACGGCTCTACTGAAAGCGCGCCTTTTAATGGTTTTTCTGAAATCATCACTGATATATCATCAACAGGTGAAACACTAAGGGCTAACAATTTAAGAGTTCTTGATGATGGCATCATCTTGAAATCGTCAGCAAATTTCTTTTCCTCAAAAGTTGCGGAGTGGGATAAAGAAATAGAAAATAATTATAAAAATTTTATCAATAAGTTTGAATAAAAAAAACCCGGCGAGGCCGGGTTTTTTTAGAGTTTATCGTTAATGATTATTACATCATGCCGCCCATGCCGCCCATGCCGCCCATATCAGGCATTGCAGGTGCTGCAACAGGCTTATCTTCAGGAGCATCAGCAACCATCGCTTCAGTTGTAATTAAAACACCTGCAATAGATGCAGCGTTTTGTAAACTTGTTCTTACAACTTTAGTTGGGTCAATGATACCCGCTTTAAACATATCGACAAATTTATCAGACTGAGCATCATAACCCTCAGTAGAAGACTTGCCCTCTTTGAGCTTACCAACAATCACAGACCCATCAACACCTGCGTTGTTTGCAATTGTTCTAATCGGTGTTTCTAATGCCCTGCGGACAATATCCACCCCAGCTTTTTGATCAGCGTTAGATGTTTTGACTTTATCAAGTGCATTAGCTGCGTTTAGAAGTGATAATCCACCGCCAGCAACTATACCTTCTTCAACTGCAGCTCTAGTAGCATTAAGAGCATCATCAACTCTGTCTTTTCTTTCTTTAACTTCAACTTCGGTGGCTCCACCAACTTTGATAACAGCTACACCACCAGCTAATTTAGCAAGACGTTCTTGTAACTTCTCTCTATCATAGTCAGATGTTGTTTCCTCAATCTGTTTTCTAATCTGAGAACATCTACCTTGAATATCAGCTTTAGTTCCAGCACCATTAACAATTGTAGTATTTTCTTTATCAATACTAATTCTTTTTGCCGTTCCTAAATCATTAATAGTTACATTTTCTAATTTAATACCTAAGTCTTCAGATATGACTTGACCACCGGTTAGAATAGAAATGTCTTCCATCATTGCTTTTCTTCTATCACCAAATCCTGGTGCTTTTACAGCAGCAATTTTTAATCCGCCTCTTAACTTATTAACTACCAATGTAGCAAGCGCTTCACCTTCAACATCTTCAGCGATAATTACAAGTGGTCTTCCCGCTTGAACTACAGCTTCTAACAGAGGAAGCATTGGTTGTAGGTTTGTTAATTTTTTTTCATGAAGAAGAATATAAGCATTTTCTAGATCAGCTGTCATTTTCTCTGCATTAGTCACAAAATATGGAGATAGGTAGCCTCTATCAAATTGCATACCTTCAACAACATCAAGTTCAGTTTCAAGACCTTTAGCTTCTTCAACTGTTATAACGCCTTCGTTTCCAACTTTATCCATTGCTTTCGCAATCATAGCTCCAACTTCAGCCTCACCGTTTGCAGAAATTGAGCCAACTTGTGCTACTTCAGCACTAGTTTTAACTTTTTTTGATGAACTACTTATGGCATCGCTTGCAGCATCTATTGCAGAATCCACTCCTCTTCTTAAGTCCATTGGATTCATTCCCGCTGCAACAAATTTTAAGCCCTCAGTAACTATTGCTCTTGTAAGTACAGTGGCCGTTGTAGTTCCATCACCTGCGACATCATTTGTTTTACTTGCAGCTTCACGAACCATTTGGGCTCCCATATTCTCGAATTTATCTTTTAGTTCGATTTCTTTTGCAACTGAAACTCCATCTTTTGTGCTTTTAGGTGCACCAAAAGATTTATCCATGACAACGTTTCTTCCTTTAGGACCTAATGTTACCGCAACTGCATCAGCTAAAACGTTAACACCTTTAAGCATTTTGTTTCTTGCTTCTGTACCAAAATGTATATCTTTACCCGCCATTTTTTATTCTCCTTGATTTAAGATTTATTTTTTCTTTTTTGATTTTGATTTTGATTTCTTTTCAATTACACCCATGATGTCAGATTCTTTCATGATGCATAGCTCTTCCCCATCAACTTTGACCTCGGTGCCAGACCATTTTCCAAACAAGACAATATCTCCAGCTTTTAAATCTAATGGTGTAACTTTTCCATCTTCAGATTTTGTTCCTGACCCTACAGCAACAATTTGTCCTTCTTGAGGTTTTTCTTGAGCTGTATCAGGAATAATGATCCCTCCAGCAGTTTTTTCTTCGGTGTCTAATCTCCTTACGAGAACACGATCATGTAAAGGTCGAAAATCCATTTTTTAATCTCCTAAATATTTAATATCTATTGCTTAATTACCTAGGCATATAGTGATCCCGTGCGTATGTGTCAAGAGGGTCCTCAAAAACGAATAATTATAAAAGATGATAAAAAATGCTTATTTTACAACATTTTTACTACTGTTCAGACTCTCCACCGTCTATAACTATATTTTGTCCAGTCATGAACGAGCCTGCCTCAGAGGCAAGATAGACAGCGGCTCCTGCGATTTCATCAGGCATGCCAATTCTTTTGAGCGCTGATTTCGCTGTTGTTACCCTCAAAATGTCCTCATTTTCCCAAAGTGCACGTGCAAAATCAGTCTTGATTAGCCCTGGAGATATACAATTTGCTCTAATATTATTTCTGCCATATTCCACAGAAATATTCCTTGCTAACTGAGAGTCAGCGGCCTTACTAATAGCATAAGCGCCTAACATGCTGCTTCCATGCAGACCTGCTATTGATGAAATTATAATAATAGAACCACTTTTTATTTTTACCATATCGGGCAATATTTCGTTACATAGCCAAAAATTACTCTGTACATTTGATTTCATTATTTTTTCAAATGCTTCATCTGGTATGTTGTTAGATGGCCCAAAATATGGATTTACAGCCGCGTTGCATACTAAAGTTGTTATACTTCCACAAAACTCCTTTGATTTAACATACAAGTTTTTTAATTGTTCTTTGTCAGAAATATTACATGATATTGCTGTAGCGGTATCCTTACCAAACGTAGTATTAATTTCTTCAGCAACGTTCTCGCATGCATCAATTTTGCGACTTGTTATTATTACTTTGGCGCCATGCTCCGCCATTCGATATGCAATAGCCTTACCAATGCCACGTGAAGATCCAGTGATAATTGCATTTTTATCTTTTAAATCAAAAAGTGATGTCATTTAATTACGAACTGATTTAAAAAAAAGATTATAAGTTAATAAAATAATTTCAATATAAAATATGAATATTAATAAAATTAATAGTGTTGAGAGTTATTCACTATCCTATAAAGCAATTTTATGTGATCTCTGGGGAGTAATTCATAATGGTGTTGAAATTTATGCTGGCGCTCTCACTTATCTTAAACGCATGAAGGAGCATGGAATTGATGTTTATTTGATTTCTAATGCCCCGCGTCCTAATTATGTTGTTCAGGAGGGTTTGACAAATAAACTTGGACTTAATCCTGATCTTTATAAACATATTTATACCTCTGGGGATATAGGAACGAAGTTTGTTAATAAAAAAATTCATGGTGAAAGTTATTTTCATCTAGGTCCAACTAAGGACTATGATTTATTAGAAAATATAAATATTAGTAAGGTAGATAGTATTAATGAGGCAGATTTCATTTTAACAACAGGACTTTACGATGACAGTTTTGAAACTCCTAAAGACTATAATGATTTATTTAATGACTTCATGGAGAAAGAAAAACCTATTGTATGTGTAAATCCTGATGAAATTGTTTATCGAGGAGTAAACTCTATCTTTTGCGCTGGAGCTTTAGGCAAATATTATGAAAAACTTGGCGGTAAAGTAGTATATTATGGAAAACCATACGTTGAAATTTATGACCAAGCTTTTCAAGATTTGAAAAATATGAATAATATTGAAAATAAGTCAGATATTCTTGCAATCGGGGACAGTATCAAAACCGACTGTCTTGGTGCACAAAACTTTAATTTGGATTTTGTTTTTATAATGAATGGTATACATAAAGCTCAAGTATCAGGTAAAAAAAACATTGAAGATATTCGCAATCTTGTAAAAAATATTCTTTCAAGAGATATAAAAGAAATCGCAGTTTCTGATTTTCTAAAGTGAGTTAAAGTGAAAATATTTAAAGATCTCAAAAAGACGTATAGTTTTACGAAAGACTCTATCCTTATAATAGGTAACCTCGATGGTGTTCATAAAGGTCACCAATCAATAATATCGTTAGCCAAGAAACTTAGTAAAAAAAAAGATGCAAAAGTTGGAGTATTACTTTTTGATCCTCATCCTAGGAGGTATTTTGAAAGGGATAATAAGGGCTTTTTATTAACACAAGTTGATACGCGTCTGGAAATTTTAAAATCCCATAAAATTGATTATGCGATTGTCTTAAAGTTCAATAAGAGCATTGCAACAATGACACCTAGATTATTTTGTAAAAAAATTCTTTTTTCAGGCATAGCTATGAAGAATATTTTTGTTGGTAAGAATTTTAGGTTTGGTAATAAAAGATCTGGCGACTATCGGTTTCTATCAAATTTTGGAAAAGAACATTCATTTAATGTGACACCCATAAATTTAGTGGAAACAAATAAAATCCTTCAAAAAAAAACAAAAATGAAAATTTACTCTTCATCAAATATAAGAGCTTTAATTCAAAAAGGGGAGGTGAAACTTGCCAACAAATTTCTTGGGTCGCCGTTTACAATTATCTCTAGGGTAATGAAAGGTGATCAAAGAGGGCGAACAATAGGAGTTCCAACAGCAAACCTTAAAATTGATGAATATATTCAGCCTAACCATGGCGTTTATGCTATTCGTGCAAAAGTAATGAATAAGCGTGCAAAGGGAAAGAATTACAAGGGAATTGCCAATTTTGGAGTCAGACCAACTTTTGATAAAAATAAGCCCTTATTAGAGGTTCACTTGTTTAATTTTAATTTGAATATTTATAATTCTTCATTAAAAGTAGAATTTATTGACTTCATTAGGAAAGAAAAAAAGTTTTCTGGAATAGATTCATTAAAAAATCAATTGAAAATAGATATATCCAAAGCTAAGAAAATCTTAAATTAATAAAATGACCGCTAAAGATGATAAAATAGATTTTAGTGAAACTTTGTTTTTGCCTAAAACTTCTTTTGCTATGCGTGCGGGACTGCCTGAACAAGAGCCAAGCATATTAGAGGATTGGAATAAAAATAATCTTTACCATAAATTAAGAAACAATTCGAAAGACCGAAAGAAATTTGTACTTCATGATGGCCCACCATACGCAAATGGCCATCTTCATATGGGGCATGCTTTAAATAAAGTTTTAAAAGATTTTGTTGTTCGGTCGCAGCAAATGCTTGGCCACAATAGCTCATATATTCCTGGCTGGGACTGTCATGGCCTCCCGATAGAGTGGAAGATTGAAGAACAATATCGAGAAAAAGGAAAAGATAAAGACGAAGTAGATATCATTCAGTTTAGAAAAGAATGTAGGGAATTTGCTAAAAAGTGGATTGATATCCAGAGATCGGAATTTATTAGGCTAGGAGTAACTGGGGATTGGTTCAATCCCTATACTACAATGTCTTACGAAGCTGAGTCTACAATTGTGAAGGAGTTTTTTAAATTTTTGGAAAATGAGAGTTTATATCGTGGCTCTAAACCAGTTATGTGGTCAACAGTTGAAAAGACCGCATTAGCTGAAGCTGAAATAGAATACAAAGAACATAAATCGATAACAATTTTTGTAAAATTTCCTGTTATTTCTTCACTGGAAAATAATGAAGTAAATACGTCAGTTATTATTTGGACTACGACTCCATGGACTATACCAGCAAATCGAGCCATAGCTTTCAGTAAAGATATAAGTTATTCAATTTATTCTGTTAATGGATTAGAAGAAAACAGTCTACTAAATGAAAGAGATCAAATTATTATCGCTGATGAACTGATAGACAATGTAAGAACTCAGTGCAAAGTAAAAGAGCTGACAAAAATTAGAGCAATTAAAGACTTAGATCAAATAATTTGTGGGCATCCTTTTAGAGATTCAGGATATGATTTTGAAGTTAAATTATTTAATGCTGATTTTGTAACTTTAGAACAAGGAAGTGGATTTGTTCATATAGCCCCAGGTCATGGAGCAGATGATTATAATTTGGGCATTGCAAATAATGTAGAAGTTCCAGAAACAGTGGATGAGAATGGTCAATATTTTGACCATGTTCCCCTTTTTAAAGGCAAAAAAGTATTTAATGATGATGGCTCTGATGCAGATGCAAATGTAGCAGTGATCGTTGAGCTTAAAAATCATAATAACCTTGCAGGCAAGGGATCACTCAGGCACAGCTATCCTCATTCATGGAGATCTAAAGCTCCTGTCATATTCAGAAATACTCCTCAGTGGTTTATTAGTATGGAAAAGAATGGATTAAGGTCAACGGCACTTAATGAAATAGATAAAGTTAATTGGTTCCCTAAACAAGGTAAGAATAGAATATATTCGATGATTGAAGATAGACCTGATTGGGTTGTTTCAAGGCAAAGAGCCTGGGGTGTTCCTCTATCTATATTTTACCATATAGAAACAGGACAACCTTTAATGGATAAAGAAATTAATCAAAAAATAATCGATTTGTATAGAGAAGAAGGATCAGACGCTTGGTTTAAATACTCTAAAGAAGAATTGTTGGGAGATAAGTACGATCCAAATGATTATAAAAAAGTTGATGATATTCTTGATGTTTGGTTTGATTCTGGCTGTACTCATTCTTTTGTTTTAGACGAAAAGGAGGATCAAATGTGGCCCGCATCTCTTTATTTAGAAGGCACTGATCAACATAGAGGATGGTTTCACTCCTCACTTTTGGAGTCATGTGGTACCAGAGGGATTGCTCCTTACGAGTCGGTCTTGACGCATGGTTTTGTTCTTCACGAAGATGGACTAAAAATGAGTAAGTCTTCAGCTAATATAGTTTCACCTGATGAAATTATAAATAAATCTGGAGCAGATATATTGAGGCTATGGGTTGCAAGCAGCGATTATTCTGAAGACTTGAAAATAGGGCCAGAGATAATGAAGAGTAATGTAGATAGCTACAGAAGACTGAGGAATACATTACGTTTCATTCTTGGAAACTTATCTGAATTTAATGATAATGAAAAAATTTCTTTTGCGGAACTCAGTGAGCTTGATCAATATATATTATCTCAGTTAGAAGAGTTAAAAAAAGAAGTAATAGAAAATTATAAAATATTTGAATATCAAAAAGTTTTTTCTGCAATATTTAATTTTTGTACTAATGATTTATCCTCTTTTTATTTTGATATTAAAAAGGATGTTCTTTACTGCGAATCTAAAGATAGCCATATCAGGATGTCTACTCGAACAGTATTAGATAAACTATTTTATAACTTGCTTACCTTACTCGCGCCTATTTTATGTTTTACATCTGAAGAGGCTTGGCAAAGCAGACTTGGAAAAGAATCAAGTGTCCATGAAGTTGATTTTCCAGCCTTAGAAAGTAATATTATTAATAAAGAGCTCACAAAAAAATGGGATTTATATAAGCAGTTGCGTAAAGTAATAAATGGTGCAATTGAGGTAAAGAGAAAAGAAAAAGTCATCGGCTCAAGTCTTGAGGCATCTGTTACACTCTTTTCAACAAAAAATATTAATGAAATTGATAGTGATACACTTGAAAATATTTCAATAATAAGTGAATTAACAATATTAAACGAAAAGCCACCAGAAGGCTCATATATTTCTGAGTCAGATAAAGATATAGGTATTGTAGTTAAGAAAGTTGATGGCAATAAGTGTGAGAGATGCTGGAAATATTATCCAAATTTATTTAAAGATATGTGTACACGATGTGAGCAAGTTATTTGTAAATAAATGATTTATAAACTTTCTAAATTTTTTTTATTGATTTTATTTTTTTTTGCTCTTGATCAAATAAGTAAAAATATAATTATAGATATTTACAACATTGATGTTGAAAACCTTAGTTCTCAATATTTAACTTCGATCAATGATTACTTAAACTTATATTTAATTTGGAATAAAGGCTTCGCCTTTGGATTATTTCAAAATGACATAAGGACTGTAAATAATATTTATATGATTTTAATGGCTGTAGTTATTTTTGCTGTATTCATTTACGCCTTAACAATTAATAGTAAAGTTTACTATTATGGATTTAGTTTAATAATTGGAGGCGCATTGGGCAATCTTTTTGATCGTTATCAGTATGCAGCGGTATTAGATTTTATTGACGTGCATTATAATAATTTCCATTGGTATGTATTTAATATTGCTGATATAAATATAACTCTTGGATGCATCCTAATAATAATTTTAGAATTGTTTTCAAATAGAAAGAAAAAAAATGAAATATAAAATAACCAGTCGATACTTTCTATTGATAGTTTTTTTTATATTTATTTCTTGTTCTAATAATACAGTAAGAGATTATACTTCTCTTAAGCAAAAAGCACTTGAAATACCCCCTGACTTTGAGTTATCACCTCCAGTTGTAAATGATGAGTCTGCAAGTGAAGAGCTGCCAAATGAAGAAGTGATAGAAGATATTGAAGAAATACTAACAAGTGATAACAGTGCACAAACTAGTGAAAAGACTGAGAGTTCATCTTTAGAAGATTTCATTGATAGTAATTTTGTTAATGATGAAAAAGAAGAAGTATCAAATGAAGTAAACACAAATGACGATACTGAGTCTCTGGATATCTTGGTAAATGACGACTTGCCTGATCAGGCTATTAATGTGGAAAATACAAATGATACAGAAGAGATGATTCAAGATGATCAAGCCCAAACTAATGAGTCTCAAGAAACCAATTTTACTGAAGAAAAGTTGCTCGATGAGTTATCAAATGTAGATGATATAACATCGCTTCCAGAAGAAGAGCAGTTGAAGCCTGAGATTATTGAAGAGGAAGTTTATGACGATCCTACAGTTTACAATGATGATCAAGATTTAAATGATCTATTGAATAGAGTGGATGATTTACTCAATTCATATTCAAATTAAATATTCTATAAATGTTTAAGTTTTTTAAAGATCCAAAATGGTTTTATTGGGCATATATTGGTTCAGCAATTATTTTATCATCATTATGGGTTCAGGTGCAAATTGACGTAAAAATCAATGAATGGTTCGGTGAATTTTATGACATGATACAAGAGGCGTTGTCAGCTCCTAACGTAATTACTATAGAAGAATATTGGGCAAGTCTTTTATCATTTATAACGTTAGCTGGCATGTATGTGGCGGTTGCAGTTCTTGTAAGTTATTTTACTAATCATTTTCTATTTAGGTGGAGAACCGCAATGGTAGAATGGTATCATTCTGTTTATGACAAAGCCCGCAAAATTGAAGGGGCCTCACAGAGAGTTCAAGAAGACACAATTAAATTCTCAAGAATCATGGAGTCTCTTGGAACGAGTTTGATCGAGGCATTAATGATACTGGTTGAATTTATGCCAATTTTATTTGGCCTCAGCATTGGAATTCCAATATTTTTCTTTGGTGAATGGGAATATGGTTTAGTTGTCGGGGCGTTGGTGTGGTCAATTGGTGGTACATTATTTTTAATTATTCTTGGTTTGATTTTAAGACTAGTTGGAATTGAATATGATCTTCAAAAACAGGAAGCTGCATATCGAAAAATGTTAGTAATTGCTGAGGATGATGAGACTATTAGGCCAAAAACTCTTGAGGAATTGTTTGATGATGTAAGGCAGATACATTTTTTAAGCTATATAAGATACCTTTACTTTGACATTGGCCGTGTTGCATTTTTGCAGGCAAATGTTTTATCAGCATATGTGTTTTTAGCACCCGCAATTGTTGCAGGCGTTGTAACTCTTGGTGTTATGCAGCAAATAATCAGGGCATTTGGAAGAGTTGAGGGATCAATGCAATATCTACTAAAAGCATGGCCTACTATAATTGAGCTCGCAAGTGTTTATAAAAGACTAAGGGAGTTTGAAAGACAAATTGATGAAGTTTTAATCGAAGAGGAAACTCCAGTATAAAGATGAATTATTCATTCTTAGATTTTGAGAAACTTGAAAAAAAATTTCTTTTATCTCGCGAAATTATTCCCCAAAAATTTGAAAATATTATTGTTATTGGCTTTGGAGGATCAACGCAAGGCTCAAAAGCGATTAATTCCTTTTTAAATGAAATACGAGCAATTTATATTGATCATTTATATTCGGAAATTATCGATAAATTAGTCGTAACTTTGAATTTAGAAAAAACAGGGTTCATTTTCATTTCTAAATCTGGCAAAACTTCAGAAACATTATCTATTTTTGAATACTTGATAGACAAATGCAAAAACAAGATAAATATCTCAAATCACTTTTTTTCTTTAACCGAAGATAAACAATCTCAACTTCACGACTTTTCTTTACAGCACTCAATAAAGCTAATTGAGCATGATCCAGATATAGGAGGAAGATTTTCTATATTCAGTAATACATCTCTTATACCCGGGTTTTATTTTAATTCTAATTTGTGCAAAAATTTTCTTGAGGGTGGTAGAGAAGCTATGGAAGAAAAAGGTTTAGCTGAAGATTTGGCTGATCAGTTAAGTCTGTCTATGAAAAACAATAAAAATATCGCAGCATATCTTATTTATGGACATGAATTACTAGAAGTAGGTAATTGGAAAAAACAACTTTTTGCTGAATCGCTCGGCAAAAATGGAAAAGGATTTATGCCAGTTGTTTCTGAGATGACAAAAGACCAGCATAGTATTCTACAATTATTTCTAGACGGGCCAAAGAATGTATTCTTTGAAATCATGAGCATGGAGAGTGATAAAGTGAATTTAATAAATATGACACTTTCTAACCACATGAGTGCAATGAACGAGACACTTATAAAACAAGGTCTTAAACCAAGAATCTCAATATTTAAGGAAAATGATGTTAAGGAGCTAGGTTTTTATTTTTGTATCGAAATATTAACAGTCATTTTCTTAGCAAAGATTCTTAATGTAGATCCGTTTATTCAGGAAGCAATCGAGCTTCAGAAAAATAATTTAAGTTAGTCTATAGAAAGAAAATTTTGATATACCCAACTCTTTAACTCTTTCTATTTTTAGCTCTGGGATTAATATATCTTTTGATTTTCTTTGCTCTTCAATAACCAGTATAGAGGTTTTGTTTATAAGATTTTTCTTTAGGATATTTTTTATAGATCTGGTAACTAAGTTTTTATTATAAGGAGGATCTATATACACTAAGTTAAACTTTGGCTTATTAGAAATAGATTCAAATGAGCATGCATTTTCGTTCAGAACAGATATTTGATCAGTGAAGCCTAATTTATTTGCACTCTTATAAATTAGATTAATTATTTGATCGTTATTCTCAACCATTGTCGCACTGTTAGCTCCTCTTGATAGAGCTTCAAAACTAAATGAACCTGTTCCTGCAAATAAATCTAGAACATTTGATTTTTCAATTTGAAATCCAGTATTAGTTATTTCTTTACCATGCGTAAGAATATTAAATATCGTTTCTCTATTTTTATCAGATAATGGTCGAACATCTTTATCTTTATGACTAAAAATAGAATGCCCTTTTTTTAACCCGCTAATAATTCTCATATATTTTGACTTTTTTTAATTTACTTCTCTCTAACGATCCTAATTTATAAGCCCCATAAGATATTCGGATGAGCCGAGTAACAGTTATATTTAATGATTCGAAGATATTTCTTATTTCTCTGTTTTTGCCCTCTAGTAATGACATTTTAATCCAAGAGTAAGTCTTTGTCTTGCTAATGAGGCTTACTTTTATAGGCTTGTACCTAATATGCTTTATTTTAAGTCCTTTTGATAATCTATCTATGAAATTTTTATCAATAAATCCTTGCACCCTTACCTTGTATACTCTTTCAAAATTATTTTTGGGTAATTCCATTTTTCTTTTAAATTCTCCATTATCTGTAAATAGCAATAAACCCTCAGTGTTATAATCTAATCTTCCAATTGATAATAAATTTTTTTGTTTAGGTCCTAAAAAATCATAAACCGTTTTTCTATTTTTATCATCAGACTTAGTAACTAAGCATCCCCTAGGTTTATGAAAAATATAAAGTGAATTTAGTTCACTAATTTTCTTAATTTTAATTATAGTTTCATCAATGCTAATTTTATTACTTGGAGAAACTTTTATTCCTTGTGTAGTCAGTAATTTCCCATCTACTTTAATACGACCTTCTTTAATGAATTTATCAATCTCTCTTCGAGAAAAATCAGTTGATCTTGCGAGAACTTTATTTATTCTTTCCATTATTATTGTTTAGTTTTTTGAACAATATTTAAGTTACAATTAAATATTTATGACACAAAATACATTTATGGAACAGGCAATAATAAATGCTTACAAAGGACTAGATTTGGGAGAGGTACCAGTCGGTTGTGTGATTGTGAATCAACATAATGAGATAATCTCCCAATCATATAATAAAGTTATAGCGGATAACGATCCCACTGCTCATGCTGAGATTAATGCCATAAGGCAAGCATGCGCTTCATTAAAATATGAGCGTTTAATCGATTGCAGTATTTATGTTACTTTAGAGCCTTGTATAATGTGTGCAGCAGCAATATCGAAATCTAAGTTAAAAAGACTATATTATGGAGCAGATGATATGAATTTTGGTTCTATCAACGGTGGATTTAATTTTTTTCAAACAAAAAATTGCAATCATGTGCCAGAGATTTATGATAGTATTTCAAAAATTCAATGTGAGAATTTAATTAACGATTTTTTTAAAGGTAAAAGACCATGACAATTTCAGCTAAGGCACAGCAAACAACAGATCGACTAATCACATTTATGGAAAAAAACGTGTATCCAAATAATGATACATACCATAAGCAAATTGAAGACTTCGGAAATGATCGCTGGCAAGTTGTCCCGATAGTTGAAGACTTAAAAAAAGAAGCAAAAAAAGAGGACCTCTGGAATTTGTTTTTACCAGACAGCGATTTAGGACATGGACTTTCAAATGCTGAATATGCTCCCATGTGTGAAATAATGGGAAGAGCTATGTGGTCTGCAGAAGTATTTAACTGCTCTGCGCCTGATACAGGTAACATGGAGGTTCTAGTCAGATACGGAACTGATGAACAGAAAGATAAATATCTTAAACCACTTCTTAATGGCGAAATTCGATCTGCATTTGCAATGACAGAACCAGCTGTTGCATCTTCAGATGCAACCAATATTGAAAGCGAGATAAAAAAAGAGGGTAATCAATATGTCTTAAATGGGACAAAATGGTGGACGTCTGGAGCAATGGATCCAAGATGCCAGTTTTACATTTTTATGGGCAAAACTGATCCTGATAATGAGAATATTCATAAACAACAGTCCATGATTTTAGTTGATAAGGATACACCAGGCATTAAAATAAAAAGACATTTGCCAGTTTTTGGATTTGACGATGCTCCACACGGGCATGCGGAGGTAGAGTTCAAGGACGTAAAGGTGCCACCTGAAAATATGTTGTTAGGAGAGGGTAGAGGATTTGAAATTGCTCAAGGCAGACTTGGTCCGGGACGAATTCATCATTGCATGAGAACAATTGGACTTGCGGAAGTTGCGCTGGAGGCAATGTGCAAACGATTGATGAGCCGTAAAGCTTTTGGAAAAGAGGTAGTTAGGCATTCTGTGTGGCAAGAGAGAATTGCTGATGCTCGAATTAATATAGAGATGACAAGACTTTTGACCCTAAAAGCAGCATCAATGATGGATGAGGTAGGCAATAAAGTTGCTAAAAATGAGATAGCTATGATCAAGGTTGCAGCACCGAATATGGCACTTAAGATAATAGATGATGCAATTCAAGCCTTTGGAGGCGCAGGAGTCACCACTGATCCAAGATTAGCCCAAGCTTATGCCGGCATGAGAACGCTACGTTTAGCAGATGGGCCAGATGAAGTTCATAGACTCTCAATCGCTAGAAATGAATTAAAAAAATATCTCTAACATTGATAAAAAAAAAGAAGACATTTCAAAAAGACAAGTATGGACGTTACATAAAGTCTAAAGAGTTTGATGTATACTGGGATGAATACCATGAGCTTGAGGATATCTCGATGAAAGAGTCAGTTAGACAAAAAATTGAAAGAACAAAAAAAATCGAAACTAAAGAATAGTATCTAAAAAATCTATTAGTCTATTTACTTCCTCAATATTATTATAATGAACCATTGAAACTCTAACCACACCATCATTTGGTTCAATTCCTAATCCCTTCAAACACCTCCATGCATAAAACTCACCATTGCGAATTCCAATTTGGTTTTTACCTGCAGCCTTTGCAATTTCTAGTGAACTTTTGTCTTTCACAGTAAATGAGACAGTAGGCATTCTTTCACTTCTAGAGTGAGAAGTTTTGCCAATTAATCGTACATTTTTTTTGAGCTTTAAAAATTCAATAAGTGTTTTGATTAGTGTTTCTTCGTGGTTATAAATTAGCTCAAAAACTTTTTTTCCTTTTTCATGAAGGTTCAACCCTTGTTCTGTAAAATGATGACTGTAAAGTGTTTCATAGTAGTCAGTGACCCCAGATAAGCATGCCAATTCCTCATGGTTTGGGCCGCCTGGGTTCATTGTGTAGGGTATCTCTGATGCTAGAAATTCGTGATTCAAGTTTTTAGTTTGATCAAGAAGTTCTTTTTTTCCATATAAGAGGGCTAAATGTGGACCATAAGTTTTGTATAGACTGAACCCGTAGAAATCTATGTCTAATTCTTTTAGATCAATAATATCATGTGCCATATACGCTACTCCATCACCAACTACTTTTATGTCATGACTATGAGCTATTGAAATTATTTCTTTTAAGTTATTTATTGAAGCCACAACATTTGATGTATGACAGACACAAATAAATTTAGTTCTTTTTGTTATTAAATTTTTTAAATCTTCAACTTCGAGTTCAGCACTTTTTGGATTAAACTTCCATTCCTTAATATTAATTCCTTTTTCCGCAAGTTTCCTCCACGACCCAATATTTGCCTCATGGTCTTGATTGGTTACAATTATTTCATCATCAGTTTTAAGCCAATCTTTAATTGCATTAGACAGCAAAAACATATTCATGGTCGTTGATGGACCTATAATAAATTCATTTTTTGAAATATTTAATAGTTCTGCAATTTTCTCTAAGCTGTTATCCATTTCATTTCCTGCCTCTATTGATGGACCAAAGTCACCATAAGGTTGAACTTTCTTAGTAATCATAAAATCATTAAGCTTTTCAATCACATGCTTTGAAACATATGTACCCCCTGCATTTTCAAAAAATGCAAAATCAGCAGTTTTGGGATTTTGAAAAACAGGAAATTGTTTTCTCACGAAGTCTATGTCTAATATATTTCTACTCAAATTATTTAATTCTTTCTACAATACTCCAACCGAGCTTACCTAATATTGGAACAAAAGCTTCATAATTTTTAGCCTCTGAGCTTGAAGCAGTTCCATCTCTTACACGACCTACAATGCCTTGAGCTATTCCTGCAAGTCTAAATATATTATATGCCATATAGAAATCCCAATTATCTATTTTTTCTCTTCCTGTTTTTTTGTAATAAAGTTCAGCATACTCATTTTCTGAGGGAATATTGAGTGATTTAAGATCCGATCCCATCATTCCTAATCCCTTTGCGCCTACTGGCAATCTCCATGACATCATATGATAAGTAAAATCTGCTATCGGATTTCCTAAAGTAGATAATTCCCAGTCTAATATTGCTTTTACTTCATGAGTTGTAGGGTCGAATATCATATTGTCCAACCTGAAATCCCCATGAACGATTGTGGTCTCTTGATCAGAAGGTATATTTTTAGGTAACCATTCTATCAATTCATTAATCTCAGGTATCATTTGTGTTTCAGAATCTTTGTACTGTTTTGTCCATCTATGAATTTGTCTGTCCATATAATTTTCATGCTTGCCGTAATCAGCTAGATTAACTTTATCAAAATTAACGTTATGTAACTTTGCAATAGTATCATTCATGGATAAGTAAATTTCTCTTCTTTGATTTGGATCGCATCCTGGAAGAAGAAGTTCCCAATAAATGTTACCGATGACATGATCCATAATAAAAAAAGATGTACCAATTACTGTTTCATCATCGCAATAACCAAATGTTTTGGGAACAGGAACATCAGTATCATGAAGAGCTGTCATTACCCTGCATTCTCTATCAACTGCATGAGCGGATTTAAGAAGTTTACCTGGAGGCTTTCTTCTAAGTACAAAATTATTAATATTTGTTTCAACCAGATAAGTTGGATTTGACTGTCCACCCTTAAATTGCGTTATATCGCTAATCTGAATATTATTACCCATAAGTTTTTTTAGATAATCATTTAAAGATTCTTTATCTATTTTGAGTTTATCATCAACTTGTTTTGTGCCTGAAAATATTTCATTTCTATCAGTCATGTTAAAGCTTTCTTTCCAATATCTTTTCTATAGTACCCCTCAGGCCAGTCTATCGAGTGAATTGAATCATAGATTTTCTTTAAAGCTTCACCAAGCGATGCATTTTTTGAAGTGACAGAGAGGACTCTTCCACCAATAGCAACTATTTTTTTATCTTTAATAGCTGTTGCAGCGTGAAATATCTGAAAAGTATCAGTATTTTCTAACTTATCTACTCCGTTAATTACAGTTTCTTTCTCAAATGATCCTGGGTATCCATTCGATGCCATTACAACTGTTGCACAATGATCATCTTCCCATTTTAATTCAAAGTTATGTAAATCTTTATCGATACAGCTCAGCATAAGTTGAACTATATCACTTTTCATTCTTAGCATTAAAACTTGGCATTCAGGATCTCCAAATCTAATATTATATTCAACAAGTTTTGCCTTGCCATTTTTAATCATTAGCCCTGCATACAAAATACCTTGATATGGATGACCTAACTCTCTCATGGCATTTAGTGTGGGATATATAATTTCATCATCTACTTGTTTTTTAATCTCATCTGTAAAGATAGGAGCAGGTGAGTAGGCTCCCATCCCACCTGTGTTCGGACCAGTATCGTTTTCTCCTATGCGTTTATGGTCTTGAGCACTTTCAAGAGAAATAAACTCAGTACCATCAGTGCATACAAAGTAACTCGCTTCTTCACCTTCCATAAATTCTTCAATGACTGCGGTCATATTTATTCCAAATTTATTTTCAAAAATTTCCTTCAGAGCTTTTTCAGCCATTTCAAAACTATCTGCGACTGTCACTCCTTTTCCGGCAGCTAATCCATTTGCTTTTACTACAATTGGCAAACTTTGTTTTTTTAAGTATGTGACTGCGTCTTCGTAGTTATCAAAAGTAGAATAGGCAGCTGTTGGAATAGAATAATTTTTGCAAAGATCTTTCATAAAGCTCTTTGATCCTTCAAGTTGGGATGCGTATTTATTTGGACCAAATATTTTAATATTTTTTGATACAAAATAATCCACTATTCCTGCAACTAATGGAACCTCAGGTCCAACTACAATTAAATCAATAGATTTTTCGACACAATATGAATGAATAGAGTTAAAATCATCAAGATCTAAATCTTTACATTCTGCTAGTAGACTTATTCCATAATTTCCAGGAGCACAAAATAGCGATGTAGCCAAAGGACTTCTTGATATTGCATAGCATAGAGAATGCTCCCTAGCTCCATTTCCAAGTACAAGAATTTTCATAAAGTAAAATTTAAATTAATTGATATATTAGCATATAAGGAATTAAATTAAATGGTTAGAGAAAATATCCAAGAGTACTCAGTTTCAGAAATTTCAGACTCTATCAAGGGAACTCTTGAAAACAGTTTTGGCTATGTAAAAGTTAGAGGAGAAGTCTCGGGTTTAAGTAAGCCAGCGTCAGGCCACATATATTTAAATTTAGAAGATGATAAGGCCGTTATAAAAGCAATAATCTGGCGAAGTGCAACAGCAAGAATTAGTTTTGTACCCGAAGATGGATTAGAAGTTATTTGTTCAGGTAGGCTCACAACAGGATATTCTGATCGATACCCGGGAAGATCAGATTATTTAATTATAGTTGATTCAATAACTCCTGCAGGAGAGGGAGCTTTAATGGCTCTTTTAGAGCAACGCAAGAAAAAGCTTGCGGCAGAGGGTTTATTTGAGGAGCAAAATAAGAAAAGTCTACCAAAGTATCCTGAAACGATTGGCATAGTCACATCTCCAACAGGTGCAGTTATAAAGGATATACTTCATAGACTAAATGAGAGGTTTCCATGCAATGTCATTCTATGGCCTGTTCCAGTTCAGGGCCAAGATGCCGCTCAGTTAATTTCTGATGCAGTAGATGGATTTAATAATTTATCGAGTAAAGACGAAGTAAATATACCAGACCTTATTATCATAGCACGTGGTGGGGGCAGTATAGAAGACCTTTGGCCTTTCAATGAAGAAATTGTAATCAGGTCTGTCTTCAAAAGTAATATTCCTATTGTATCTGCAATTGGTCATGAAACAGATACCACACTAATTGATTTTGTTTCTGACTTAAGAGCGCCAACGCCTACAGCTGCAGCAGAAATTTCTACCCCAGATAAAGAAGAACTTTTGAGGGATATCAATGAAAAAAATAATCGTTTAAATTATTCAATAAATTTATACCTTGATAATCTTAAAGATAATTTCATTTCAATAAAAGATAAATTGCCTGTTTCACTACAACTTTTTCTAAATAATCTTACTTCTAATTTTCAGAATATTTCTCAATCACTTAATTTTCGTATTCTCGGTGAGCAATTAAAGAGTACTAAAGTAAAACTTATTTCTTTAGAGGAGTCTCTATTGAAAGCTAAAAATATTTTGGTAGAGAGACTTCAAAAAGAATTAGATAATAAAAGTATGCTACTTGAAAGCTTGAGTTATAAATCTGTTTTAAAAAGAGGGTACTCAGTTACAAGGAGTTCAAATAAAATAATCAAATCAAAAAAAGATTTAAAAGATGAAAGTGAGTTGATCATAGAAACTAATTTTGCTACTTTAAAAGCCAAACTTAGAGAAATTAATGACAAATAGTTTTACTACAAAGGCAGAAATAAGATTGCATCATGGTCAGTTTCAAATAATAAAGTCTGGGGATTATGTAGAATGTTCAATCACAAAAGAGAAGATATCACTTGATAATTTGAAGTATTGGAATGTTGATTTTCAGGAAATTTATGCGAATCCAGAGATTGCACTAAGGAGATATAAAGAGATTAATGAAAATAAAGATTAAATTAATAGCAATCTTTTTTTTTGTTTTTCAACCAGCTATAGCAACCGATTTACCAAAAGAAATACCTCAAGGAAGCCTTGTTGTTGGCCAGTCATTAGATGCAGATGAAATTATAGTAGATAATAATTCTTTAAAAGTTAGTGCAAAAGGTCACTTTGTATTTGCAGTCGGTAGGGACCATGTGGAACCAATAAGTGTGACATACTTAAAAAATGGATCATTAATAAAAATTCATCAGATAAATATAATTATACAAGATTACGAAATACAAAGGATTGATGGTTTACCAGAACAAATGGTTACACCACTTGATGATGAAATAATCGAAAGAATAATTTATGAGAACGATTTGATTAAAGAAAAGAAAAAAATAAATTTAGATTTAACCTATTTTAAAGATAGTTTTATTCAACCTACAGAAGGAATTATCAGTGGTGTTTTTGGTAGTCAAAGAATATTAAATGGAAAAGCTAAAAGTCCACATCGTGGTTTAGATATTGCGGCTGAAACTGGAACCCCAATTTATGCTTGCAATGAAGGACTTGTTATACATGCCGAAGATGATCTTTATTACACAGGTGGAACTATAATTCTTGATCATGGGCATGGGGTAAAATCAATTTATGCTCATTTATCTGATGTGAAAGTAACAGTAAATCAAACAGTATCAAAGGATGATATTATTGGTGAAGTAGGTTCTACAGGACGATCAACCGGCCCTCATCTTCACTGGGGAGTAATGGTGTTTAATACCTATGTAGACCCACAATTGGTTTTAGATTAATTTTTTAAAAAAATTAGATTTATATTTTCCATCTATTGTGGAACCAAAAGTATTGTTCAGGGTACTTAGTAATCATTTCTTGGTAAAATGAGGATATTTGCGCTGAAATTTTATAAATGTTTTCTTCATTACTTTCTTTATCTTTTGTATCAATGCACTCAATAACCTCAAATTTAAAATTATTATCAATTGTTCGTATTGGCCAGGCTAAAAATATTTTACATTTTGCTTTCAAAGCAATTTGTGCAGGAAGTGTTGATATATTCATTTCCTTATTAAAAAATTTAACCTTTGTTCCTGAAGACAATTGTTGATCTGCCAAGAGGGCGATAGAACTTCCTTTATTGAATTGATTTAATAGCTGTCTCGTTCCTAATCTGTTTTTACTATAACATTGAACGCTATATTTGCGTCTCAGTTGTTTTACAACAAAATTTATTAGAGGATTATTTGGTTCTCTTACTATCGCTGAGACCCTATTCATCTTACTTCGAAGAGCCATTCCAGGTACTTCCCAATTTGAACTATGACCTGAAACAATTACACTATGTTCATTTTCATTAAATACATCATCTGAAAATTCATTATTAATAACTTCAATCTTACTCTTGAGTATACTTTTCATATGGGCATATTCTGAGACCGTATAGCCAAGATTCTTCCAAACTCTATTAGCTGCATCATTAATCCACTCTTTATCTTTGTCATGAAATGCAATAGATAAATTTTTTATTAAAAGATTATGTATTGGAAGAAATGGTCCAACAGAAGTAGTAATTAGTATCCCCAGAGCACTCGACATTCTCAGAGGTAGAATTTTAAAGACAATAAAGAAGATAATAAAAAATAAAAACTCCAGTGGGTATTTTATCACGATCTTGAATAATGATTTCATTATTTTAATTAATCAAATTATTAATTAGTTTTTCAATATTCGGTATTTCAAGCTTAATCTTGAAACAATCAATGTTCTTCCTATAATCTTCAGGAATGCGAACATAGTCCTTTTCTGTCGTGATAAGTGATAAATTTTCCCTTTTCGCCTTATCTAATAAGCTTTCTAAATCTTTTCTAGTGAACTGATAATGATCGGGAAAACTTTTCTCTTTTATAACTTCGTACCCTTTGTTTTTAAGGGTATCAAAAAAGCCATCATTATTTCCAATACCACTAAATGCTAAATAATTTTTCCTATCAAAAACATCTACAGCTTTAACGTTAGCATTGTAGAATTCTAAGTTATCATAATCATATTTTTTTTTAACATGATGTAGGTCATCTCCAATTATGACTACAAATTGCGAAGATTTTAGAGCAGGTCTTATAAGCTCCCTCAGTGGTCCTGCAGGTAAGCATAATTTATTTCCAAAACCTCTCTTACCATTAACCGTTAATATGGTTTTGTCTTTATAGAATGATCGATCTTGAAATCCATCATCTAACAATATGATGTCTGTTTGCTTTTCATTTATTATTTTCTCAATTGCAAATGCTCTATTTGTGGTGATATAAGTTGGGACACAATTCGCATATAGCAGGGCTTCATCTCCAACCTTGTTAAACTTGTCTGATTTTGAAACCTTATAGAAAATAGATTTGTTTGTTGATCCATAGCCTCTCAACAATACTGATACTTTCTTGTCTTTCTTTTTTATTTCATTAATTAATGTTAATAATGTTGAAGTTTTACCTGTACCCCCAATATTTATATTGCCAATGCATATGATGGGGACACTGAACTTCTTATTTTTATAAAATAATGCTCTTATGTAATAAAGGCATATGTATATGCATGACAATGGGATTAAAAATATTGAGACAAGATTTGCATAATATACATCTTGATACCATATTTTCAGAAAAAATTTTTCCATAATTAATTAGAGGTATTGATATATTTCTTTCAATACTTTTTTCACTGTCTCTTCACCCTCCTTTTGTAAACTGCTGATATCAACTTTCCTAACTTCTTTATCTAATGATTTATACTCTTCATGAATAAAATGTTCCAGCTGTCTCTCATTATTTACAACTTTTGACAATTTCATTTGATCCAAAGTCAGATATACGTCAGAAAAATTTTCAACATGTTTGCCATGGTATACTTTTTTTCCATGGTACGCTGCTTCAATTGGATTTTGCCCACCATGCATCACTAAACTGCCACCAATAAAAATAATATCAGCTAACTTATAAAATAGATTTAATTCACCAATTGTATCAGCTAAGTAAATATGAGTATTTCTTTTAATTTTATTCCCCATTGATCTAATTGCAGTATGTTTAATGATATTCTTATTGATGATGTTATTTCTTGTTGGATGCCTAGGAACAATAATTGTAAGAAGCTCTTTACAAGTTTTTTTTAATTTTAGAGTTACTCTACTAATAATTTCTTCTTCTCCAGGGTGAGTACTAGCTGCAAGAAATATTTTTCTATCACCAGCCAAAACTTTGAGCTCGTCATACTTTTTAGCATCAGTAAGATCAGGAGTAAGAGCAAACTTTAAATTGCCAGTATAATTAGTTTTTTTAATTCCAAGTTTTTCATAAAACAAAGTACTATCTGTATTTTGCGTACTGCAAGAACTAAATTTAGAAAACAAATCTTTAGATGATGAATTAAATAAGGACCATCTTTTAAAACTTTTAATTGTCATTCTTCCGTTGATTATAATTTGAGGTATATTTTTGTTATTTAGGTTATGAATAAAGTTAGGCCAAATTTCAGACTCTACAAAAACTGCAAGAGATGGCTTCCAATAATTTAGAAACCTATTTGCAAGTACTGGAACATCAAAAGGTATAAATTGATGTACAACTTTATCTTTAATTCTTTTATTTATTACTTGTGCCGATGTTACAGTTCCAGATGTTATTAATATTTGATCAATAGATTGATCTTTGTTCAATTTATCTACTATTGGTAGTATTGATTGACACTCACCAATGCTGGCAGCATGGATCCAGATCAGTTTACCTTTTTTTCGATCATGTGTATTTTTCCCATACCTTTCGCTAATTCTGTCTGGCAACTCTTTGCCTTTTCTTTTCCGTATAAAGATAACAAAAGGAATAAAGATAAGAGCTAAATTTGAAAATATACGGTAGAGAAAGAATATCATTTTTTTTAATTATATCCTTTATTAGCTCTTTTTGTGAGATCATTCATCAGATTCTCCAGCGTTTCTTTAGTTGACTTAACGTTAGTATTTTTTTTGCCTACTTTAATTGGCTTACCCCAAATTACAGTTATTTCATTAAACGGCTTTGGAATAATGAATTGATCCCACGTATTTAATTTCCATTTATTTTTAAATCCAATGCCTACAGGTACAATTACTGCATTGCTAAGCTTTGCAATGCTAATGATGCCGTCACTTACTTTATGTCTTGGCCCCTTAGGCCCGTCCGGAGAAATGCCAATACAGACATCTCCTTGAAGTGATTTTATCATTTTTCTAGCTGATAAAAGCCCACCTTTATTTTTTGTTTTATTAGATTTATGAGTTGATCCTCGAATTGCACTAAAACCTAAATGCGAAATGACTTTAGATATTATATCTCCGTCACGATGCTTTGATATAAGTACTCTTATAGGTTTTCTATTTTGCCATGTAAGAGGACACATTAAAAGCTGGTCGTGCCAAAAAGAGTAAATAAAAGATTCATCTTTTTTAAATAGACCGTTAATATTTTTTCGATCTTTAAATTTAACTTTTGAGGACTTTTGCACAAATAAAATATAAAGAGATCCTAAATAAGATATTATATTTTGTGCAACCACTTTACTTGCAAGATATTTTATCATTAAATTAAAATTCGCGTTCGTATAATTTCTTATAGACACCATTCTTTGATAGCAACTCTTCATGAGTGCCACTTTCAACTATCTTTCCATCATCTAGAACTATAATTTGATCAGCATTTATTATAGTGCTTAGCCTATGGGCTATTACCAAAGTTGTCCTATCTTTCATTAGTTTCTTTATTGCTCCCTGAACAAGGCTTTCTGATTCTGTATCTAAACTTGAAGTTGCCTCATCCAATAATAGTATTGGTGCATTTTTTAAAAAAGCTCTTGCAATTGAAACTCTTTGTTTTTGGCCTCCTGAGAGACTGTACCCGTTCTCTCCAATTACCGTATCGTATCCATTAGGCAGCTGAGCAATAAATGAGTCAGCAGCAGCAGATTTTGCAGCACTAATAATTTCTTCTTCGGTAGAGTTAGGTCGGCTGTAAAGAATATTTTCCTTAATCGATATATCAAATAGAATTGGTTCTTGACTGACTAAAGCAATCACTGACCTGACTGAAGAAATTGTTAAATCTTTTATATTTTGTCCGTCAATTTTTAGTTCACCTGAGTCGGGATCATAAAATCTTGGTATAAGATTTAAAATTGATGATTTACCTGATCCACTTGGTCCTACTAATGCAGTAGTTTTTCCATGAGGAATATTGAGATTAATTTTCTTTAGTGCTGAATTTGTCTGTCCATCATAAGAGAGAGTAACCTCATGCAAATCAATATTAGATTTATTTAACGATAGATCTCTTGCATCTTTTTTTTCGTTAATTAAGCTTTCTTGATCTAACAGACCGAATACTCTTATAGCCGCTGCAAAACCTTCTTGAAGAGTTGTATTTATTGAAGCAAGTCTTTTCAGAGGTTGAAATGCCAACATCATTGCTCCAAGAAATGATACAAATTCGTTTAATGGCAGTTCTCCTTGAAGTCCCCTCAAACCTGCATAGTATAATGTTCCTGCTATACCAAATCCTGCAAGAAACTCAGCAAATGGTGACGCGGCCCCACGAGCATTTGCCCCTTTAAGAATTTTTTGAACCCTTCTCCAAACTGAATTACTAAGTTTTTCAATCTCTTTTTCTTCTTGTTGATAAGCTTTAACAATTCTTGTTCCATCTAAGTTTTCAGAAAGTATGGATGCAAGTACTCCCGTTTCTTCTTGTGTTTCTGTCGAGGCTTTTTTTACTCTTTTGCCCAATCTTCTCGTCAATACTCCGACTAAAGGGAAAGCTATAATTGCTATAGTTGCTAGTTGCCAGTCTTGGTAATACATAACACCAAGAAGGCAAATGAGTGTCAGTAAATCCTTAACTCCATTAGCAAGACTGCTACTAACTGCATCTTGAAGTAAAGTAACGTCATACAGAAAATTAGAAATTATTTTTGCTGAGTGTATCTTGTGAAGCCAAGATAGATCAGCGTTAATTATTTTTTTGAATAATTTTATTTGTGTGTCTGCGATAATATTTTGAGATACACCGTTTAAAAGTATAATTTGGATGTAAGTTGCAACACTTTTAATGAGTAGTGTAATAATTATTGCAATTGGTATTAACAACAACATTGATTCATCTTTATCAAGAAAAATTTTGTCAATTGCAGGGTCAAGCAGCCAAGCAGTCGCACCTGTTGAAAGGGCTATTATTATCATAAAGAATAATGAGCTAGCTAATCTTGATGCGTAAGGTCTTATACTATCTCTGAATAACCTTGCTAATATCTGCGATCCAGTCATGAGAGGGTATTCATAATACTATTACAGAAAATTTAAATCTAAATATTGGTTTATGGCTAAAAAGCTTATTTTCCTGCTAGTGTCATATTCTCAATTAGAACTGTAGGAGCGTTGGTTCGGTACTTAAACTCAAGATCATTAGCTGCGGATAAATTTAAAAACATTTCTGTAAGATTTGAAGCTATAGTTACTTCACTTACAGCATGAGTAATCTCGCCATTTTCAATCAGCATGCCACTAGCACCCATACTATAATCGCCTGTAACTAAGTTAACACCCATTCCAATGAGTTCATTTGCATAAAAGCCATATTTAATAGATTTGATCATATCATCATAAGACAGTATTCCATTAGTCATAAAAAAATTTGACGTTGATACACCTGGAGGTGCTCCAACAGACCGTGATGCGTTTCCTGTTGTTTTAAAGTTAAGCTTATTTGCTGTTGAGGTATTTAAAATCCAAGTATTGAGTTTTCCATTGGACACAATTTCTTTTTTACTGACCTGAATTCCTTCTCCATCAAATGGTTTAGAGCCCAATCCTTTTAAAATTCCAGGATCATCGATTATAGTTACGTCTTTTTTGAATATTTGTTTTCCTAAACTATCCTTTAGAAAACTTGTTCCTCTTGCAATAGATGGACCCGATATTGCTCCAGCAAGATATCCAATTAGGCCATTACTAATTCTTTTATCAAATATTACTGGAAGTTTTGTTGATTTTATTTTTTTTGGATTTAATCGTTTTAATGTTTTGTTTGCTGCTGATTTTCCAATTTCTTTTGCTGAGCGCAAATCTGAAAAATGTCTAGATACAGAATAATCGTAATCCCTTTCCATACTTTGTCCTTCACCAGCTAGAACAGAACAAGATACAGAATTTGTTGATGATTTGTATCCTCCCTGGAATCCATTACTAGTTGCTAAATAGAATTCGCCCTGTGAATAAGATGCTCCAGCCCCTTCCGAATTGCTTATACCAGGTACTG
Source organism: uncultured Pelagibacteraceae bacterium (assembly GCA_902525575.1). Taxonomy (GTDB): domain Bacteria; phylum Pseudomonadota; class Alphaproteobacteria; order Pelagibacterales; family AG-422-B15; genus CACNXQ01. The sequence goes on from CABZHU010000001.1 coordinate 181,656, forward strand.
AAAGAGCTGCTTCTTCACACTCCTTGACAGAGTCTATTAGAGCTTCAGTGTTAGTCTCTTCACTTTGATGTAGTTCTAAATTACCTATTTCGCTTTCAAACAATGAACTGTCACCCAAGACAGCCGTATCATCAATAGGCGCTAATTTTGCCATGGATACACACTTATTTACAAGTGTTTCTATATTATCATCATCCACTTCAGATGAAGAGACAAAAGCTTGTTTCTGATCAACCAGTGCTCTTATTCCAATAGTACTATCATTTGACTCTTCAAGATCTTCTATTTTCTGTTTTCTGCAACTGATTGATTTGCCACTTGCCTTTGCAAGTACAACATCACACTCAGTAGCTCCACTTTTGAGAGTCTCTTCAATAATTTTTTGAGCTGCAATTTCAAAATCCATATATTAAATTAGTGTAAGTACTAAAGAGAACATAATCAATGCACCAGTATACCTATTACTTTTAAAAATTTCTAGACACACATCACTATTATAAATATCTAGTTTGAATAATTGAAATAACAAATGAATTCCTACGAGAACAAGTGCAGTGTAATATAAGTATTCAAAATCAGATAATTGGCCAAAGATTAACAGACAAACAATCATTAAAGAATAGAAAGCAGAAATCCATAATTTGGAATTATCTCCAAACAAAATAGCCGTTGATTTTATTCCGATTCTTAAGTCATCCTCCCGGTCCTGGTGCGCATATATCGTATCGTAACCTAAAGTCCAAAAAATTCCTGCAAGATATAAGAAGAAAATAGATAAAGAAATATCCCCATTTATGGATACAAATCCAATAATAACTCCGATATTAAAAGTTAGACCAAGAAATAACTGTGGCCAATATGTAATCCTTTTCATTAGAGGGTATAATATAAACAGAAAAAATGAAATAAATCCGACAGTAATTGCCGTTTTGTTTAAGGAAAGTAATATTGCAAGTCCGCCTAGACACAAAAGACAAAATATTGTGATTGCTTCAATTGAGCTGATGGCTCCACTTGCTATGGGCCTTTTTGATGTTCTGCTTACATGCTGATCAAAATCTTTATCAAATAAATCATTTATAATACAACCTGCAGATCTCATTACGACCGAGCCAATGGCAAATAAGAAAATGGTGTTAAGATTGTTATGTATATCTTTAAACGAGTTAAAAGCTGCAAATATTCCCCAAAAACATGGTAACATTAGTAATATAAATCCATTGGGCTGATGGAGTCTTAATAAATGAATATACTTCTGCAACTTGTATTTCCTCAAAACTAATATTATGAATTTAATATATATAAATGAATAAGATAAAAAATAGAATTTTTATAACTTCAAACTTAAAGACAGGAGAGACAGTTTCTTTAGGTGATGAAAAATCTCATTATTTAAACAATGTTCTTAGGTGTAAAATCGGTGACCATATTTCTCTTTTCAATGAAAAATATGAATGTATAGCTGAAGTTGTAAGCAATGCTAAAAACGCGTGTAAACTTAAATTAATGGAATGTAAGAAAAATGAGATCGATAGACACAGTGTAACTCTATTTTTCTCACCAATAAAGAGAACTGCCATGGAGTTTATGGTACAGAAATGCACAGAGATTGGGATCACTTCTTTCCAGCCAGTATTAATGGAGAGAACAAATAATAAAAAAATTAATCTTGAGAGATTAAAGCTTATCTCTATAGAGGCTTCCGAGCAGTCCAGTAGAGTAAATTTGCCTTCATTAAATAATTTAATTTCTTTTAGCGAAATGATTAAAACTATGAATCATGATAAGCTTATCTTTTGCTCACTAGAAAAAAATACTAGTTTAATTAATAAAATAAATTTATCGCTTAATGAAAGTATAGGAATTATAATTGGTCCTGAAGGTGACTTTACCCCAAACGAAATGACAGATTTAGGGAGTATAAAGAATACTGTGCCAGTAACCCTTGGTAGCAATATTCTTAAATCTGAAACAGCTGGGGTTGTCGCTTCCTCACTAGTCATGAACATTATATATAATGATTAATAAAAAAGATTTAATAAACTACTTCAGTGAAGGAGTAAAAAAAGATGACACTCTCAGGATCGGCACTGAGCACGAGAAATTTATTTTTAAGCAAAATGATTTATCTTTAATCCCTTATGATGGCGATGTGAGTATACAAACTATCTTTCAAGATTTTGTAAAAGAAGGCTGGAAAGAAGTTAAAGAAGGTAAAAATACAATTGCCCTCACAAAAAATAATGCAAGCATAACTCTTGAACCTGGAGGTCAATTTGAGTTATCTGGTGCTCCACTCAAATCAGTTCATGAAACATGTAGTGAAATCAATAGTCATTTGGATTTAACTAAAAACTTAGAAAGAAAATATAATATTGGATTTCTAGGTATTGGCTTCTTGCCTATAGGAACACTAGAAGAAATACCCATGGTTCCCAAAAAGAGATATGCAGAAATTATGACTCCCTATATGAGGTCGCTCGGCGGATTGGGTTTAGAGATGATGTATCAGTCTGCAACTGTGCAAGCAAATTTTGATTTTACCTCAGAAGAAGATATGGGTAAAAAAATCAATGTTTCATCTGTACTTCAACCATTAGTGACAGGCTTATTTGCTAACTCACCATTTAGAAATAACCAACCATCAGGTTTTGAAAGTTATAGAGGACATGTGTGGACAAGAACCGATGCAGATCGGACGGGCATACCCAAATTTTTTACTGAGCCAAACATGAGCTTTGAAAAGTATGTAGATTTTGCTTTAGATATTCCTGTTTATGCCCTCATCAGGGATGGTAATTATATAAAATGTACAGATTATTCATTCTCAGACTTAATTGAGGGTAGGCATAGCGAATTTCCTGGAGATCAGATTACGATCAAAGATTGGGCTGATCATATTTCTACCATATTCACCGAAGTAAGATTAAAAACATTCATTGAAATGAGAGGAGCTGATGCAGGTGGGTATGACACATTATGTGCATTGCCTGCTTTTTGGACAGGCATCCTCTATGATGAGACTTCTCTCGAGGAGGCTTTGAGTATCACAAGACAGTTGGATTACACTGATTTAATGAATTTTAGAGTAGACGTTTTAAAGAATGGCCTTAACTCAAATATTAATAATATTGAAGGATGGGAGTTGGCAGAACGAATAGTCAAAATTTCCTCAGAGGGCTTAAACAGACGTGGAAAATTTAATTTATATGGTGATAGCGAAGCAGTTCATCTAGATTTTCTACAAGATATCATTAAAAACAAAGAGTCTAATTCAATGCGTATGATTAAAAAATACTATGCACAAGATACCCTTAATCAAAAAGAGCTTTTTCAAAAGGAGTCTTTTTAGGTAGATCCTTTTTCTATATATATGGATTGAGAAGGGAAAGCAAAGCCAGCATCATTCTTTTCAACAATACTTTTAATCTCAAATGCTAAGTTTTCTTTTATCTCTAACCATTCTCCCCAATTTGTAGTGGTAGCAAAACAATAAACTAATAAATCAATAGAGCTGTCAGAGAATTTTTCTATCCTAACAAACAACGGTTGTTCTGTTGATTTAACAAAATTTCCATTATCTGTTAAATACTCTTCAATCTCGTCTCTTATTTTTTTTAGCTGATCGTGAGTTGTTCGATATTCTAACCCAATGGTCCAGTAAATTCGACGACTTTTCATATTACTAAAGTTTGTTACGGCATTTTCAGCAAAATTAAAGTTAGGGACCATAACTGGTGAGGAGTCAAATCTTCTTACAAGTGTTGAGCGAAACCCAATCTTTTCTACAGTGCCTTCAACTATATTTTCAACTTTTATCCAATCACCATTTTGGAATCTTTTTTCAAGAAGGATCAGTATTCCTGAAATTAAGTTTTTAAATAAATCTTGAGCGCCTAGAGCAACAGCAACACTTAATAATCCAAGGCCAGCTAATATGGGTCCTACTTTTATGCCCCATATTTCAAGTACTGCTGCACCTCCAATGATAAAGATAAAGAATTTAAGTATCCTTACACCCCAATCAATTAAATCATACGTTAACAGTTCACCAAATTTGTGAATAAAAAAAGAAAAAGGATCAATTACTTTATAAAGGAACCAGAATATTTGAATTGTGATGAGTGATGTATTTAAATTTGCGGCAATTGTTTCAAGTGTGCTGTTCAAATTTAAATACTGAGTGCTGATGTATACCCCGATTACGATTGGAAAAAATCTCAGCGGACCGTCAAAAGCCTCCAAAACTTCATCATCAATTTGCGTTGAAGATTTTTTTACTATTGCTTTCAATCTTCCAACAACAATCTTTGAAAATAAAGATCTGAATAGGACAAAAAGTATAAGAATCAGAATACCGATCAATACATTATTGAAATCTATTCCAAACACTCCTTGTGACCAAACTGATGAAACTAAGTCTAAAAAATTATCCATTGTTTCATTTTAACTGATTTGGCATTCAGATAATAGATATAGTTAATTTACAGAAAATTATTGATTTCTCTCGATACTTCAATGGTTTTTTCTAAAGGAAGCATGTGACTTGTGTCTTCAATAAAGCATATTTCCGTTTGAGGGTTATATTTCTTAATTCTCTTCTGACTTAGCTTATTGCAGACCACACTATTAGGAGTGAGAATTATTTTTAAAGGTATGTTTATTCTTTTTAGATCAAACCAAACTTCATGTGATGTCAACTTGAAGCAAGCTGATTCCCAGCTAGGTTCGCATTTAAGTTTGAGCTCATTATTTTGGTCAGTATAGGTGCAATATTCAACATAATCTCTGATAATTTGTTCATCAATATGTTTAAATAAATTTTTTTTTGAGAAATATTGAAAAGCATCATCTTTACTTGACCATCCATTTCTTCTTATAGATGCATTTTTTGCTAGTGGATTCACTAAATGAGAAAGGCCAGTAAATTGTAAAAACTTATAAGTTAAAATATATCTCAAAGGCAACATTACTGGATCAACAAGTATTAACTTACTAACAAGATCAGGATTAGACAAAGCCACAAGCAAACTTGCGGTTCCACCCATTGAATGACCTGAAAGCACAACAGGTTTATTTTCTATTTTGATAAGTTCTATTAGGTCATTTTTAAAAGTGTACCAAGATTTTAATTTGCTTGGATCAGCTTTTAGGGTTGTATTTCCATGACCACGCATATCATAAGTTATGACTTCGTAACTATCACTAATGTTTGATAACAGTTTATTGTAGACTTTGCCACTAAATCCATTTGCATGAGAAAAGTAAAATTTATCTGCGCCAGGATTTTCTTTCTTATATGTAACGATCTTTTCAGATTCTAGTTCAAATTCTTTTTCCAACATTTACTTAGTGACATGATTCATTATATTTTTTAAGCCTATAGTAATTATAGGGTAGCGGGGTGACAAATCCTGCTAAGAGCATGAAAGGAATAATAGTAATGGTTAACACACCACCTGCAAAAATAAGATCTGTTAAATTCATTGAAATCTCCATTGCTACCATGCTAATAAAGCTCATTTTGAACGCGATATTCAAAGCCTCAGAAAATGGAAAACTTTTCATTAAAATAAAAGTCTCTAACAATATACTTGTTATTAGTCCGTTGAATATGGCAATTAGCATCACAAGATAAATTGATAAGGAATGATCTATTGTTTGAAAGAAATATATTGTACCAAAGTCTCCAATGCTGCATCCAAGAAGACACCACAAAGTATTATAGCTTGAAGTCCTCCATGTTGCTTTACAAGTCCAACTAATATCAAGCATCAAATTTCTTAAATTCCTCTCGTCTTCCATTACCGTCTTTTAGTGCTAAAGCTTTTTCTTCATCGGACATTCTTAACCAATTAGTGATTTCAAACTGCTCTCTAAAACACCCAATACAGACCTTGCCGTCCATAAAAGCCTCATTATACTTACATATTTTGACGCATGGACTATCTGCACGTGTTACTTTTTTAATCATATAAAGCTTGATTTATTTATATATTACAATAAAAAGCAACTTCAATTTCAAATAATTATATGGCTCGTATCACCGTTGAGGATTGCATAAAACTTATTAATAATCAGTATGACTTGGTTATTCTTGCTAAAGAAAGAGCAGTTCAATTGGGTAGAGGGGCTACTCCCGCTGTTGATCCTGAAAATGACAAGAAGCCTGTAATAGCCCTAAGGGAAATCAGCGAATCTAAGATTACAGCTGAAGAGTTAAAAGAAAGTATTGTTTCTAAGCTAAGACAAATTCCAGATTATGAAGAAGAAGAGGAATTAGAGGAAGTGGATAATGATACGTTCAGGCAGATGTATCAAGGCGGATTGTCCAAATCAGAAATGGAAAAGTCTGCAACTCGTAAATTTACTGCAAGATCCCCTAGAGTTGAAACGAGAGCTAAACCAATTGAAGATACGGTGAGTGATGTAGAAGTATCTTCTATGAGTTCAACAGATATAAATGAATCTCCAGATCTTGATGACCCTCATGATGTATTGGATACATCAGAAGCTGAAGCTCCTATTGCAAAAAGTACTGAAATAGCGCATGAGGAAACAACTGGTCAAACTATAGTTGATCCAATTGAAGAAAATCCATCCTCTGAAGAAGAAAATTTTACTGCGAGTGATCAGCTAGAAGATACTAATGAAAATGAAGCCACTAATGTCGAAGAGTTACCTGAAGTTACATCTGACATTAAAGAAGACAACACTCCTAAAGAATAATTACCATGAATTTTGACTTTTCAGATGATCAAAAGCTTTTGCGCGATCAAGCTAGAAAGTTTTTACAAGATAAATGCGACCGTAAGTCTGTAAGAAATATTCTAGAAGATAATCAGAAAAACTATGATGCTGATCTTTGGTCACAAATTTCCGAATTAGGTTGGACTGGCACTGCAATACCTGAAGAATACGGGGGACTTGGTCTAGGTATGTTAGAATTATGTGTAATAGCTGAAGAGTTAGGCAGAGCTCTTGCGCCCACACCATTTTCTTCTTCGATATATATCTTTGCTGAATTTTTAAAATCGTATGGTACAGATGAACAAAAGAAAAAATATTTATCACACATTGCATCTGGGAAAAAAATTGGGACATTTGCTTTATCAGAAACTAATGGGAAACCAAAACCCAATAATATAAAGACACAGCATGCTTCAGATAAATTAAATGGATCTAAAAATCCTGTTTCTGATGGAGAATCAGCAGACTATATCATTGTTGCAGCAAATTCTGACAGTAACTCAAATTATAATTCTCTCTCTCTTTTTATTATTGATAGAAATGACCCAGGCGTAAATATTGCAAACTTAGACACCATCGATCCCACGAGACCAGCTTGCACAGTAGATTTGAAAAATGTTGCATGTGAAAGGCTCGGCGACGAAGGAAGTGGATGGGAGATGATTGATAATATTTTTAATAGAGCAGCTGTTTTATTTTCTTTTGAGCAAGTGGGTGGGGCACAAGTCTCACTTGATGAAGCAAAAAAATATTCACTTGAGCGATTCGCTTTTGGTAAGCAGATAGGTGCCTTTCAAGCTTTAAAGCATAAGATGGCTGACATGTATGTCAAAATTGAATTAGCAAGATCTAATGCTTATTATGGTGCCTGGGCATTAAGCACAGACTCAAATGAATTGCCAATTGCAGCCGCTGGCGCAAGGGTGAGTGCTTCAGAAGCTTACAATTACGCGTCTCAGGAAAATATTCAAATACATGGAGGTGTTGGGTTTACTTGGGAATATGACTGCCACTTGTTTTATCGAAGATCGAAACTACTTTCTTTAAATATTGGTGGTATCCGCCAGTGGAAAGAAAATTTAATTTCAAATCTTGAAAAAAGGAATATAGTTTAAAAATGGATTTTAACGACACACCACAGGAAGCTGAATTTAGAAAAAAGGTAAGATCTTTTCTAGAAGCAAATGCAGAAAAAAGATCTACTCTAGCTACAAAGCCAAAGGGTGACTCAGGATCTTCTATTTCAAGCGCTGGAGCACCAGAAACTGTAAAAGGCGACTATGCTGCAAAGGTAGCGCTAGACAATGCTAAAGAATGGCAAAGAAAAAAAGCTGATGCTGGATTTGCTGCTATTTTATGGCCAAAGGAATTTGGAGGTTATGGAGGAACACCTATAGAACAAGTTATATACGCTCAAGAAGAACACGACTATTTTGTTCACTCAGGATATTTTGAAATTGGAATAGGCATGCTCGGACCAACGATGATGGCTTGGGGTAAGGATGAGGACAAAAAAAGATTCCTTCCAAAAATGATTACAGGTGAAGAAATTTGGTGCCAATTATTTTCTGAACCGTCAGCAGGATCGGATTTAGCTGGCATTAGAATGAAAGCAGAAAAAAATGGTGATGAATGGGTATTAAATGGCCAAAAGGTTTGGACTTCAGGAGCCCATTTTGCCGATTACGGAATGATTGTGGCACGATCTGATCCTACTGCCCTAAAACATAAGGGACTTACCTATTTTTATGTTGATATGAAAACACCAGGAATTGAAGCTAAGCCTATTAAACAAATTTCTGGTTCAGCTAATTTCAATGAAGTTTTCTTTAATGATGTTCGTATTCCTGACAGTCAAAGAATTGGCGCGGAGGGTGATGGGTGGAAAGTATCACTTACTACTCTAATGAATGAAAGATTAGCGGTAGGGGATCCTCCAGGCTTAGACTTTGATCAAATTTTTGAAGCCTCTAAAGAAATTGAAGTTGAAGATGGCCTTGCTGTAAAAAATAGTGAAGTAAGACAAAAAATGGCAGACTGGTATATCCAATCGCGCGGTTTGCAATATACTAAATACAGAAGCATGACTGCTTTATCAAAAGGCCAAACACCTGGACCTGAGCTCTCAATAAGTAAACTAGTCACAGCATCGAAAATGCAAGATGTATCATCTTATGCACTAGACTTGATGGACATGTCAGGCATGGTTCACCAAGATCAAAATCCAATTCTTAAAAACTTATTCCAAAACGGTTATTTTTTCTCTGCTGCTATGAGAATCGCTGGTGGTACTGACGAAGTTTTAAGAAATATTATTGCAGAGCGAGTCCTAGGTCTACCACAAGATGAAAGGTCAGATAAAAAACTGCCTTTCAATGAGTTACCGTCTGGTAAAAACTAATATTAGTTAAGTGTTCAGTACAATCTTTAGCAATGTCGCTTCAGGCGACTTGTTCTTTTCTATTTCCTTATTGATCAGTACTGGTATTTTTGCTGGTTTTATAGCGGGTCTTTTTGGCATTGGAGGAGGCGTCGTCGTAGTGCCCGCGCTATATTATATTTTTACTCTAGCTGAGGTAGATGAAAGTATAAGAATGCATTTAGCAGTTGGAACATCACTTGCAAATATCGTTCCAATATCAATTATCTCCGCAGTGAGTCATGCTAGGAAGAATTCCGTAAATATAGATTTATTAAGGTTTATATTTGTTTCTATAATTGTTGGTGTTACTTGTGGCTCTATTGCAGTGTCTTATCTGGAAGGAAGCTCACTTATTTTGATTTATTCAATAATATTATTATTTGTCGCAGCGCAGTTTTTTTTCTGGCAAGATAAATGGAGACTATCCTCTTCTTTTCCTAAAAATTTGACTGGTCATGGATTCGGTTCAGTAATTGGATTTCTTTCAGTGATTATTGGAGTAGGTGGTGGGTCAATAAGTATCCCTATACTTAAACTATATAATTTTGAAATTCACAAAGCGATTGGAACTGCCGCAGGAATTGGGACCATAGTTGCTGTACCTGGCACAATAGGATTTATGATTGCTGGCATACAAAACAATGTCGATTTACCCTTATCTTTTGGTTATGTAAGCCTTGTTGGACTTGTATTAATTACACCTATAACGATAATAGGTGCACCGATTGGAGTTAAGTTTGCTCACTATTTATCAAAAAGTAAGTTAAATCTTCTCTTTGGAATGTTTATCTTGTTTATGTCGATCAGATTCTATTTAGAATGGCTATCATTAACCAATTAATGTTTGATCATATTTGCCGACCTTACCTGTCTGGTCGAGAAGTTCATTTATATAATTAAAGATTAGCTTGACTTCATTATTGGATTCATAGCTTTCAATAACAATGACCAAAGACGGTTTATTCGATGAGGCTCTTACCAGTCCCCATGAACCATTTGAAAGTTCAAACCGAATACCATTTATTGTTGTTATTTTTTCAATATTTTGACCACCAACTGTTCCCCCTTTTTCTTTTATTTCAGTAATTTTTTTAATAATTGAGTCCACAACTTGATATTTTTCACCATCTTCACAGAAAGGAGCCATCGTTGGTGACTGAAAAGTCTTTTTAATTTCTAATTTCTTATCTGATAGTTTTTTATCTATGCCATTACTCAAATATTGAAGCATTAAACAGGTAGATTTTAATCCATCATCAAAACCTAGTCCCAATGGCTCATTAATAAAAAAATGACCACTTTTTTCAAAACCACATAGCGCGCCAATTTCTTTCACTCTTCTTTTTATATGAGAATGTCCTGTTTTCCACATATCGATTACACAATTATTTTCATTTAAAATGGAACTTTCAAAATAAAGTCCTGTGGACTTCACATCGATTACAAATTTTGATCCTGGATAACCATCTGACAAAAACTCAGATAGTAATAAACCTATTTTATCAGAAAATATCTCTTCCCCTTTATCATCAACTACACCAAGCCGGTCACCATCACCGTCAAAAGCAAAGCCTATATCAGCATTATGTTTAATGACATTTTCTGATAAGTCCTTGAGCATTACTAAGTCTTCGGGGTTTGGATTATAGTGTGGAAATTTAAAATCTAAATCGCAGTGTAACTCAATCACTTCACAGCCCAATAGTTTCAGTAATTCCGGCGCAAATGCTCCGGCGGTTCCATTACCACATGCAACAACAACTTTGATTCCTTGTTTAATTTTTACATCTGAAGAGAGGTATTTAATGTATTCATCCTTCACCCCTCGAATAAATTGGTAAATCCCATTATTTTCTATCTTTGCGTTATGATTGTTATCAACAATTTTTTTAATTGAGCTTACTTCTTCAGGCCCAAAAGTAAGTGATTTTTCTATTCCACTTTTAATTCCAGTCCAGCCATTTTCATTATGACTGGCAGTTATCATGGCTAAACTATCTGTATTTAAATGATGTTGAGCAAAATAAACCATTGGTGACACTGAAAGTCCGACGTCCATCACTTTTAAACCTGAGGATAATAAACCTTTAACGACATGATATTTTACCTCTTCGCTGTATGATCTATAATCATGACCAACTACAATTGAAGATCCGGTTCCTTTTACATCAGATATATATTGGCCTAAGCTATAACCAAAAACCTCAAGGCCTTGTTTATTTATCTG
>CABZHU010000002.1 GCA_902525575.1 uncultured Pelagibacteraceae bacterium
CTTTTTCCCATGGTGCTATTGTAATATCACTTTTTATTGAGGCACATAAATCAACTCCTGAAGCCTCTTCTGACTGATATTTAGGTAATTCAAAGTTTTCAATATCAGATATTTTTTTAATGAGTATAGAATTTTTTTTAGTGGACAAGTTTCTAACTTTTTAGATGCTGAACTATCTTATGAGATAATTTTTCAGCAACTTCCTCTTTTCGCATCTGCTTCCAGTTTTCAGTTACAGATTTAGATATAAAATGAATCTCATTTGTATCTTTACCAATAACTTTACCGTTTGAAACATTATTACCGAGAATCCAATCACAGCCCTTTTTTTTCAATTTAATTTTTGAATTTTCCTCTAGTTTCTCAGTTTCAGCTGCAAAGCCAACTACAAGGTCTGGTCTATTATCATTACGTTTGCTTAATCTGGATAAAATGTCTGGATTCTCCTCCAAAGTGATATCTAACCTTGATCCATTTTTCTTAATTTTGGTTTCACTTTGTTTCATAACTTTATAATCAGCAACTGCAGCAGCACAGACGGCAATATTTACAGGTAACGCTCTATCGCATTCGAACATCATTTCATCAGCTGATGACACATGAACAACCTTATCAACATTAGGATCAGATAATTTAGTTGGTCCAGAGATTAAAGTTGTATAGGCACCCAATGATGATAATTTTTCTGCAATTGTGTAGCCCTGCTTTCCAGAAGACTCGTTGGAAATAAATCTTACAGGGTCTATCATTTCTCTTGTTGGCCCTGATGTAACAAGAGCTGAGAAATCTTTAAGTGGTTTGAAATCTAAACTATTAATAAAATCATTTGTATATTTTATAATTTCACTTGGTTCACTCATTCGGCCTTCACCATATTCCCCGCAGGCCATTTCACCATTTTCTGGTCCAACAAATTTTATGCCGTCATTCCTAAGAGTTTGAATATTTCTTTGTGTTGCATTATTAAGCCACATTCTTACATTCATTGCTGGTGCAACAATTATGGGTTTATTTGTAGCCACCAAAACAGTTGATGCTAAATCGTCTGTATTCCCATACGCAATTTTGGACATGATGTTTGCTGTTGCAGGCGCAACAAGAATGACGTCAGCCTGTCTGGAAAGTTGTATATGGCCCATTTCATGTTCATCAGTTAAGTTGAATAGATCTGTATAAACCTTATTTTCTGATAAGCTCTCAATGGATAAGGGTGTTACAAATTCTGAACCTGATTTTGTTAGAATACAAGTAACATCAATGTTATTGGCTTTAAGACCCCTTATTATCTCAAGCGATTTATAAGCGGCAATACCACCAGTAATGATTAACAATACCTTTTTTGTTTTATTCATTCCGTAGAGTTATACTTTTTTGTTTATCTTGAAAAGTAAATACAACTATAAAAAAGTATTTTATATCAATGATATAATTAAAGCCAAGCTCGAAATTAAGACTGTTCCGCCAATTATAAAGTACTTTCTATTAGTCTTTCGGGGTGTATTATCTGAATTTCCTTCAGTGATAATATTAAAAGCTTGATCGGCTCTTGAGATAAAATCGGGAATATCTGGCATTTTACGTGCAATACTTTGAAGTGTTTCCTGTGTTTGTTTTAATCTATTTTTTATTCCCAGCTCATCTTTAAGCCAAGTTTCTATTTCAGGTTTAGAAACTTCCCAGAAATTTATTTCAGGATCTAGTTTTCTTGCTACGCCCTCAACAGTAATCATAGTCTTTTGCAGCAAAAGAAGTTGAGGTTGTAAAAACATATTAAATTGTTCTGTTATATCAAAAAGTTGAATTAATACATTGCCCATAGAAATATTTTTTGCTTTTTGATTAATTATAGGCTCTCCAATTGACCTCAAAGCTTGTGAAAAATCTTCAGTAGATTGACTTTTATCAATTAGTCCAGCTTCTTGATGAATTTTAGCTATCAAATAATAATCTTGCTTTATAAATCCGTAAATAATTTCTGCTAGGTAAGATCTATTCTTCTTATCAAGCCTTCCCATAATTCCAAAGTCTACTGCAAGTAAATTTCCATTTTTATTTAAAAATAAATTACCTTGATGAAGATCCGCATGGAAATAACCATCTCTGATTGACTGTCTTAAAAAATTTACTATTAAATTCTCAGCTGATTTTTTGATATCATAATTATTTTCATTAAGTTTTTCGATTTTATCAGCTGGAATTCCATTAATTTTCTCCATGGTAAGTATTTTTTGAGTAATTTTTTCCCAATAAACTAGTGGAACATAAAAACTCCCATCTAATTGAGTATTCTCTCTAAGTTCTGATGCAGCTGCTGCCTCATATCTCAAGTCCAGTTCAAACTTGATTACTTCTTTTGCTTTTTTGATAATTGAATTAGGCCTTAATCTCTCAAATTCCTTAAAATTCTCCATGAAAGAAGTCAGCCATTCTAGGCGTGACATTTCTTGTTCTATGGTTTTTTCAATTTGAGGTCTGAGTATTTTAACCGCCACTTCAGTTTCAACCCCATTATTATTTATTTTTGCAAAGTGAACTTGAGCTATAGATGCCGCAGCAATTGGTTCGCTAAAATCAGTAAATACCTTATCTATAGTTGTACCAAACTCACTTTCTACTATTTTAATCGCAGTGTCCTTTGAGAAAGGGGGTAAATTATCTCTTAAAATAGACAAGTCATCTGCAATAGTATTTCCAACAATGTCTGGCCGTGTTGAAATTAGCTGGCCCAATTTGATGAAAGAGGGGCCTAGCTCATTTAATGCTTTAGCAACCCTAACTCCGTCTGAGTCATTCACTAGTTCTTTATTTTTAGAAACTCCTATAGACAAAAGTTGAGTGATTATTGTATAAATAATTTTGTATCTTACATTATGACCTATTAGTCGTAATATGTCGTGTGCTTTAAATATTCTGATTATCTTTAATAGAAAAAAAAAATTATTTATCATAATTCTTTCTTTTCTGCTGAATGCATTGCAACTACTCCATTAAAAATATTGCGGTAATCAACTGTTACAAAATCTGAACTTTTAATTATTTCTAGAAACTCTTCTTGTGATGGGAATTCTTTAATTGTTTGAGTTAAATATTTATAAGGCTCTTCATCGCCAACAATAACTTTCCCAAATATCGGAATTAATGAAGAATATAAGTTGTATACCCTGGATAAAGATTCATTTTTAACTTTAGAAAATTCAAGACATAGAAATCTACCACCGGGCTTCAAAACTCTTTTCGCTTCCTGCAAGGACTTTTTAAGATCACTAAAATTTCTAACACCAAAAGAAACTAAATAAGCATCAAAAGAATTATCTTCAAAAGGAAGTTCCTCAGCTGGTGCGACTACCCACTCAATATCATTTGAATACTGCTTTATTCTTTTTCCAGCTGCAACCATATTTTCATTTGGATCACAGACTATAGCCTTACCTTTTCCATTAACTCTTTTAAGGAAGCGTCTTGAAATATCTCCTGTGCCACCAGCGACATCAATTATTTTCATTTCTTCATGAGGCGAAAGCCAATCAATCATTAATTCTTTCCAATACCGATGAACGCCCATAGACATTACATCGTTCATAATATCGTATTTACTTGCAACTGAATTAAAGACTTCTTTTGTTTCCATCTAATAAATATTTGATAAATTAAGTATCTTTTATTTTATAACTAATAATTAATATATAAAAATATATGCCTGAGTTGCCTGAAGTTCAAACTGTAGTTAATGGGATAAAAAGTAAACTTATTGGATTAAAGATCAAAGACGCAGAGGTATTTGTCAAAAAACTCAGATATCCTGTGCCAATAAACCTAAAAAATAAAATTAATAAAAGCTCACTATTAGATGTCAAGAGGCGAGCAAAATACATAATTTTAAGGTTATCGAATGACTATTCTCTTATTATACACCTCGGTATGTCTGGAAGAATAATTATTGGTAAAAAAAAAGAAATAAAACCGATTAAACATACACATTTTCAGTTATATTTTTCCAATGATTTAGTATTGCAATTTATAGATCCACGAAGGTTTGGCTGCATATTGCTAAGAGAAACAAGCAAGCTATTAGAAGAAAAGCTTCTTAAACATTTGGGCATTGAGCCACTCAGCAAATCTTTTAATCAAAATTATTTGTATGAAATTGCTAGCAATAAATCATCACCAATTAAGTCAATAATCATGAACCAAAAGTATATTGTAGGTATTGGTAATATCTATGCTTCTGAATCTTTATATTTATCAAATATAAGTCCCTTTAAACTAGGGAACAAACTGACAATATCTGAGAGTGATCGATTAGTTAGTTCAATTAAGAGGGTACTGAAAAAATCAATTCAAATGGGGGGATCAAGTATCAATGATCATACGATGATTTCTGGCAAGTTAGGCCATTATCAGAATAAACTTCAAGTATACGGACGTGATGGAAAAAAATGTAGAAATAAATCTTGTCAGTTGCCCATAATACGCATAGTAATAGCCCAGCGATCGACATTCTACTGTAGTAGCTGTCAAAAATAGTAAATACGAAAAAAATATGGCTAATACTAAATCTGCAAAAGCAAAAGTAAGAGAAATATCGAATAAAACAGACATAAATAAGTCCGTTAGAAATAGATATCGTACCTTCATCAAAAAAGTTGAACTAAATATTGTAAGTGGCGATAAATCAGCGGCTAAAGCCGCTCTAAGATCAGCTGAGTCCGAGATGATGTCTGCTGTATCAAAAAAGATTGTTCATAAAAACACTGCAGCAAGAAAAATTTCTCGACTATCAAATAAGATAAAATCACTAAAATAGATTCATCAAACTTTTTCCGTATGTTAAGGTCCACAGTGGAAGTTACGTGGAAACAATTGAGTTTAATTTCATATTAAAATTTATCATCAAGTAAGTAATAATTTTATTGCGATTCAATTTTATTAACGCTAGGTTTATTCAATTAAAAATAATCATTTTAATTATCCAAATTATTTTTTTTAGTCTGAATTTATGGTTTAAATTCAGAAAGTACTTTTTGGAATAGGTTTTTCCAAATGAAAAAAAGTGCAAAAAAAAATTATGCTTTTATATAAAATTGGATACAATTTTAATGAGTAAAATTGAGGGAGTTCATAATTAATGTTTCAGGATTTAGAAAATGCACAGCCCTCAAAATCTAGCATCCGAGATCAATGGAATATTGTTTTAAAAAAACTTAATTCTGAATATGGAAATGAAATATTTAATAGCTGGATAAAAAATATATCTATAAAAAACTTAGATAACGATATTATATATTTTACAGTTCCGACAAGGTTTATCAGAGACTGGATTACTTCACATTATTTAGACAAGATTATCTATTTTTTAAATCAAGAAAATCCTGATATTAAACGAGTAAAAATTAGCATAGATAACGCACTTACCTCGAATATGCTTAACCTGAATAAGGATATATCTTCGGAAAATAATCAGATTAAGGCCTCATTTAATTCAAATTCATCAGACGATTGGCCTTTAGATGAGAGATTCACTTTTGACAAATTTATAACGGGTCCTACTAATGAACTTGCCTTTGCATCAGCAAAGAGACTTTGCTCGGATGATACATACGAATTTAATCCACTTTATGTTTACGGTGGAGTAGGACTAGGCAAAACACATCTTCTACATGCTATAGCTTGGCAGATAAGTGAAGAGAAAGTAAACAGTAAAGTACTTTATCTATCAGCTGAACGATTTATGTTTCAGTTTATAAAATCACTTAGGCAAAAAGACACAATGACTTTCAAACAGAAATTTAGATCTGCTGATGTTTTAATTATAGATGACATTCAGTTTATGATTGGAAAAAATTCAACTCAAGAAGAATTTTTTCACACTTTTAATTCATTATTAGATTTGAATAAAAGAGTTATCATATCTGCCGATAGGTCTCCAAGTGAACTTAGCAGTTTTGATGATCGTATGAAGTCAAGATTATCAGGAGGTTTAGTTGTTGATATAATGCCAACAACATATGAATTGAGATATTCGATAATAAAAAATAAGTATAGTGAATTAAGAGAAAAAAATAAAAATAGTATATTTGAACTTGATGAAAATATTTTAGAATTTTTAGCTAAAACAATAACATCAAATATAAGAGAACTAGAAGGCGCTTTAAATAAAGTATTCACTTTTTCAAATATATTAGGAAAAAAGATTGATATCGAATTAACAAAATCAGTTCTCAAAGATTTGCTCAAATCTAGCAATCGAAGAATAACAATCGATGAGATTCAAAATAAGGTTGCAAGTTATTTTAATATTAAAATTGATGATCTTATTTCAAGTAGAAGGATTAGAACTTTTGCTCGACCAAGACAGGTGGCGATGTACCTTACAAAAAAATTGACCACTAGATCTTTGCCAGAGATTGGTAGAAAATTTGGAGGCAGAGACCATACAACTGTAATACATGCAGTTAAAAAGATCGAAGAATTAAAACAGAATAATCCAAAATTTGATGAGGATATTAATTTAATTACCCAGATGATCACATCAGTTTAGTTGTTTTCATATTATTCAAAAAATTGAAGAAATATGTTACAGTAATAATAATCAGTTAGATTTATGGAAATTAAAGCAAACAGTTCTGACCTTTTAAAAGCTCTAAATCATATACATGGAATTGTTGAGGTTAGACATACATTACCAATATTATCTAATATTGTATTATCTGCAGAAAACAACGAGCTTAGCCTATCCTCCACTAATCTAGATATTTTTTGTTCCGACAAAGTAGATGCAGAAATAGTGAACTCAGGGGAAATTTCTGTTCCTGCAATAACTTTCTTTGAAATTGTTAAAAGATTGCCTTCTGGATCAGACGTAATACTGAGTATGGGTGATGAAGACACAGAGCTAATATTAAAGTGTGGAAGGTCTAAATTTAATCTTTCTACGTTAAGGACTTCGGACTTTCCAATACTTTCAGATAAAGATTTATCTACTAATTTTGTAATTAGCGCTGACGAACTAAGCAGGATGATAGATAAAACAAAGTTTGCGATATCTAATGAAGAAACAAGATACTATTTAAATGGTATTTTTTTTCACAAAGCAGAGAGTAATTCTATTAAATTTTTAAGAGCCGTAGCTACCGATGGACATCGATTGGCCCAATACGATATTCCTCTCCCTCAAGGTGCTGAAGAAATTACTGGAATAATCATACCTAAAAAAACAGTTTTTGAATTAAGAAAGGTATTAGATGATGCTGATGGTGACGTAAGCGTATCTTTAAATGAAAATAAAATTAAGTTCTCATTTAATAATTTGAAAATAATATCAAAAGTAATAGATGGCACTTTTCCTGATTATACAAAAGTTATTCCTCAAAATAATGATAAAAATTTTAAAACAAATAATTCTGAACTTAAAAATGCTATTGATAGAGTATCAGCTGTAGCAATTAATGAGGAAACAAAATCAAAGGCAATTAAATTAACAATTGAAAATAATAAACTAAATCTCAGCGTTGAGAGTCAATCTAAGGGATCCGCAAAAGAAGAGATTGATATTAGTTATAGTAATGAAAAAGTTGATATTGGTTTTAATTCTAGGTATCTACTGGATATCTGTAATGAGGTTGATGGTGATGAAATAGATGTAAACTTACTCGATTCAATATCACCTGCTATTATTTTAGATAAAACTGACGAAAATTTATTCTTTGTTTTAATGCCAATGCGTATTTGAATGAACCCCAATGTTAGTATTGAAAAAATTACATTAATTAATTTTAGAAATCATAAGAATACACATATTTCTGATTTAAAGACATTCATTGTTCTTACAGGAGAAAATGGCTCTGGAAAAACAAACTTACTAGAAGCCATATCATTATTTGCTCCTGGAAGGGGATTAAAAAATACTCAATTGAATGAGATGCCTTTTCTCAAGAATAGTGAAGGACACTTCGAAATAAAATTAGAGATAAAATACGACACTGGACATATTATTTTACACAGACGTTTTTCTAACGAGGATAAAAGAAAAAATTTTATCACTCTAGATGAGGAAAAAATAAATAATTCAGAATTATTAAATTATATAAATATACTTTGGGTTACTCCCATAATGGAAAAAATTATGCTTCAAAGTAATTCTGAAAAACGAAGTTTTTTTGATAGATTAAACTTCAATGTTAACAATAATCACTTAAAAAATCTTTCAAAATTGCAAAGGCTATTAAAGGAAAGACTGTCTCTATTAAAAAAAATTAATTATGAGTCCGAGTGGATGCACATATTAGAGCATAAAATTGCAGAGATATCATTTGTGATAATCAATGACAGAATGAATTTCATGAAAATCTTAAATCACCAGCTTTCAGAAATTAAAAAGCCATTCACTTCATGTTTAATAGAACTTGTTCATGAATTAGATAGTTTGGGTGAGTTTTTAGACGATAAGGAAAAGTTCGTTAGTAAATATAGCTCAGCTTTAGAAGCTAAAAGAGCATTGGATACAGAATTAAATAAAACCACATATACCATAAACAAGGTCAATATTTCTATTTGGAATAATAATCAACGTGATATTGAAGCTAAAAACTGTTCAACTGGGGAACAAAAATCAATCTTGCTATCAATTATTATTTCAGTTGCATACTTGATTAAAAATAAGAACTTGGGCCGCTCACCTATATTATTACTTGATGAAGCCATGGCCCATTTAGATGATATGCATAAGGAATACCTTTTTAAAGAATTATCAAAATTAGAATCTCAAGTTTTGTTTTCAGGTGTTTCAAGAGACTTATTTGCAAATATTACTGATCAAACAGTTTTCTTTGAGATGAAAAATATTATATAATAATTTAGTGAATACACCTTCTAAAAACTATAGCGCAGATTCAATCAAAGTATTAAAAGGTCTCGAGGCAGTCAGAAAGAGACCTGGTATGTATATTGGTGATACAGACGATGGCAGTGGTCTTCACCATATGATATTTGAAGTTGTTGACAATTCAATTGATGAAGCCCTCGCAGGATATTGTGATAGAATCTCTATCACATTAAATTCCGATGGATCTGTTTCAGTTGAAGATAATGGTCGAGGAATACCAACGGATACTCATCCCGAAGAAAAAATTTCTGCTGCAGAAGTTATCATGACGCAATTGCATGCCGGAGGCAAATTTGACCAAGACTCGTACAAAGTGTCGGGTGGACTGCATGGAGTTGGAGTTTCAGTAGTGAACGCACTTTCATCAAAACTAAGTCTCAATATTTTTAGACAAGGATGTGAGCATTATATTGAATTTAATCATGGTGATGCAATCAATCCCCTTAGTCAGATAGATAAAAACGTAGAACGCAATGGTACAAAAATAACATTTTTTCCTGACGAAGAAATATTCTCAAATATTGAATTTGATAGCAAAGTTCTCAAACAAAGATTTAGAGAAATGGCGTTCCTAAATTCTGAAATCACAATTGTATTTTTAGATAATAGATCAGCCGATAAAAAAGAAACATTGTTTCATTTCGAGGGAGGTATTGGTGAGTTTGTTAAATATTTAGATAAATCGAAAAAATCATTAATCGAAAAACCAATTTTTATTGAAGGTATAAAAAATAAAATTGAATTTAGCTGTGCTCTTTGGTGGAATGATAGCTATTATGAGCAAATATTAACATTTACGAATAATATTCGACAGAAAGATGGAGGCACTCATTTATCAGGTTTTCGTTCAGCTCTTACTCGAGTAGTAAATGGTTATCTTGATGGAAGTAAAAATTCTAAGAAGCAAAGCGTTCAACCGAATAGTGATGACATTAGAGAGGGCTTGACGTCAGTAATTTCAGTAAAAGTTCAAGATCCTAAATTCTCGTCACAAACTAAAGACAAATTAGTGTCCTCAGAAGTAAGGCCAGTGATAGAAGGAATTGTTAATGAAAGATTAACAGACTGGTTTGAAAGACATCCAAATATATCAAAAGAAATAGTACGTAAAATTCAAAAAGCTGCTGAAGCAAGGGATGCTGCAAGAAAAGCAAGAGAATTAACAAGAAGAAAATCTGCTTTAGAAATTACCAATCTCCCTGGAAAGCTTGCGGATTGCCAGGAAAAAGATCCATCTCTTTCAGAAATTTTTATTGTCGAGGGAGATTCTGCTGGAGGTTCTGCTAAGCAAGGACGGGACCGAAAGTTTCAAGCAATACTTCCTTTAAGAGGAAAAATTCTCAACACTTGGAAATCAAGGACAGACAAGATATTAGGTTCAACCGAAATTGGAACACTAATAACTGCTCTTGGCACAGGTATAGGTAATCAAGAATTCGATTTAAATAAATTAAGATATCATAAGGTTGTTATCATGACAGATGCTGATGTTGATGGATCACATATTAGGACTCTTTTGTTAACATTTTTCTTTAAGGAAATGAGGAGTCTAATAGAAAACGGAAATTTATATATAGCCAGACCACCTCTTTTTAAAATTAAAAGAGGAAAGGAAGAGCATTATCTTAGCGATGAAAATGCACTTCAAGAATCTCTTATCAAATATGGAACTAAAGATTATTTGTTTAAAACAGCACTTAAAAATGAGTATTTTGGCAAGGACCTCACTAATATGCTTGTTAAGGTTGGAGAAATAATTGATCTTTTCAATAAAATACCAGATAGATACGATCAAAAAGTCCTCGAACAAATTGCAATTGCAGGATGTTTGAATACAGAAAAATTTTTAGACTCTAAAGAAAAATCAAATGAAGCCTCAAATTACATTGCTCAAAGGATAAATATTAGTAGACCTGATTTTGATCGTGGATGGAAAGGTGAATACTCTAAAGAAAATGGCTTTATGTTCAGAAGAGAACTGAGAGGTGTAGAAGATATCATTAATATTGACAATGACTTACTCCATTCTCAATTAATTGAAAACCTCAATAAAAATTATAGTGACATTTTACAGTTGTTTGAGTCTCCTGGATCATTAATGAATAAAGAAGGAGATCAAATTGAGATTTATTCACCTTCACAATTATTAGATGCGATTAATGATAATGGTAAAAAAGGCTTAACAATGCAGAGATATAAGGGCTTAGGTGAGATGAACCCTGAACAGTTATGGGAAACAACACTTGATCCCAACAATAGATCCTTAATTCAAGTCAAGATTGACGATGAAGAGTCAACAAAAGGTATCTTCGAAGACTTAATGGGAGAAAATGTTCTTCCAAGAAAAGAATTTATTGAAAGTCGTGCTGAGAGTGTTACTAATTTAGATATTTAATCAAATCGTACCCGATATAGGTAATTTTCGTTTTTCTTTATCCATTTAATTTGTTTCTTAAAATCAGGACACAAACTTTCTACCTGATGCCAGAATTTGTCGCTGTGATTAAATTCAATTAAATGACTCAATTCATGAGCAACAATATAATGCATGACTTCTAGAGGAGCAAAAATAAGACGCCAATTAATACTAATAACACCAGCTGAATTGCAATAACCCCAATAATTATAACTACTGGATAGCCTTATTTTTTTTACGTGGACTTTTAAATTTTTAGAGTAATTTTCAATTACATTTTCCAAGATAGAAAGAGTTCTTTTTTGTATCCAATCTTTTAGAATAAGTTTATGTTTATTATCTTTTCCCTTAATAACTAAACTATCTTTTGTAGTAATGACGTTTGCATTTATATCGTTTACAAAAATTATTTTTTTTGTTCTTCCTTCAAATAAAATATTAGAATTATTCTCTATGAATATTAGAGGAGAGAGTGAACTTACTTGTTTATATATCCACTCAGTATTTTCTTTAGCAAATGTCAGCCCTTCATTAAAACCAACATATTTTGGTATAGAAACCAATCCTCTCAAGTGTTTTTTATCAAAAGTAAATTTATAATTGCGTGATAATTTATTTTTTTTGACTATGATATCAATGGCAGTATTTTTATATTTTAGATAAAAATTTTTTTGAGATTTGCTAGCCATAATGCAACTATAAATTATTATATAAATATTTTAACTTTTAAATTTACCTTGAAAAATTCTCTTGAACTATCACAAAATGAAGACATTAATTTACGATTAAGAACACTCAATCTTATTCGTTGGATAGCAGTGCTTGGCCAATTCTCTGCTGTCGTTATTGCTTTTTTCTATTTCCAGATAGTTTTTAATATTTATATCTGCATTTTACTAATCTTACTTAGCGTAATGCTTAATATAGCTGTAAGCGTTTTATATCCTCTAACAAAAATTCTAAACTATAATGAAACTTTCTTTTATTTGGTTTTTGATCTAATCCAATTAGTCTCACTACTGTATTTAACTGGAGGACTAACAAATCCTTTTTGCGTCTTGATATTAGCACCACTTGTAATTGCAGCCACTTATTTAGATTTTAGAAGAACAGTCCTGATAACAGTGGTTGCAATTATCTCCCTCAATTTTTTAGCTTATTATTACTATCCTCTTGAAAGCATAACCCTTGGGATAGGCAAAGATGACTTTTCAGGATTTGAAATATTTTTAATTTGGTCAGCCTTAGTAATTACTTCAATCTTTATAACAGCCTACTGTTTTAGAGTTGCAGAAGACTCAAGGAAAACAAGACAGGCTCTAAGACAATCTCAATTATCATTGTCCAATGAAGAGCAGGTCTCCGCTTTAATGAGTTTAACAGCAGCAGCTGTTCATGAACTTGGAACACCACTATCAACAATTTCAATTATCAATAAGGAATTAGTTAACAATAACAAAGATGGAGTCTTAGGTGAGGATTTATTGGTTATCCAGTCTCAACTAGAGAGGTGTAAAGAAATATTAGAACGACTGAGATCAAATAATTTATCTGATAAAAGTAATGAATTTATTAATCAATTAAATTTTGTACGCTTAATAAATGAAATTGTTTCCCCGTATGATAATAATAAAATAAAATTTCATATATTTTTTGATGACTATTTTGAGAGAGAAAAAGTTGTTATACCCAGGTCTGCTGAATTAGTGCACTCTCTAACTAATATCATAGATAATGCATTTAAGTACGCCATAAATTCTGTAGAAATTAGTCTAAAAAATGAACAGGAAAAAATCATAATAGAAATTGTCGATGATGGTCCAGGTTTTGCATCAGAAATTTACCCATTTCTTGGTGAGCCGTATTTACGCAATAATAGGGATAAAAATAAGGAAGGTCTTGGTTTGGGCTTATTTATTTCAAAGAACTTACTTGCAAAGTCACTTGGTGAGATTAAATTCCTTAATAGAAAAAATAAAGGTGGATGTGTTCAGGTAATTTTAATTAAAAGTGCTTTAGGACTTCAAAATGAATAATATAGAAAATAATTTAAATCTGGATAAGTCGCTATTGATACTTGACGATGATGATGTGTTTAGAAATAGACTGATCACCGCCATGAAAAGAAAAGGGTACGAAGCATATGGAGTTGCTTCGGTTAAAGAGGCCAAGTCTTCACTATCTCAGAAATTTCCAAAATATGCTGTAGTTGATCTAAGGCTGGATGATGGAAATGGCTTAGAGATAGTATCTCTACTTTCAAAGCAAAGATCTGATAGTAAAATTGTTATGCTTACTGGATATGGAAACATTCCAACTGCTGTTGCAGCTGTGAAGGAAGGAGCCTGCGACTATTTAGCTAAGCCTGCTGACGCAGACGACATTGATGCAGCTTTAAAAGCACCTTATTCATCTAGTCCAGAGCCCCCAAAGAATCCTATGTCAGCTGATAGAGTAAAATGGGAACATATACTTAGAGTTTATGAGTTGTGCAATCGAAACGTTTCTGAGACAGCTAGAAGATTGAAAATGCATCGAAGAACACTCCAAAGAATACTTCAGAAGAAATCACCAAAATAAAATTTACAGAAATTAAGCTACTTTACGGCCTTTATTGATTTGTTCAAGCTGAGCTAATCCTTCATTTGCTATATCAATTCCTGCAACTTCATCATCTTCAGCATTAAGCTCTTCCATGTTAACAAATTCAGCGTAAGTTTTTCTCGTTCTTTCAGTTATGATGTTCGCTTTAAGTAACGTTTTACATAATACCCTGAATATATTGTTACTCTCCATCATTTCTTCGCGTATTACGGAGTCTCGATCAATTTCTTGCATAAAATGTTTAGTAACAAATTTATGATCTAAGCCGACACTTTGATAAATTGCCTTCTTTTCCCAAGGATTAACAAGATTATAGAGTAAATCTTTGAAAATCATCGCTGACCAATCTTCCACCTTGTATCTTTCTGATTCAGACAACTTTGGTACAGTTCTGTCTGCCCAAATTTTACCAAACTTATGATGAAATGCCTCATCACTCATTGTAAATTTCAAAAGAGTTTTTAGGAGTGGATCATTAGTGTCTTGGTGAGCCATTCCGAATGCTCCCATTGCAAGACCTTCAATCATCATTTGCATGCCTACAATTTTTTTATAAACAACATCTGAAGATACAATTTGTTCTAAAATTCGTCCTAGAGTTGGACCTACTGGATATGGAGATCCCCATCTTGCTTTTATATAATTAGTGAATCCAGTAACATGTCTAGCCTCTTCACGGGTTTGGTTAGCTGCGTATTCTTGTGCACCAGGATCTTTTAATACATGACAAAGGCTTGCGCTTAAAGATAAAGCACCTTGCTCACCATGCAGAATTTGAGAAAGCACCCATCTGAAACTTTCATTATTTAATTTTATTTTTTGTTTTTCAGTTAAGCTATTAGCGATTGCTGGGACTCTAAGTTCCATACAAAAGACATCAGGGTCGACTATATATTCATTTTCCATGTCGAATGGTTCGTCGAAATCAATATATGATTTATCATTTGGGTCCCAAAAATGCTTATGAGTTGCCGAAATCATCTGATCAAAACTATCAATTCTTTCAATGTACCTATCTTTTTCTATCATTGGTATGAAATGACTAGGGTTCGTAGCATTATATGCAGGATCTTTATTCATCGCATTTTTTCCATTACGCGACATTTGCCACATCCTTTTCAGTTTAAAGATTTGGTCTTTTGCATATATTTTTGCGAAATCTAATTTGCGTTGTAGTTCTGTCATGACCAAATTATACACAATTTAAGATATGATCATAGAAATTTATGAGAATATGTTCATAAATATTAAAAAATAAATTATAAATATCAATAGTTTATAATTATTAAAAGATTATGTCATAATTCTATTACACCTTAAAGAGATAATACTTATATAAGAATCTTAAAGATTTAGTTGTACAAATAAGGTTTTTTTCCATATTTTGAGCCACTATTATAAATACTTATAATGTTACAAAAAATAGAAAATTGGTTTTTTAAATTTCGCCTTCCTGTTCTTGCGGCATTCGTCTTAATTACAATTGTAATGGCTTACTTCGCAGTTCAAATAAGAATGGATGCTGGTTTTGCAAAACAGCTACCAAATAGCCACTCATTTGTAAAAACGTACTATGAATATCAAGATGATCTTAGTGGTACAAACAGCATTACTGTAGCTTTAAGAACTACCAAAGGAGATATATTTACAAAAGAATATTTATCTAATCTTTTCAAATTAAATAATACTATAAGATATCTTCCTGGAGTAAATCAGGGTTCAATGCAATCTTTATGGACTCCAAATATCAGAGTGATGAGGGTTACAGAAGAGGGTTTTGAAAGTTCGGAAGTAATACCTGGAACTGTTACACCTGAAAAACTTACACCAGAAATAATTCAAAATATAAAAGAAAGAGTTTTAACTGGTGGCCACGTAGGAAGCATTGTTGCAAATGACTTTACATCCTCTCTTATTAAAGTCGAGTTAACAGAATACAATCCTAAAACAGGAGAAAAATTAGATTATCTTAAACTTGGCCAAGAAATTGAGACTATTAGAGATCAGTACGAAACGGGTGTTTACAGAGTTGAAATAACTGGCTTTGCCAAAATGATTTCTGACATTGCAAATGAAGCTTATAATGTAGTTATCTTTTTTGGACTAGCCTTCTTTCTTACAGTTTTAGCAGTTTATTGGTACTCTAGATCTTGGACATTGACATTTCTCCCATTAATTTGCTCGCTAACCTCTCTTATTTGGCAGTTCGGTATGCTGAAGATACTTGGTTTTGGATTAGACCCTCTTGCAATTCTCGTTCCCTTTTTAGTTTTCGCTATAGGCGTTTCTCACGGTATTCAACAAGTAAATCAAATTACAAAGGAAGTTATAGAAGGACAAACTGCTGAATATGCAGCTAGGGCTTCTTTTTCCAGATTACTGGTACCAGGGTCAATGGCATTAGTTACCGACCTGGTTGGTTTTGGAACATTAATTTTATTGCCAATAGGAATGATACAGGAGCTCGGCATAACTGCTTCTATCGGAGTAGCCTTTAAAATTGTAACAAATCTAGTTATGTTACCTCTTGCAGCATCATATGCACGATATAATGAGAGTTTTGCAACTAGAGCTCAATCAGCAATTTCTTATAGACAAAACCTTATGGGATTTTTTGGAAAGCTGGCAAGACCAAAGGAGGCTGTTATTACACTTTCTGTTAGTGCAGTACTATTTATAGGTGCTGCATATTTAGCGAGTGAGAGACATGTTGGAGATCTGCATGCTGGAGCTCCAGAACTAAGACCAGAGGCAAGATTTAATCAAGATATAAATGAAATAACAAAAAGATATAATGTTACGACAGATGTCTTAGTAGTTATTACAGAAGCATCTTTCACAGGAGGTGTTAATCCGTGCAGATCTACATATGTTATGGATGCTCAAAATAATCTTCATTGGTACTTAGAAAATATCCCAGGGGTAACAAAAGTAATTTCTCTTTCCAGTATCGCAAAAAGAGCTTTAAGTGGTTATGCTGAGGGTAATCTAAAATGGTCTTATCTTCCCCGAAATGAGCAAGCACTGGGTTTTGCCACGAGTGTTGTAGATCCATCAACTGGGTTGATAAATGAACAATGCTCTATTATGCCCATTTATGTTTTCACGGAAGATCATAAAGCAACTACATTAAATACCGTCATTAAAAGTATAGAGGAGTATAATGAAAAGTTTCGTGAATTAGATGACACGATAACATTTAAAACTCTAATTGCAAAGCCTGCGGAAGGCACAGATGTAATACCTGCAGTAGACAGTTTAGGAGGTGAAGAAACCAATATTGAGGATTTATTAAATATTGATAATCCAAAAATATTCACCGACGATGAGTTTACTGATTTCGGTTATGAGAACGGCTTCAATACCAGAAATATTATGCTTGGCCCTGGTCTTATTAATTATTATCGAGACATAGACTCATTCGAAGATAATGTTAACTATATGGTAAAGGATATTAAGCAATCAGAGATAAGCATTAAGGAATTTTTCAAAAATAACCCAGAGTTCGAAAGCATCATTTTTGAGTCTGATGAAATTAAAAATAGATTGGCAAGTGGATCAGTAGGAATTCAGTATGCAACAAATGAAGTTATCGAAAAAGGTGAACTTCCAATGATGATAATTGTATATATAGTTATTTTAATTCTAGTTTTTGTAACCTATCTAGATTGGCGAGCAACAATATGTTGCACAGTTCCACTCACATTTGCAACAATGTTAGGCTATGCATTTATGGATCTTGCACAAATAGGCTTAAAGGTGTCCACTCTTCCTGTGATGGTGTTAGCGGTTGGGGTAGGTGTTGATTATGCATTTTATATATATAATAGAACCCAGACGCGTCTAAAAGAAGGTATGAATATAACTGAAGCTTTTGAACACACTTTTGCTAACACTGGAGCGGCTGTTGTCTTTACAGCAATTACTTTAGCAATTGGTGTTTCTACGTGGTCATTTTCTGCATTAAAATTCCAAGCTGATATGGGATCATTATTGACA
Source organism: uncultured Pelagibacteraceae bacterium (assembly GCA_902525575.1). Lineage (GTDB taxonomy): Bacteria > Pseudomonadota > Alphaproteobacteria > Pelagibacterales > AG-422-B15 > CACNXQ01. Next base: position 17,901 of record CABZHU010000002.1, read on the forward strand.
TTCATGTTTTTAATCAACATGGTTTGTGCAATGACAACTCTTCCTGCGCTTGCAGTTATACTAGATAAGCTTTTCCCTAGAAAAATTACTTCTTAGTAAGCTGAAGAAAAACATCCTCTAATTTAGTTTCTATTATCCTCATATTTTCTATTTGAGATCCTGAAGAATTTAGTTCATTAAGTATTACATTAAAATTAACTTCACTGGGTTTATAGTTAACTTGAACTTGCCTATCTTTAATTTTTATCTCTAAATTAAATTCATTAAGTCCTGACAAATCAAAATTGTTATCACTATAATCAACAATTACTGTTATTTTATCTAAAAAGGATTTTATGTTGATTGTAGTATCATGAGCTATCAACTTACCTTCATTAATTATTGCTATTTCATTGCATAGCTCCTCTGCTTCATGCAAATAATGAGTAGTTATGATTATAGTTTTTCCATTTTGATTTAGTTTATGAATATTCTCCCACAAGTTACTTCTAAGCTCTACATCAACGCCTGCTGTTGGTTCGTCTAGGATCAATATTTCTGGATCATGGACCATTGCTTTCGCAATAAGAAGACGTCTCCTCATTCCCCCAGACAAAGTTCTGGCATATGCTTTAGCCTTGTCTTCTAATGCAAGCATTTTTAGAATTTCCATGGTTTTTCTGTCTTTCTTTCTAATACCGTATAAACCTGCCTGAATTTCTAAAAGTTCGTAAGGAGTAAAAAAAGGATCAATGTTTAATTCTTGAGGTACAATTCCCATAAGCTTTTTAGCATCTATTAAATTGCTTTCGTGATTAATATTTAGCACTTCAATTTTGCCAGAACTTTTTTTTGCTAAGTCCGCTAAAATATTAATGAACGTAGACTTTCCAGCTCCATTAGGTCCAAGTAAGCCGAAAATTGAACCTTTCTTTATTTCCAATGAAATATTGTCTAATGCAAGTTTATTAGTATCAGAACTTGATTTATAAACCTTGCTAAGATTATTAACTTTTATTGCTAATTCACTTTTCATATGTTTGATTAATTAAGAGAATATATAGTTTTTCAAAGTAATTTCTTGTATCATTCAACATATGAATTCTCCAGAAATAAAAAAAAATCAAGATGAAAATATTGAATTAGTATCATCCAAAAAAGTAACTTGTTCTGGTCCTGATGGTCCACTTGGACACCCTAAAGTTTATCTAGATATGGGCGATAACGAAAGCGTGGTTTGCCCTTATTGCAGTAAAATTTTTAAATTGTTTTAAATGAATAGCAATAAACATCTTTTTTTAGTTGATGGCTCAGGATATATTTTTAGAGCATACTACGCCTTGCCGCCATTATATAGAAAGAGTGATGGTTTACCAACAGGTGCAGTAAACGGTTTCTGTAATATGCTTTATAAGCTAATAGAAGATACTAATAAAAGTGTCGGACCAACTCACTTGGCTGTAATTTTTGACAGTGCAAGGAAAACTTTCAGGAATGATATTTATAAAGACTATAAAGCTAATAGAGGTGATCCCCCAGAAGATTTAATACCACAATTTAAAATTATAAAGGATGCAGTGACTGCTTTTGGTATTCAATCAATAGAATCGAGGGGATTCGAAGCAGACGACATAATTGCTACATACGCTGATGCTGCTGTGAAAAAGAACTGGCAAGTTTCAATTGTATCATCTGACAAAGATTTAATGCAATTGGTTTCAGAAAAAATAAATCTTGTTGATACAATGAAAAATAAAAATATTGGACCCAAAGAAGTCGAGGAAAAATTTGGTGTAGGGCCAGATAAAGTAATTGATGTTCAAGCTCTTGCTGGAGACAGTTCAGATAATGTTCCAGGAGCGCCCGGCATAGGTATAAAGACAGCAGCTCAACTAATAAATGAATTTGGAAATCTTGAAAAATTATTAGAAAAGTGTGGAGACATTAAACAAGAAAAAAGAAGAGATAATATTAAAAATAACATTGAGCAAATAAGAATAAGCAAGGAGTTAGTAACTTTAAAGAAAGATGTTAAAGATGTCCCATTACTTGCAGATCTTAAAAATAATAATTTAGCAATTGAGAAATTAGTACCATTTCTAGAAGATCTTGAATTGAAGAAATTAGCAGATCGTATTAGAAAAAAAAATCCAGAAGCAAAATTTGAAACTGTAAATATCAATGAATCAAAATTAGAAAAAAAAGAAAAAAGTAATGTTAATACTAATAAAGAAATTTCAACAAAAAATGTTAGCACTAAATATATACTCATAGATAACTTAAAAAAACTCGAGGAATTAAAATCAAATATCTATGATACAGGTCATTTTGTTTATGATGTAGAAACTGACTCTTTAAGTATATTAGAAGCCAATCTTATTGGTATATCAATTTGTTATGGCCTTGAAACCTCTTACTATATTCCATTTCAACACACTGATGAGCTTAATCAAATAATAACAAAGCAAATTAAAATAGAAGAGTTCTTTAAAATATTTAAGCCGATAATGGAAGACTCATCAATTATCAAAATTGGACACAATATAAAATATGATAATGCCATTTTAAAAAAATATGGTATCGACGTTATTGGCTATGATGATACAATGTTAATGTCATTTATTTCAGATGCGGGAGTCAATCGTCATGGTATGGACGATCTTGCAAAGATACATCTCAATAAAGAAACTATAAAATACAAAGAAGTTGTAGGAAGTGGAAAATCTCAGATCACATTTGATCAAGTTGATCTAAATAGTGCGTTAAAATATGCGGCCGAGGATGCTGATATTACTTATAAACTTTACTTATTTTTTAAAAAAAGAATAAACCATGAAAAAAATAATTATATCTATTCTAATATTGAGAAGCCACTAATTGATTGCATTCAAACTATGGAATTCAATGGCATAAAAGTTGATAAAGAATATTTAAAAAAGCTATCAACAGATTTTTCAAAGAGAATATTAAAATTAGAAAGCAAGATATACAAGGATACTGGTACAGAGTTTAATATTGCATCACCAAAGCAGCTGTCAGAGGTATTATTTGATAAACTCAAACTTAAACCACCAAAAAAAACAAGAACAGGAGAAAAATCTACAGGAATAGATGTACTTGAAGATCTTGCCTACGGTGGTAATAAAGTTGCTGAAACTATTATTGAATGGAGACAGCTATCTAAGCTAAAGAATACTTATACAGAAGCCTTACAAGCCCATATTATTAAATCTACAGGTAGAATACATACCTCATATGCAATGGCATCTACAAGCACAGGTAGACTTGCGTCCTCTGACCCAAACTTACAAAATATTCCAATCAGAACAGATGAAGGTAGATCAATTCGCAAAGCGTTTATTCCCGATAAAGACCAAACAATCTTTGCAGCAGACTACAGCCAAATAGAATTAAGAGTTTTAGCTCATATGGCTGACGTATCTCAACTAAAAGATGCTTTCAATAACAATGAGGACATACATCAATTAACTGCGTCAGAGATTTTTAATGTCAAACACAAAGATGTCACTAAAGATTTACGCAGAAAAGCAAAAGCTGTTAATTTTGGTATAATTTATGGGATCTCTGCATTTGGACTGGCAAAACAGTTATCAATATCAAACTACGAAGCAAGTAATTTTATTAAAGAATATTTTAATAAGTTTTCTGGAATAAAAGAATATATGGAAAATACAAAAGAGCTTTGTAGAAAAAATGGTTATGTTGAAACACTATGTGGGCGAAAGTGTTTTTTTCCACGAATAAAAGATAAAAACTTTGCTTTAAGATCATTTCAAGAAAGAGCGGCTATAAATGCTCCAATTCAGGGGACTGCAGCAGATATAATAAAGTTAGCTATGATAAAAATTAATGATAAAATAAAATCTACTAATGAATGCAAGATGCTGCTTCAAGTTCACGATGAGCTAATTTTTGAAATCAAAAATGATAAACTTAAAAAATTTAGAAAAATAATTGTGGCTGAAATGGAAAATGCGCTAAAGCCAAAGTTTGATCTTTCGGTACCACTTTCTGTTGATAGTAATAATGCTGATAATTGGAGCGATGCGCATTAATGACTGAAATCATTATACTTGTCACTGGCGGATTTGATCCTATTCATAGTGGACATATCGCTTACTTCAAGGATGCAAAAAAATTAGGAAATAAGCTAATAGTTGGCGTTAACTCAGATAATTGGTTGATACAAAAAAAAGGTAGTGCGTTTCTTCCCATTCAAGAAAGAATAGAAATTGTTTCTAATTTAGGGGTAGTTGATGCTGCCATTGAATTTGAGGATGATGAGTATCAATCTGCGTCAAATGCGATACAAAAAGTTTTAGATATGTATCCAGATAATAAAATAATTTTTGCAAATGGTGGCGATAGAAATCAAGCTAATATTCCTGAAATGGAAAAATTTGTGAATAATGAAAGAGTAAGTTTTGAGTTTGGAGTTGGAGGAGATTTTAAAAAAAACTCGTCAAGTTGGATATTAAAAAATTGGAAAGGACCAATTGAATATCGTCCGTGGGGATGGTATCGAGTTTTAGATGATAGTGATGATCACAAAGTCAAAGAGATAGAAGTCAATTCTAAGTCACGATTGAGTTATCAATCACACACTAAAAGATCTGAAGTTTGGACTGTGATCAGCGGAGAGGCTTTGGTTACCATTGACGATAAAATTACAGAGTTAAAGATAAATGATTCAATATTTATTCCTGTTAATTCTAAGCACCGTTTAGAAAATAAGTCAGATATGAAATTAAATATTATTGAAATTCAAACGGGGACATATTTTGGTGAAGACGATATAGAAAGATATGAAGATGACTACAATCGATCATAATGTATGAAGGCAAACTATTCCTATGTTTATTTAGCTTTCTTTTTACTTTTAAATATTTTTAATTTTGTAGATAGAAATCTACTTATAGCTTTTGCTCCTCAAATAAAGTCTGAGTTTAATCTTACAAATGTACAATGGGGACTGCTGACAGGTGTTTACTTCCTCTTTTTCTATTCAGTATTTGGTATATTAATGGGCGTGCTTGGAGATAAATTTAGTAGGATGAAAATTGCTGCCGCAGGAGTATTTTTATGGAGTTTAATGACTGCTCTCACCGGTGTCGCTAAAAATTTTTCACACTTAATTGTTGCTAGAGCCTTAATTGGCGTTGGAGAGTCTGCATTAACCCCCAATGCGATATCAATGCTATCTGACCTTTTTAACCAAAATAAAAGAGGAACGGCATCTGCAATTTATTACTTAGGTATACCTTTAGGTGTCGGATTTGGAATGTTGATAGCAGCTTTTTTTGGACCAGTTTTTGGATGGCGCGCAGTATTTATCACATTAGGTTTGATTGGAATGGGACTTGGCATAGTAACATATTTTCTTTTGGAACCGAAGCGTGGGCAATTAGACGTATCTTTTGATGAAGATAATAAATCTGCAAGTATTCGAGAAATTATAAGTATGACAAAACATGCTCTCTATAATTCTAAATGTTTAACATTTGCGATTATTGGCAGTATTTTTCTCCATATTCCATTAGGCGCCGGTAACTTTGAGGTTTTATGGGCTGTAAATGAAAGAGGTTTTACTGCTAGTGCATATAATTTTTTATTTGGCATTTTTTTTATATTAGGCGGTACCGTCGGCGCAGTCCTTGGTGGTGTTTTGTCTGATCGTTTAAGTCATTACTTCAAAGGTGGTGTAATGACCTTTTTAGTTATATCTTATTTGCTTTTAACACCTTTAACAATAAGCTATAGATTTATAAGTCCTGATACTAACTTTTTTTATTTAACATTATTCTTCGTTTCATTTAATGTCACTTTTTTTTATGGTCCAGTTTTTGCTTCAGTGCAGGAATTAACTCCAGTAAAAGTGAGATCAACTATGGTTGCAGTATGGATACTAGGAGTAAACATTATTGGAATGGGAGTTGGTAGTTTTTTTACTGGCTATCTTGTCGATTATGTATTTAATGATTTTTCGTCTCCATATACACTTTCTTTAATTTCAATTGGACTAACATCAATTTTAGCAATTATTTGTTACTATATTGCTAGTCTTAGTTATACAGAAGATATCGAGAGGGTAAATAAATCCTAATTGGCAATAGGTCCTGAAGTTTTAATATTCTCTTCAACTTCAGATTCAAACTTAGTAAAATTACTAATAAACATTTGTACTAGTTTTTTTGCCTGCGCATCATAATCAGACTCACTTTTCCATGTTTTCTTGGGATCTAATATTTGTTCATTAATTCCATCAACCTTAACTGGGACTGAGAAGCCAAAATTTGGATCCTTTCTCATTTCAGCATCAGCTAGTTTGCCGGAGAGCGCAGCATTCAGTAATGCTCTAGTATTTTTAATCGATATTCTTTTGCCAACTCCATAAACACCGCCAGACCAACCTGTATTTACAAGCCAACAATCAACCTTATGATCTGATATCTTTTTTTTAAGTAAATTTCCGTATTCTATTGGATTTCTTGGCATGAATGGTGCACCAAAACATGTTGAAAATGTTGCCTGAGGCTTGTTTGAAAGACCAATTTCAGTGCCTGCAACTTTTGCTGTATAACCTGACAGAAAATGATACATCGCCTGATCTGCAGAAAGTTTAGCAATTGGAGGCAATACGCCAAATGCATCAGCAGTAAGCATAATTATATTTTTAGGGTGACCAGTTTTTCCAGATACGGTAACTCCTGGTATATAGTCTAAAGGATAGGCTCCTCTTGTATTTTCTGTTAAAGAATTGTCATCTAGATCTAAAGTTCCGTCGTTATTCATGACAGCATTTTCAATGACTGTACCTTTCATTTGAGTAGTAGCATAAATTTCTGGTTCTGCTTCTTTAGATAATCTTATCAGTTTTGCGTAGCATCCACCTTCAAAATTAAAAAGTCCGTCATCCGACCATCCATGCTCATCATCTCCAAGGAGTGATCTCTTCGGATCTGCACTTAATGTAGTTTTACCTGTACCGGATAGACCAAAGAATATTGCAGCGTCACCATTTTCACCAGTATTAACAGAACAATGCATTGGCATAACGTTTTTTTCAGGAAGCAAAAAATTCAAAAGAGTAAATACAGATTTTTTTGTTTCACCTGCGTACTCAGTACCTGCTATTAAAATTATTTTTTCCGCGAGATTAACAGCTATAACAGTTTCACTATTTGTACCATGAATACTTGGATCCATTTTCAAATTTGGAAAGTTTACAATAGTATACTCGGGATTAAAATGCTTTAGCTCATCAGCACTTGGCCTTACAAGTAAATGTCTAGCAAATAATCCGTGCCAAGCATATTCTGTTATTATTGAAACATTTAATGAATGATTACGATCTGCTCCACCCATTAGGTTGTGTAAATATAATGACTTATCCTTTGAAAAATCTATAAATGCATTAGCAATTTTTGCATAATATTCTTCTGAGATAGGTACATTTGTTTCACCCCAATGGATTTTTTTCTCATTTACACCTTCTTTAACAAAAAATTTATCATTAGCTGACCTACCTGTATGTTTACCTGTTTTAACAACTAAAGCTCCATGCGATGATAGTTTGCCTTCGCCTGAGGTATGTGCAACTTCATATAGTTCTTCAGAATTAAGGTTATTTTTAATTGAAGAAGCGTTTTGTATAATGCTATTTTTTACTGAATTTTGCATATTTTGAGGTTGTGATAAAAACATATAATAACATGTATGTTAAGTGCTAATATCTAAATAAATGAAAAAAACTGTTAGTTAAATTATGTAATATTTATGCCATTTTATGGTCATATAATAATTTAAAATATGATGAAAATTTAAAATGAAACACCTTATTGCCCTAGTAGATGACGATCGAAATATTTTAATTTCTCTCGAAGAACTGCTTAAAAAAGAAGAATTTGAAATACATACTTATAGTGACGGTCAGTCAGCATTGATCGGGATGTCTAGGTATCCCCCAGAACTAGCGGTAATTGATATAAAAATGCCAAAAATGGATGGATATGAATTATTTAAAAAAATAAGAGAAAAAACCGAAATACCAGTGATCTTTCTGACATCTAAAGACCAAGAGGCCGATAGATTAAAAGGCTTAATGCATGGTGTTGATAGCTATGTTACAAAAAGTGGAAATTTTTCTAAAGAAATCTTAATAGAAACAATTAAAAATACACTCAACAGAAAAAATATGGAGAATGAAAATTCTGAAAAAAAACAAATTATTATACTAGGAAATCTGAGGCTTGACTGTTTGAGATACGAATGCGAGTGGAAGGAGAAATCACTTTTAGAGCCTTTAACTACTACTGAATTTAAAATAATAAAAGAATTGGTTGAAAGACCAGGCATTGTTAAATCAAGAGATAGATTAATGGAGATTGCTTACAGGGATGAATTGGATGTTGATGATAGAACAATAGACAGTCATATAAAAAGGATTAGAAAAAAATTTAGAAAGATCGATCCTGAATTTAAATCCATTAATACTTTATATGGATCAGGATATAAGTGGAAATAATACAGTATATAACTTGAACAGCCTATTTAGAAAATTTTTATTATATAATTTTGTTGGATTACTAATTTTAACAGTTAGTACAATACTCATAATTATTTTCCTCAACAACTATCAACTTAATAAAAGACTTAAACAAATCGATAATCAGTCGTTGATTATTTATAACTTCTTAAAAACATCAAATTCACTCAGGGACATTAAAACAGAACTAAATGCTGAGGCTATTCTCTCCAAGTTAGAAATCAAAAATCTTTCTATTATAATCATGGATGAGAACATGAATATCTTGCTAGATACAAAAGGATATGACTTAGAAAACAGTTCTTTTATAAATCAGTCTGCTACAGTAGTAGAGATCATAGACAAAAATAGTTCAATAGTTACTTTTAAATCAGATCAAAAAGAAAATTTAGCTAATAGAGATTTTTTAAATCACCCCAAATTCCTAACTAATTTCAAAAATTTAGAAAAAGGAATTCAAAAAAACTTTTCGATTGAGTTGAACAATAATAAACTTGAATTGGTCTCAATATTTCCTATTAGTTATGATGACATTTACTACTATATTGTTGCGCACGAAGATAATACCAACATTCAAAGTATTAATAATCAAATACAACTAAATGTATTACTAGCAGGTTTAGCTATTGGAGGTTGCTTGATATTATTTTCATTTTTTTTAAACTTTATAATTCTCAAACCTATTAGAAACTTGGCAAATGCTGCGGAAAAAGTCCAAATAGACCACAAAACAAAACCTTTAATTTCTGGATTAGACAGAAGAGATGATGAAATTGGCCAACTTTCTAAAATCATTAATGAAATGTTGAATAGTTTATATAATAAAATTGATAATGCTGAAAATAATTCAGCTGATTTGATGCATGAAATCCGAAATCCCCTTGCTTCAATAAAAATGGCATCCGAGGTTATTACAGATGAAATGAGTGATGGTCAAAAAAAATTTCTAAATCTTATTCAGAATGATATTTCAAGAATTGAAAGCATCATTACTGATTATTCAGTGATGATTAAAAATGAGGTAAATTTGTATAAAAGTCAGCAGCAAAAATTTGAAATAAAATCTTTATTGCATCAGATTATTGAAGACACCCAAAAAATATTACCAGATCAAATCCAAGTTAAGTTTTTATATGATCAAGATAATCAAAAGGAAATTTTTGTCGATGGCCAGAAGAAGTTTATTTCTCAAGCTATTAAAAATATTATAGACAATGCAATTTCCTTTTCTCCAAAGCCTGGAATTATAAAAGTTACTCTATCATCAACAAGTAACTACTTGAGCATAGCAATTGTGGACGAGGGACCGGGCATTAAAGAGCCTGATATGAAAAGAATTTTTGAGCGTTTTTATTCTCTAAGAGAAGAAGATAATAAATCACATTCTGGACTTGGATTGAATATTGCCAAACAGATTGTTGATGCACATGAAGGTTCAATTTCTGTAGATAATATTATTGAGGAAAATGATATTAAGGGTGCGAAGTTCATTGTCAATTTGCCCCAGGTAAATATTAATAAATAATCATATTGAATATTAGTCTATTTAACCCTATATTTTATACTTAATTATGGCCAATAAAGATTTTAAAGTAGCAGATATTGAACAAGCCGAATTTGGTAGGAAAGAAATATCTTTAGCTGAGACAGAGATGCCAGGTCTTATGGCACTCAGGGATGAGTATAAGGGCCAGAAACCGCTAGATGGTGCAAGGATAGTTGGCTGTCTTCACATGACTATACAAACTGCAGTCTTAATTGAAACTTTAGTAGAATTGGGAGCAGACGTTAGATGGTCATCCTGTAATATTTTTTCAACACAAGATCATGCTGCTGCTGCAATAGCTAAAGCGGGCATTCCGGTTTTTGCCTGGAAAGGAGAAACAGAAGAAGAGTATTGGTGGTGTGTTCGACAAACTATTGAGGGAAAAGAAGGATGGAAACCTAATTTAATATTAGATGATGGTGGAGATCTTACAGGACTTATGCATAAAGAATATAAAGAGTTGCTTCATGATGTAAAAGGGCTTTCCGAAGAAACTACCACTGGGGTGTTAGCGCTTAAAAAGATGGAAATTGATGGAACTCTTATGGTACCAGCAATAAATGTCAATGACTCTGTGACTAAATCTAAATTTGATAATCTTTATGGTTGTAGAGAGAGTTTAGTGGATGGCATTAAAAGAGCAACTGATGTGATGATGTCAGGAAAGGTTGCGATCGTTGCCGGGTTTGGAGATGTTGGAAAAGGAAGCGCAGCTTCATTACGACAAAGTGGTGCAAGAGTAATGGTTACTGAAGCAGATCCAATATGTGCATTGCAAGCAGCAATGGAAGGTTATGAAGTTGTTACAATGGATGATATGATAAAAGAAGCAGACATTGTCGTAACTGCTACAGGTAACAAAGATATTGTAACTGCCGATCATATGAGAGAAATGAAGGATAGAGCAATACTATGTAACATTGGACACTTCGATAACGAAATTCAAGTTGAGGCGCTAAAAAACTATAAATGGGATGAAATAAAACCTCAGGTTCATGAAATTACTCTTCCTAGTGAAAAGAGAATTATTTTACTAGCAGAGGGTAGATTGGTTAATCTTGGTTGTGCAACAGGTCATCCTAGTTTTGTTATGAGCGCATCATTTACAAACCAGGTTACTGCTCAAATTGAACTTTGGAACAATCCTGAAAAGTATGAGAAAAAAGTTTATGTACTTCCAAAACATTTAGATGAGAAGGTGGCAAGACTTCATTTGGAAAAAGTAGGCGCGAAACTCACAAAATTATCTAAAGAACAAGCTGATTATATAAGTGTTACTCCCGAAGGGCCTTATAAGCCTGAAGCTTATAGATACTAATTAACATTTTTAAGATATTATTTTCTCATGCTTCTGAAGAATGAAGGTGATACTGAGAAACTCGCCAAAAGACTAGTTAAACTGTCAAAAAAAGAGAATACAGTTATATGTTTAAATGGGGATTTAGGTTCAGGAAAGACTACGTTTACAAGATATTTCATAAGAAATTTTTTTAAGGGTTTAGAAATTAAAGAAATTCCAAGCCCAACATTTACTCTATTGCAAGTTTATGAGAATGATGGCCATACAATAAATCATTATGATTTTTATCGATTAAAAAATTCTAGTGAGCTATTTGAACTTAATTTTGGTGAGGCATTAACTGACGATGTCTGCTTGATTGAATGGGCAGATAAATTTGAAGAAATATTACCAATTGACCGTATCCAACTTAATTTTCAAATCAAAAGCAAGGTTTCAAGAAGTGTACAAATCTCTTTAAGAGGAAAATTTAAAAATCAAAAGTATTAGATGAATAATCGAGATTTAGAACTTCATAGTTTTGTCCGTAACTGTGGCTTCAAAGGAGAGGATATTATTTCTGTTAAAAATGATGCTTCCTTTAGAAGATATTATCGTATCAAAAATAAAAATTTGATTGTTATGGATGCACCCCCTGATAAAGGGGAGTCAATTGAACAATTTAGAATTGTAGCTGACATCATTCATACCTTTAATCTAAGTGCGCCACAAATAGAGTCTTTCGATACAAAAAATGGATTTATGTTACTTGAAGATTTTGGACAAACATCATTTTCAAATATTCTTAACAAAGATAATGAGAGTGAATTATATAAAAAAGCCATTGAGGTATTAATAGAAATTTATCAACAATCAAAAAGTAAAGAAAAAAAACTTAGTAACTTAAAAAGTTATTCTATAGATTTGCTTGTGAATGAGTCATTACTATTTATAGATTGGTATTTTGAAAAAATAAATGGTGAGTTAGTTAGCAGTAATCAAAAAAAAGAATTTATTCAAATTTTAAATGATTTTCATAATAATATAAAACCACAATCATCGACTTTAGTATTAAGAGACTATCACGTAGACAATTTATTTTATTTAAATAATCAAAAGTCTTTAAAGCAAGTCGGTTTAATTGATTTTCAAGACGCCGTGATCGGTTCTCCAATATATGATTTAGTATCCTTACTTGAGGATGTAAGAAGGCCACTTAAGAGAAATTTACAAAAAAAATTATTAGAGTTTTACATAAAAGCTATAAATATAAACGCGGAGGATGCAGAGCGAGAAATGAGGTTCTTTTCAATTCAGAGAAATTTGAAAATATTAGGTATTTTTCAGAGACTTTCCATAAGAGATAAAAAAGATAGTTATCTAAAATATTTGCCAAATGCTGTAAAACTTTTAAGAAGAAATTTACAAGATCCATTTTTCAGTAATCTTGTACATTGGTTAAAGCAATTTAAAAATCATGAACTAATATGATCGATACTGCAATTATTCTAGCCGCAGGTCTTGGGAAAAGAATGAGAAATTTTGATCCTATTATTCCTAAACCATTAATTAAGGTCAACAATAAACCATTTATTCAATATGCAATCGATTTACTTAATGAAATTAGAACAAAAGAAATTATCATAAATGTTCACTATAAGTCAGACGAGATATTGAAATTTATACACAGCTTAAGCCAAAATAATATCATAGTCTCAGATGAGTCAGATTTACTTTTAGATACTGGAGGCGGCATTAAGAAAATATTTGATAAACATAATATTAATAAATCTCTGGTTTTAAATAGCGATGTTATATGGGGTCACTCAGATAAGAAATTAATTGTAGACATGATAAATAGTTATCCAGAAAAGGCCGAAGCATTTCTTGGTTTGGTACCTAAACGAAACTTGAAATCGTTCAAAGGTAAGGGCGATTTTTGTAAATTAAATAATAATGATCTAATAAGATACGACGAAAGTTCTGAGCCATATGTTTATATTGGCGCTCAAATTATATGTCAAAATGCATTTAACGGTATTGAAAAAGAGGTATTTTCTGTCAATGAAGCTTGGAATTCATGTATTAGCAAAAAAACTCTGAAGGGCTACCAATTTAATACAAACGCACTACATTTAGGAACAGCTGAGTCTTTGAAAGAATATTTGAGTCATGATAAATAAATTAATACAGAAAACTATAATAATAATTTTATTTTTTAATGTGTTTAGCATTAGTTTTGCTGAAGATGATCAAAATCTTGCAAACTTCATTATAAGAAATTATGAAACTGCTGCTCTTCCAACAGTTGGAAATAGTGAAGCAGATTATACAATTATAGAGTTTTTTGATTATAGATGTGGTTACTGTTCAAAGCAGGCTAATGATTTTCAAAAGCTATTGAAAAATACAGATAATGTTAAAATAATTTATATGGAATGGCCAATATTTGGAGATATATCTGTTACAGCCGCTAAGATTGCCCTCATTGTTTGGCAAAGACATCCTAAATTGTATTTTGAAATCCATAATCAGTTTATGCAGCTTGGTCCAAAGATGAAAAAAGTAAGTATTGTCGACATACTAAATAAAATTGATTTAAATGGTGAAGAAATATTTCAAGAAGCTGCCAGTCAAAATTCAAATGACATCATAGAGGCAAATATGAAATTAGCAAAAAGTTTGGGGCTTCGTGGAACACCTGCTTCGATTGTAAATGATTCTATTTATCCTGGTTATCTTCAATATAAGACGTTAGAAGCATTAATTAAGTAATTATTAGATATATTGTTTTAAGAACACACTTGAAAATATTTGAGAATATACTTATTCTTTTCTTAAATGATCAATAAAGCAAAATTCCAAATCGGCTCGATAGTAAAGCACAAGTATTTTGATTTTCGTGGCGTTATATTTGATGTTGATCCAGAATTTAATAATACCGAAGAATGGTATCAGTCAATACCTATGCAAGTTCGTCCAAGAAAAGATCAGCCCTTTTATCATTTACTCGCTGAAGCTCCAAGTCAACCATCTTATGTTGCGTATGTTTCTCAACAAAACTTATTAGTTGATGAGTCAGATGACCCTGTAACACATCCTTTGCTGGACGAGATGTTTGAGGGAATTAAAAATGGCAAATATATTTCCAAAGCAAAGCACAATTAAAATTGTATCTATATGCGTGGGTCTTTAAAACAAGTATTTGAACTCGGACCTTTAGTTGTCTTTTTTTATTTTTTTATTAAAACAGGTCAAATTCAAGAAGCTATTCTTCCTTTGATGATTGCTGCAGGTATTGCAATTGCTGGATCATACTTAATAGAAAGAAAAGTATCTCCAATGTTATTATTCAGCACTATTTTGATATTTGTTTTTGGTGGATTGACGATTTATTTTAATGATCCGTTCTTTATTAAGTTTAAAGTAACACTTGTAAACTTAATCTTTTCTCTAGCATTATTTATAGGTTTGTATTTTAACAAACCTTTATTAAAAAATCTCATGGGCTCAGCAATAAATTTAACCGATTATGGTTGGACAAATTTAAGTAAAAGATGGGGGTATTTCTTTCTATTTTTAGCTGCTACAAATGAGGTAGTTTATAGGAATTTTTCTGATGCTGTATGGGTAAACTTCAAGCTTTTTGGTATTATGGGGCTCACCTTTATATTTATCTTTTCTCAAGTATTTTTTATTCAGAAAAACCTTTTAGATAATCAATAAGGACGGTCTCCTAATACCGCAATTCTGTCCATTATTCTTTCATGCCCAAGACCTCTGCCAGGAAAAAAATCTGCTATTGCGTAGTGAATTACACTACGATTATCCCATATTGCTACATTATTTTCGGACCATGTGTATCTACATGTTAAATCTAGACGTGATTGATGTTCAAATATTTTAGAGAGTATTTCATTGCTCTCAGATTCTTCTAGTCCTTCAATTTTTTTTGTATAGGTCCAATTTACAAATAATATTTTTTTTCCTGTTTCAGGATGGGTTCTTACAATTGGATGGTGATTGGAATATTCCTCAGCATCATTGCCATTACTTTCAAAATATTTATATTCATCTATAAAGAAACCCGCACCAAGAGAAAAGTGTTCAGCTCTTTTATCTTTAATAATATCTTTTATTTCTTTATCCAGCGTCTCCCAAGCCAATTCCATATTTGCAAAAACTGTGTCACCGCCTACTGGTGGTATTTTAATTGATTTTAGTATGACAGCTTTTGTAGGATTTACATTGTAGCTAACGTCACTGTGCCATCCTTCACCCCATTGGTTTTTCTCTTCTGCACCTTTAATCAGTCTTGTTATTTCTGGATAACCTTCTCTTCCTTTAACATAAGCGTGTTCTTCAATAGGACCAAAAAATTTTGCAAATCTTATTTGTTCTTCAGGAGTAATGTTTTGGTCTCTAAAAAAAATAACTTTATGTTCAAGTAATAATTCATTTACAGTATTAAATATTTCTTTATTGATATTATTTAGAGATATGCCAGAAATTTCTGCTCCTAATGCACCTGAAAGAAGTTTAACGTTCATACTCAAATCTACTTTTTTTAGAAAAAATTGTCATTCTTTATGTTTCTCAGCTTCAAGAAATTGATCAATCAGTCTCCAGAGGACAAAAGAAAAGACAATTAATCCACCAATCAGTTCAATATAAGGAGGTGTTTCACCTACACCGATCCACGCCCATAGTGGAGCCAATACTGGTTCAAGAAGTACATAAAGTGCAGCTCTATGTGGGGGTATATATCTTGATCCAATTGTGATTAATAAAAATCCTAACCCTACTTGGAATGCGCCCATAAAAAGAACGATAAACAAGTCTTCCATGCTAATTGAATAATCTGGAATGATGGCTAGACCTACAAATAACACAAAGAGACCTGAGAGAAAGACAGAAGGAACATAATCGACGTCAGGCTTGCTATTAATCATTGTTAATTGAATTGCAAAACAAATTGGGACAAATAAAATAATTATATTTCCAAAATTATTAGCCGAACCTAATCCTTGAGAGAACATTATAGCAATTCCAAACATCGATCCTGCTATTGCGATGATAGTTTTAGTACCTATTATTTTTTTTAAGAAAAAATAACTTGCGAAGGCTGCAAATAAAGGGCCCGTACTCATTATAAATACAGCGTTAGCAACGGTTGTATTGCTCATCCCAAAAACAAAAAAAATATTACTAAAACCTAGAACAAACATTAGTATTATTCCTCTGCTTCCAATATTGATAAATGCCTTAGGGGTCTGAGATTTATACTTAAATAAAATATAAATAAGTGCCACTAGTGAGAACGTTATTGATCGGTAGGATGTTATCTGTATCGTTGATGCTTCATCAACAAGCCTAATCAGAAGCCCTCCAAAACTAAGAAAGAAACCTGCAGCTAATAAGCATAAAGTTCCAAAAATTTCATTGTTGTATTTGTTCATATTTTAGTTCAAAATTAATTTACCAAACAAATTCATTAAATGATCAGTAATTTAAAAATAATTTTATTAAGCTTATTTTTTCTTATCTCATGTAGTGATCAAAATCAGTCTAATGAGACATTAGACTCTGATCAAGGCTTGTCTCAGAAACATAAATATGAGTTTAGGAAAGAATTAATTGAGGTAACAGACGACATTTTCGTAGGTGTTGGTTACGGTCTTGCCAACTCAATTATGATTGAAACAGAAAATAATCTCGTAATTGTAGATACTTTAGGTTCTGTTGAAACTGCGACAGAATTAATCAAGGATTTTAGAAAAATTTCAGAAAAGCCAATTAAAGCAATTATATACACTCACAATCACTTGGATCATTTAGGTGGAGCTAAAGTATTTTTTGATGAGGAATACACAGAAATATATGCACAAGAAAATATAATTTATAATTTAGATAATATTGCTACAACAATTAGACCAATAATTTTTGAAAGATCATCGAGACAATTCGGGATTCCACTTCCAGAAGAGGAAATTGTTCATCAAGGCATAGGAGGATTCCTCGAAATTAATGATCAATCTACATTCGGACTTGTTAGGCCTAACATTCTTTTTGATGATCAAATGACGTTAAAAATTGATGATCTCACATTAATGTTAGCCCATGTGCCCGGGGAAACAGATGATCATCTTTATGTATGGATACCTGAAAAAAAAGTTGTGATGGTTGGTGATAATTTTTATAGATCATTTGCAAATTTATACGCGATAAGAGGAACAAAATTTAGAAATCCAATGGAATGGGTTCATAGCCTTGATAAAATAAGGTTACTTAATGCAGAACATTTAGTCCCGAGTCACTCACGCCCTATTAGTGGAAAAGAAAATGTTTCAAAAGCCTTGACTGATTATAGAGATGGTATTCAGTTTGTTCATGACCAAACGATAAGATACATTAATAAGGGCTTAACACCTAATGAGATTGTGCAAAAAGTAAAACTTCCAAATCACTTAGCTGAGTCTCCTTACCTTCAACCTTTTTACGGATCAATATCCTCTTACATAAGATCAATTTTTAGTGGATACATAGGTTGGTTTAGTGGTAACATTTCTGATCTACATCCACTTTCTGCGACTGAAAGGGCACAAAAATTTGTCAATATAGCTAGGAAACAAACTAAAATTTCAGATGAGGCAGAAAGCGCTCTTACCAATGGAGAATATCAGTGGGCACTTGAGCTTGCAGATATTTTACTTGCTTTAGACCCTGACAGTACAAACGCAAAAAATATTAAGGCAAATGCTGCAGAAAAATTATCGCAATATCAGCTTGCTTCAAATGATTACTATTTTTATAGAACTGTTGCGGGCGAATTAAGAAATGAGATTAATGTCGATCCCTCAACAGCAAATAGCGTAACCCCTGAACAATTGGAAGCTACACCTATAGATGCAATAATGAATATACTTCCAGTCAATCTTAATTTAGAAAAATCCGAAGAAATAATAAAAACATATCAATTTTCGTTTACCGATAGCGAAGAAAAGTACTCTGTGTACGTAAGAAGGGGGGTTGCACAAATCAGTAAATATCCTGAGCCTAATGCAGAAATTAAAGTTATTACAGATCAGCAAACACTCAAAGAAGTTTTTGGTGGTTTAAAGAACTTAGCCGCTATATCACTTCTTTTAGCAAACAATACAATTAATGTAGAAGGCAGCAAGCTTGAATTTTTACAGTTTCTTGATTTATTTACGGATTAGTTATTTATAAATGGGACAAAAACAATCTTACATTCTTGGCTTATTTGGCCTCATACCATTTATCATAATTTTTTTGATGTATTTTATCTCTCCTCCAAATGATGAAATATATGATTTAATGATATTTATTTATATTGCTTATGCTGCAATCATTTCATCTTTCTTGGGGGGTATACAGTGGGGACTAATAACAGCCTTTGCGGACAAAATTTTTTACGTTTTCACTCCACTCTTAATAACAGTAATTCCAGCGCTAATCTCTTGGGCTGCATTATTGTCTTTAGAAAATTTAAAACTTTCTTTGGTACTATTACTTATTAGCTATGTTATTTCTCTTTTACATGATTACTATCTTTATCAACAGCTAAAGATTACACCACGCTGGTTCATTACAATGAAAGTCATACTTTCATTAACGGTTACAATGCTGACAATTATACTTATAATTTTTGTGTAACTTAAACAATTAGTCTTTGAATAAAAAAGTATAGACCGAAACAAATCAGCAAGGCAAAAGAACTATCTTTAAATAAAATAATAATGAAATCCAGGCGAATAAAATTAACTAATTGAAATATTAATAATACTGCTAATACAAACAATATTTGCCCAAATTCAACTCCTAAATTAAATCCTAATAAACCCGATAAAATATTGCCTGAGTTTATTTCTGTATTTAATAAAAATCCTCCAAAACCAAAGCCATGAATAAGCCCAAATACTATAGTTATTAATATTAATAAATTATCATCATTTTTTAAATTTTCTTTTAGAAAAAAATATCCTACAGAAAATAGTAATAAGCCCATCATTAGGAATCCAGAAAACTGGATATTAGTAATAAAGCTTAAAATAAATAATAGGGGTAAAAGTAAAACTAGATACCCCAAACTTAATAATTTTCCGTTATTATGTTTGTAGAAATATTCTAAACCTACAAACATAATAGTAAATCCAATAAGCGATTCTACTATGCTTGCATTTACTTGAACAATATCAGCTAAAGATAAGAATAAGGTAAGACTATGTCCAATGGTAAAGCCCGTAATGACTAAGATAAGCTTATTAAGATTTGTAACTATAATGAGTAGTCCCAAGATAAAGAGAAGATGATCATACCCTCCTAAAATATGATTTAGTCCAGAATAAAAAAAATTTTTAAAACTGCTTAAAAAACTTAATTGAGTTTTCTTTTCTGATACATCAACTGATTGATCGTTAAAAAAAAGTGCTTTCTCTGTGAGTAAATCATTTTCTAAATATATTCGAGCTATATGAATATGACTTTGAATAACATTAAATAAAGCATTATTAATAATCTTTATATTTTCTTCTGAAGGACATTGAAATCCTAGTTCATATCTTAAATAGCCTTCATCTGAGCTTAACTCTCTAATATCATTGCTAGATTGACATTTTAAATCAGCTGAATAAACATGAATGTGGTCATTTAAATAAATTTTAAATATATCTTTTTCATTAAGCTCTTTGTCTATAAAAATTTTTTCATATTCTTCAACTTGAAGTACTCTTGTTGCTTCCAATTCTAGTATGGAGAAATTAGCAATAATATCTGATCCCACAATATTCCACTTAGAAAAGGACTCACTAAAATAATGGGCATATGATTGTGAATTAAATAACAGAAATATTAAAATTATCAGTAATTTACGAATATGCATAAATTTAAAAAGAATATCGAATAATTTCTGAATTATCTTTTAAGTATTTTAGATAGTTTTTTAATTTTTCGTCATCTAAACCATTGTTGTAATCAAAAATAATCTTCTCTCTAATCTCATTATAATAGTTTTCATCAATTTCTTGTTTAATCTGATCAACAAGCTTAAAGATAAAATATCCATTATCAAAAAATATTGGTTGAGATACTTCATCAATACTTAGTGAAGCAATTTGATTACATATGGACTTACCAAATAGAAGATTGCAATCTTTAATATTAATTAACTTATCGGGAACCTCAAAAAAATTATTTTCATCGTAACTAGATTTAATATCTAAGAAATCTTTTGTATTAAGTTCATAATACAATTTAGACAATTTTGGTTGAAGTGTCTTCAGGTCTGACTCTGTTCCGAGTAGAACAGACTCTTGATTAAGAGAGTTTATATATATTGAATGAAATTGAATTTTTTGCGTAGGGGTATATTTTCCAATATTTTTTTTGTAAAAATCCCTAAGATCTTCTTCACTAATCCGATTTTTTTCAACTTGAATGATGAAGTCAATCACCTGTTTTATCATTTCTTTTCTGACACCAACATCCTTTTTATGTAGATCAAGTTCTATTCCTCTTTGCACAAGAAGTTCTTCTTCTATCATTCTTTCCAATAATAACTCTAAGATTTCAACATCATCTTCTGGTTGAATGTCTGCTCCTAGGTTTGAGGCATATTTTAAAAATTGATCTTCAGAAATAACAACATCATTTACTAGAGCGACAGCCTTTCTATTTTTGAGCTGAAGAAATTCATCATTGAATGAAATAGTTTCATAAAAAATGAGAGTTAATCCTATGATTATGGCAACAATAAATATGAGAATATTTTTATTCAAGATCTTGGTCATTGCATGTAATATTATACTTAATTATAATTAATTATTATCAAATAATTTTTTTATGAGTATTGTAAAAGTTATAAAATATTTTTTCATTCTTTCAATCCTCTTTATAATTAGTTTACTCTTGGTTTTAGAATTCCATTTATTTAGTGAAGACTTAGATGGAGGTAAAATCACTGGCGCAATTAATACTGTCGAGTTTGTAAAAGATAAAGAGACAAGGCAATTAACTGCAATGAAAACTCTTAACGAATTGCCAACCAAACAAATTTTGTTTGGTGATCTTCATGTTCATTCAACATTTTCAGCCGATGCACATATGATGAGCCTGCCAATCACTGGTGGGCACGGTGTACATCCTGTTGCGGATGCGTGTGACTTTGCAAGACATTGTTCAGCATTAGATTTTTGGTCAATTAACGATCATGCTGAAGCAACTACACCAAAAAGATGGATGGAAACAAAAGAAACAATCCGGAAGTGTAACGCTTTAAATGTTGATCCAGCTAATCCGGATTGTGTTGCTTTTTTGGGATGGGAGTGGACCCAAGTAGGCGTTATAAGAGGAAATCATTGGGGTCATCATAATGTCATTTTGAAAGAAGAGTCCGATGAGGCGGTTCCAACTAGAGCTATTGCATCTTTATCTGTAACTCGACAAGCAATGACTTCTAGACCCTTAGTACCAAATGTTTTTTTCCCATTTGTAGATTTTGAAAACTTCAAAAGATATAATGACATAAATCGATACTTCACAGAAACAGGTAAAATAAAAAATTGTGAGCGAGGTGTACTTTCTAAAGATTTACCAATGAACTGTCATGAAGAAGCAGTAACTCCATTAGATTTAGTAAATAGGCTTGAAGAATATGATAGTGACTACATGGTTATACCACACGGGCAGTCTTGGGGACTTTATACTCCTGCTGGATATACTTTGGACAGGGGCTTAGAGATTTCAAAAAAGTACCCAAAAATGTTTGAATTATTAGAAACTTATTCCGGGCATGGTAACGCTGAGGAGTACCGCTCATGGAGAGGAGTTAATGTTGTAAGAGACGGCGAGGAAATAATTAGACCATTTACGTTTCCGATGGGTGAAATTGATTTAGATCAAGGAACTTTTACACTCAAAAATCAAAATGGACCGGATGAGGTCATTGATATCGGGACTCAAACTTGTCCAAAGCCGTCTGATAATTATATCCCTCAATGCTGGCAAGCGGGTAAAGTAATCTACGAGAGATGTATAGCTGATGGGGAATCAGATATAGAATGTAGTGAGAGACGAGAAGCGACAGAACAAGCATCAGTAGATAGAGGTAGAGCAGGGTACAACGTTGTTCCAAAGTTTACAGAATTTGATCGAAATATATCCGGTCAGTGTTTAGATTGCTTTAGTCCTCCTATGAATCATGTGCCGGGGGGTAGCGCTCAGTATGGATTGGCGTTAACAAAATATAAAGAAGACGGGTCAAAACATAGATTTAGATATGGGTTTATAGGCTCAAGTGATAACCATTCTGCTGCACCTGGCAGTGGGTATAAAGAACTATTTGGTAACAATATAGATGGGAGCGGACCTCCAAGTGAATTCTTAGATAAGATTTTACATATGAGTCCATATTATTTCCCTAAAAGTACAAGTCCAATTGGTCGAAATTCTGATCCAATTGGTGACTCCTTTATTTCGCCTTCGCAGCCGCAAGTTTATGATATTCCTGATCTCATCGTTGGCTTTAATACTGTTGAATGGGAAAGGCAAAGAGGTTTCTTTACGACAGGTGGACTGGCAGCTGTTCACTCTGAGGGACGGTCTAAAGAGGAAATTTGGGATGCGTTAAAAAGAAAAGAAACTTACGCGACAAGTGGCACCCGTATGTTACTTTGGTTTAATTTAACCGGTGAGAATAAAAAAGTTTCTATGGGTTCTTCAATTGAAACAGATACACAACCTGAATTTGAAGTTAAAGCTATGGGCTCCTTTGTTCAGAAACCTGGGTGTCCAGAGGATGCATACATTGCGTTGGGAGAGGAAAGAGTAGACGAGTTGTGTTTTAATGAATGTTATAATCCTTCAGATGACAGAAAGTTTATTCATAGAATTGAAGTAATTAAAGTATTACCGCAAGAGTATGTAGATCAACCTATTGAAGGACGAATTCAAGATCCTTGGTACACCCATTATTGTGATCCAAATGAATTTGGCTGTTCTTTTAAATTCACTGATGAGGATTTTTCTATAGAAAAAAAAGATGTGAGTTATTACGTAAGAGCCATTGAAGTGCCCACTCCACAAATTAATGTTAAAGGCGGTGTTTGTGAATTTGATGCAGATGGGAATTGTGTAAAGTTTAAGCTTTGCACTCAAGACTGGAGGCATCCAAGAGACATCGAGACTTGTTCTGAAATAGACGAACATCGCGCTTGGTCATCGCCGATTTATTTGGACTATTTATCCTAAAATTTTATAAATGAAATATCTGATCCCATCCATTGTATCGATAGTAGTAGGCAGTCTCTTTAGTTGGGCTTATTTAACAGCTTATGGATTCGGCTTCTCATATATTATTTATCTTAGTATGATGATTGCGATGGTCTTCCTGGCCATAGATGCATGGAGAAATATTAATAAATAAGCAAATTAAAACAATTACTTAGATAACTAGTTTTAAGATATTCACAACTTGTCAATTTGGCAAGCATCAGTAATTGTGAAAGCCCTTAATTGATAAAAGATGCTCTTATAAAATTAAATATAGGGAGAAAATACATGTTAAAAAAAGTACTACTTTATACAGTATTGTTTTCATCACTATTATCTGCCAATGCATTTGCAGCCGTCGATGACGAAACAGCTTATGCATTGAACACACTATTATTTCTAATAAGTGGATTTTTGGTGATGTGGATGGCCGCTGGATTCTGTATGTTAGAATCTGGTCTGGTTACATCTAAAAGTGTTTCGACAATTGCTGCAAAAAATATAGGTTTGTATTCTATAGCTGGGATCATGTTCTGGTTAGTAGGTTATAATCTTGCATACGGTATTCCAGAAGGTGGATATATTGGAACGTTTACTACATGGAGCGATGGTTCAGCAGTAGCAACTGGTTATTCTGATGGATCAGACTGGTTTTTCCAGATGGTATTCTGTGCAACAACAGCTTCAATTGTTTCAGGAACTTTGGCTGAAAGAATAAAAATTTGGCCTTTCTTTTTGTTCGTAGCAATATTAACAGGAGTTATTTATCCAATCGAGATGGGTTGGCAATGGGGTGGTGGATGGTTATCTGCTGCTGGTTTCTCAGACTTTGCTGGATCAACTCTTGTGCATGGTGCAGGTGGTGCAGCGGCATTAGCTGGTGCAATTGTTCTAGGTCCAAGACTTGGAAGATTTGATAACGGAAAGTTAGTTCCATTTGCAAATTCCTCAATACCTCTAGCAACACTTGGTGTATTTATCTTGTGGTTGGGCTGGTTCGGGTTTAATGGTGGATCACAGCTAGCTCTAGGTTCATTTGATGATGCAACAGCTGTAGCAACAATTTATATCAATACAAACTTAGCAGCTTGTGCTGGTGTATTGGTCTGCGCAGCTATAACAAGATTAGCAAGAGGCAAAACTGACGTTGTAATGATGTTAAATGGTGCACTCGGTGGTCTAGTGGCAATTACAGCAGAACCATTAATGCCTTCTCCATTGATGGCAATCATCATAGGTGGAATTGGTGGTGCGCTAGTATTCGCAGGTACTGAGCTCTTAGTGTCATTAAAAATTGATGACGTTGTAGGAGCTATACCGGTTCACTTGATTGCAGGTGTCTGGGGTACTCTTGCTGTACCAATTACAAATCCTGATACTAGCTTTGGAACTCAACTCCTTGGCACAGCATCTATTTGTGTGTTTGTTTTTGTGGTGTCCTTTATTATTTGGGCAATCATGAAAGCCACAATAGGTATAAGGATAAGTGAAGAAGCAGAAAAAGAAGGAACAGACGTAGCTGAGACAGGTGTCATAGCCTACTCAATTAGAGACTAAGTCTAGTTCGTAATTAAAAAACGGGTCCGAAGGTTTCCCCCAGTTATTCCTTCCATCGGACCCGTTTTTATTTAATTTTAAATTTGAATTAAGTTTTTTTTGGTAATACATTGCACCAGTCATGACCGAACAAAACAATCCTTTTCACAAAAAAAAATCTGGAGTTTTTTTCTTTAAATCGTCTAATCCCTATGAATTTTATGATTTGCTGAATGGTGTTGATATGGAACCCAAACAAGACGTATGGGGAACTTTGATTTTTCCTGAAAATGCTAAATTGCCATGCCCAGTGATTATTCCAATTCATGGAAGCGCAGGTCTTAGAGAAGGTCATTACACACACATGGTTAACCTATTAGAAGCAGGCTTTGCTGTTTTCAGAATTCATCATTTTGAATCTAGAGGAGTAATTTCAATCGTAGAAAATCAAACACAAATTACTCTGGCTACCATGATAACAGATGCATTTCGTGCACTTACACTTTTAAATAAACATCCAGATATTGATAAAGATAAAATTGGCATCATGGGATGGAGTTTAGGTGGTAGCACCGCTCTTTATTCTGCGTGGCAGCCAATAATAGATATACTAACCTCAGGGGATGAAAAATTTTCTGCGTATTTACCATTGTATCCTGGAGCATTACTTAAACCTGAAGACAATCGTTGGTCTAATGCTCCAATGCATATTCTATTTGGTGAAGACGATGATTATACGCCCCTAAGTTTATGTAAAAAACTTATTGATTATATGAAACCTGCTCGTGATGTTGACTTAACAGTTTATCCCAACGCTCATCATTCTTTTGATTCAATTGATCCCGTTGAATTCATTCCGTACGCCATCAAGTTAAAAGATATGTTTATTGATTTAAAGAAAGATGGACGTCAGGTTTATACTGATGAAAATAACAATACTTTTTACTTGGACAATAAGGAAGAACGGTTTCGCTTGATTAAAGAAACACCCAATCTCTTAGGCGCGCATGCTGGAGGAAATTGGACGGCGCGTAAACAATCACATCAGGATGTGGTTGATTTTTTTAGGAAGCAATTTTTTTCATAAATCTTTTTAAGTAGTGTTGACTCTTGTATTGAGTAATGCAATAATGAGAACAAAACAAGAACATAATTAGACGTATTTCATGCTTTTAACATTTTATAAAGAGGCCGTAGAGTGTGGTTTTCCTTCTCCAGCAAGGGATTTTACTGAAGGGACAATTGATTTGAATGAAGAACTTATTCCTCATCCAAATGCAACTTTTATTGTTCGTGCGCGAGGAGACTCAATGGTGGGTTCAGGGATTTATCCTGGAGATTTACTGATTGTTGACCGAAGCATTAAGCCTCGAAATGAGTCAATTATTATTGCTGTGCTGGATGGAGAGTTGAGCGTAAAGATTCTCAGATTTAAGAATAAACAAGTCAATTTATCATCTTCTAATAACAACTACAAAGATGTCTTAGTCTCTGAAGAAATGGATTTTACCATATGGGGAGTATGTACGAATGTTATTCATAATTTAAGTCCATAAAATAGATGAAGCATGAATAATAAAGTTTTTGCACTAATTGATTGTAACGCATTTTATGTTTCTTGTGAGAGAGTTTTTAATCCCAAGCTCAACAATAGACCAGTTGTAGCATTATCCAATAATGATGGTTGCATTATATCTCGTTCAAAAGAAGCAAAAGCACTTGGTATCAAAATGGGCGTACCACTCTTCAAAGTCAAAGATATTGTAGAAAAGGAAAATGTATTTGTTTTTTCCTCTAATTATACATTGTACGCCGATATGTCGCGCCGTGTAATGAATATCATTTCATATTCATCTCCTCACACAGAGATTTATTCAATTGATGAAGCGTTTGTAGAGTTAAGCAGTCTATCGATTGACTATGAAGAATACGCACATCAATTGAGAAAGACCATTTTACAGCATACAGGTATCCCAGTTAGTATAGGCATAGCGTCAACAAAAACCCTATCAAAAGTTGCAAACCATAAGGCAAAAAAAGATGAGACTTTAAATGGTGTTTGCTCTCTAGTAGGTCATAAAAATATTGATCGAACATACTCACAAGGTCATGGATATAAAGATTTATGTAAGGAACTTCTGAATATCGATATTTCAAAAAAACAGCAATCAAGCGACTGGTCAAATCCTGATTTAACTAAAGAACAAATAAATTATGCTGCGACTGATGTAATGCACTTACATGCTATAAAGATTAAACTAGATGAAATCCTAAAAAGACAAAATAGAGAACTACTTGTCGAGGCGTGTATCAAATTTCTGCCTATAAGAGTTGAGCTCGATTTAAGGGGATGGGAAAATGATATTTTTTCTCATTCTAATTAATATTACACATGAGTATAAATAAAATTAAAAGTTACGGAAAATCAGTTATAGAAACAGAAATATCTGGCGCTAAAAAACTGTTTAAATCAATCAATTCAGATTTTGCCAGAGCTATCAACAAACTTTCAAAAATTAAGGGAAAGGTAATAATCACAGGTGTAGGAAAATCTGGTCATATTGCAAGTAAAATTTCAAGCACCATGAGTTCAACTGGTACGCTTTCTCAGTATTGCTCTCCAACAGATATGAGTCATGGTGATTTAGGAATAATTACTAAAAATGATGCCATAATAATTATATCTAATTCTGGTAAGAGTGAGGAAATTAAAGCTTTGTTAGATTTTGCAAAAAAAAATAAAGTTTTTGTTATAGGAATCACATCCAATTCAAAAAGTACTCTCTATAAATTGTGTAATATTCCATTATTAATTCCGAATTCAAAAGAAGCATGTTCAATAGGGTTGGCACCTACAACTTCAACCACTATGTCATTAATCTTAGGCGACGCCATCTGTGTATCTCTAATGAAGGTAAAGAATTTCAAGCTTAAAGACTACAAAATGATACATCCTGGGGGTGCTTTAGGCGCTAATATGCTTCAGGTTCAAGATATAATGCATACTGGGAAAAAAATGCCAATTGTTCGTGAAAATTCTTCAATGAAGTCTGTCATTGTTGAGATGACGAAAAAATCATTTGGTCATGTAGCAATAAAAAATAAAGAAAATAAACTGATAGGAATAATTACCGATGGAGATTTAAGAAGACACATTAGAAAAGCATTATTAGATGTAAATGTAAAAGAAATTATGTCCTCAAAACCAATGCTTATATGTAAAGAAGAACTGGTTATTAATATACTTCAAAAAATGAATACAAATAAAATTACATGTTTATTTGTAGTAAATAACTTAAAAGATAAAAAGCCAATAGGTATTATCCATATCCATGACTGTATTCGATATGTTAATTAAGAATATTGCAAAATTATCTTTTTTCTTTTTATTAATATCAATTTTATTCCAGACTAATTTATTTTCTAATGAAAACATCGAAATTGAAATAGATAGACCAAAATTTTCTGAAAAAGGTCTCGATAATAGGCTTTATGAAATTAAAGCTGAGAAGGGCATTCAGCGAGAAGATAATTTAGAGTTATTTATTGTCGAGGGTAAATTAAGAACTGACTCTGGTGTTTGGATATATTTAAATGCTAAAAAGGGTAACTTTGACCAAGTAAAAAATTTAATAGAACTTAATGGGGAAATAAACTTTTATACTGATGAAGAAGATAGGTTTCAGTCCGACAATGCATTTTTTTCAATCAATGATGATATAATTGAATTCAATAATAATGTTAAACATATTAGGGGAACCAATATTATAACAGCAAACGAGTCAAAAATTAGCGGCAATTTTAATCATATTGTCTATAAGGGCAATGTGAGTACTTCCTATATCATAGATTAATTTATGCTTAAAAATTTTTTTATTACTTTCTTGTTCATTTTATTTACCAATTTGGCAAACGCTAAACAAATAAAAATTGTGTCTGATAAATTAGAAATTATTAGAGCAGAAAATATTTCAATTTTCTCTGGAAATGTATATGCCGTAGAAGATAATTTAAGTATATGGTCTGAAAAATTAATTATGACCTCAAGCAAAGACGAAAAAGAAGTTAAGGAAATCAATGCCCATGGCAATGTAAAAATAGTAAGTGAAGAATTATCCATTAATGGTGATAAGGCGAGGTATGACCCTATTCAAAATAAATTATTTGTTTTTGGGAAAGTTGAGGTTTTACAAAACCAAAGTATTATCTTATGTGATAAAATAATTGTAGATCTAGAAAATTCATCAAGTATTATGAGTAGTGACTCAAATAAAAGAGTAGAAGCATTAATAATCAACGAAAAGTAAGAATACAATGGCTGAAAAACCTAAATTAGTCTCCTCAAATCCAGGACTTGAGGTTAATAACTTAAGAAAATCACTGTCAGGAAAGCAGATCGTAAGAAATATCTCGTTGAAAGTTGAAAAAGGTAAAGTAATAGGGTTACTTGGCCCAAACGGAGCGGGAAAAAGTACAGCTTTATATTGCATTATGGGTCTAATTAGTTGTGATAGTGGTGAAATAAAATTAAACAATAATGATATTACGAGTCTTCCAATGTGGAAAAGAGCACAAGCAGGACTTGGTTATTTGCCACAACAACCAAGTATCTTTAGGGGCTTGAGTGTTGAAAACAATATTATGGCAATATTAGAAACAACCAAACTCAATTTAGATCAGAGAATAAATAGACTTGAGGAACTATTAGCGGAATTTAATTTAACTCATTTACGAAATGCAATGCCTCACCAGTTGTCAGGTGGTGAAAGACGTAAATGTGAATGTGCAAGATTGCTTGGAACTAATCCGTCGTACGTACTTTTTGATGAACCATTTTCTGCACTAGATCCTATATCTATCAACGATATCAAGTCTGAAGTTAATAGACTTAAGAATAAAGGTATATCTGTTATAATCACGGATCACCAAGTCAGAGAGGTATTAGATATTAGCGATTACAGCTACCTACTTTTCAGTGGTGAGATTATTGCACATGGAACAAGTGAAAAAATTCTAGGTAGTAAAGAAGCAAGAAAATTTTATTTGGGAGACGCGTTCAAGTTCTAATGGTGGAGCTGACCGGGATCGAACCGGTGACCCTCAACATGCCATGCTGATGCTCTCCCAGCTGAGCTACAGCCCCATATCTAGTCTTGATCAATTCCTTCGTTAGTTTCGGTATTATCTAAGTCGATATCAACATCACTAGTTATAACTTCATTGTCTACTTCCGAGTCTTCAAGACTAATTGTATCCTCGTCAATTTCATCTTCCAGGTCTATTTCAGTTACATCAGCTATCGACTCCGTTGCATTGCTTCCTACTAAGTTGTCATCAGCAACTGTATCTACATCATCAATGAATACTTGTTTGGCTGTAGTTGATGTTGTCTCATTTAAAGGATCTACGTATTCAGTGCCACAATGCGGGCAAATAGCTGGTTTTCGATTAAGGTCATAAAATTTTGCCTCACAATTACTGCACACAACTTTCTTCCCAAATTTTATGTCTGGCATATGTAATCTCTAGATAATTTATTGGTTAAAATTTTGACAATCTCAAAAAATATACAGTATTATCGAAGAATATCCTAACTTATTAAATTAACAATACAAAAGTGCTTAAATTAAAAGGTTCAATTAAAATATCTGGCGATAAGTCCATTTCACACAGAGCGCTTATTTTTGCCTCCCTTTCTACAGGTAAAGTAAAAATCTCAAATTTACTGGAGTCAGATGATGTAATGCGAACCCTAAATATTCTAAAAGAGTTGGGCATAAAAATTATTAAAAAAAAAGCACAATGGATTGTTTATGGAAATGGAACTGGTGGATATATTCAACCTGCTCAAGTACTTGATTGTGGCAATAGTGGCACAACTTCACGTTTGATGATAGGAGCAGTTTCATCTAATCCTATAAGCTGCACATTTATAGGGGATAATTCCCTAAGTAAGCGATCAATGTCAAGACTATCAGTATTTCTAGAAAAAATGGGAGCTGAAATAAAACTTACTAAAAAAGATTTTTTACCACTCCATATAATTGGTGACATAAATCTAATTCCTATGGAACACATTATGCAAAAAGCATCCGCTCAAGTTAAATCTGCTATAATATTATCAGCTCTAAACTTGCGAGGGAAGACTAGAATAATTGAAAAAAAAAATACACGTGATCACACAGAAAGATTATTGCGTTATCTTAAAATAAACTTCAAAAAGAAAATATTAAGCAAAAGTTCAACATCTATAGAACTTAATGGTCCATATGAGATAAAGCCAAGAAATATTATAGTAGCAAGTGACCCATCCAGTGCAGCATTTTTTATTGTGGGAGCACTGATTATTCCAGATTCCAAAATTACATTAAAAAATATAGCACTTAACAAATCTAGAATTGCTTTTATCGATGTCCTTAAAAAGATGGGAGGCAAGATAAGAATTAAAAAAACTAAAAGTATATCTGGCGAAGATGTTGGTGACATTCATGTCAAATATAGCTTACTAAATGCGATTAAAATAAAAGCATCTTTATCTCCCTATTTAATAGATGAGTACCCAATACTATCTATTGCTGCATCACAGGCCAAAGGTATTACAACTATGAGAGGATTATCAGAGCTTAGACATAAAGAAAGTGACCGGATAAAGAGCATTGTAACGAATTTATCTAAGGTAGGCTTCAAAGTAGTTTCAAATAAAGATGATATATCTATCAAAGGATCAAATAAAATACAGATTGATAATCGAAAAAAAATAAAAACATATGGTGATCACAGAATTGCTATGTCGTTTGTAATTCTAGGTCTACTTTATAAGAATAAATTAATTATTGATGATGAGTCCTGTATCTCAATAAGTTATCCTGATTTTAAAAATCATTTAAAAAAATTATCTTCCCATTAATGACAAAAATAATCGCAATTGACGGTCCTGCCTCTGTTGGAAAATCGACATTAGCAAAAAGACTCTCAAAAAAATTCAAAGCTCCAGTATTATATAGTGGCAAGTTATACCGAGCGGTGGCATTGGAAATCATTAAACAAAAAATCAACCTTAGTAATACTAAGGAGATATTAAAATGTATTAATTACATCAATTTAGACAATCTAAACTCTGACGAACTTTACTCCAGTGAAGTGGATAACGTATCCTCAATAATATCAGCAAAGAAAAAAATAAGAAATAAGCTAATCACATTCCAGAGAAGTTTTCCAAAAAAATATGGAAATAATGTTAAATTTGCAATAATTGAAGGTAGAGATATTGGTACAATTATCTTTCCTGGAGCAGACTATAAAATTTTTATGTGGGCAGCCTCAGAAATAAGGGCAAAAAGAAGATATGAACAACTCAGAAAAAATGGCAAAAATGTTAGATATAGCAAGATTTTTAGTGAAATTAACGTTCGTGATCAAAAAGATATGACAAGAAAAATTGCCCCTCTGATGCCAGCTGCAAATTCGGTATTGCTAGATACCAGTTATATTGATATAGAACAGGCTCTTAACGCAATAAAAAATATAATACAAAAAACTAAAACCATATGAATCAAGAGTCTATAGACAACAATCAAATGACAGAGTTTGACTCAATTCTTGCAGAATCAATTAGTAATTCAAAATTAAAAGAAGGTACCATAATTAAGGGAACTATATCGGAAATCGAAGATGATGCAGTAATCGTGGATATAGGTGCAAAAGTTGAAGGTAGAATTTCGAAACGTGAATTTGCATTTCGAAAGGATCAAAAAGAACTAGTAGTTGGCGACGAAATTGATGTTTATTTAGATAAAATTGAAAATCATAATGGTGATTGTATTCTTTCTCGATCAAAAGCAAAATCAAAAGAAATATGGGCTGAAATAGAGAAGTCTTTTGAAGCAGGTAAGTTAATTGAGGGAGTTATTACCGGAAAAGTTAAAGGTGGATTATCATGCGAGATTGGTGTCACAGCATTTTTGCCTGGTAGTCAAATTGATACACGGCCTGTAAGAGATGTAAGTCACTTACTTGATATTCCACAAAAGTTTAAAATACTTAAGATGGATCTAAAAAGAAATAATATTGTCGTAAGTCGTAGAGCTGTATTGGAGGAAATGCATAAAGAAGTAAGGGAAGAACGTTTCTTGCAGCTAAAACTAGAGGATGTAGTTGAAGGTAAAATAAAAGCTATAACTGATTATGGAGCTTTTGTAGACTTGGGAGGTTATGACTCATTACTTCATAGCAGTGATATTACTTATAAGAGAATAGGCCATCCATCTGAAGTTCTTAAAATAGACCAGCAAGTAAAAGTAAAGATTATAAAAGTTGATCCAGAAAAGAATCGTGTTTCTGTTGGCATGAAACAACTAGAAGATGATCCATGGCTACAGGTTAAAGAAAAATTTAATGTTAATGATAAAGTAAAAGGTGTCGTAACCAACGTCACTGATTATGGAATTTTTATTGAAATTGAAAATGGAGTAGAAGGTCTATGTCACAAAGATATGCTGACATGGAGTCAGAGACAAAATTCTAAACCAGGAAATCTTTATGCAAGATCTCAAGCCGTTGATTGCCAGATCTTAGAAATTGACCATGAAAAAAGAAGGTTAAGTCTTGGAATAAAACAATTATCACCAAATCCTTGGCAGAAATTTAATGAATCCAATCCTATTGGGAGCATAATTGAGACGAATATCACAAATATTAAGGATGGGATTATATTTTGTAATCTCGAAGGGGAAATTGATGGGGCGATATTTAGTAAAGATCTTTCATGGGATTTAGATCCAAAAGAGGAAATAAAAAAATATAACGTCGGGGATAAGATTAAAGCAAAAATTATTACCAACGACAATGATAAAGTATCGCTTTCTATTAGAGAAGTTGAGGGCAATCCATTTGATGAATTGAATGGCAAGTCAAAGGGAGATATAGTCACCTGTAATGTAATAGAAACTGGCGATTTTGGATTGAAAGTACGTATTGGAGAAAATGGTCCAATTTCAATAATTAAAAGAAATGAATTGGCTCTTCGAAAGTCAGATGCACGTCCTGAAAGATGGGCTAAGAATGATAAGTTAGATGCCACAATCACAAATATAGATCAGACAAATTATAAAATTAGTTTATCCGTACGTATAATGGAAGAAACTACAGAACGTGAGGCTATGGAAAAGTATGGCTCAAAGGATAGTGGAGCTAGTCTTGGAGCTATCCTCGGAAAAGCTCTCGGCAGAGACAAAAAAGAAGACTAAATATTCTTTACATTCAATTATTTACAATAAGTCTTAATATCATATAATTATTATATGAGCTTAATTAAATCTAAACTTATACAAAATATTACTGAAGCTAATCCTCATTTATTTGTCAGAGACGTAGAAAGAATAGTTAACACGATATTTAATGAAATCACACATTCTTTAGCTGAGGGTAAGAGAGTAGAATTAAGAGGTTTTGGAGCATTTTCGGTTCAACACAGAAAAGAAAGAACAGGAAGAAATCCAAGAACTGGAGAATCAGTAAAAGTGGATGAAAAATTTATTCCAAGATTTAAAACTGGAAAAGAATTAAGACTTAAATTGAATTCAAAAAATAATACCTCCGTTTCACAAGAAGAAGGCGATTAACCTATAATTTTGTTTTGACTAATAATCCTATTTTTTGCGCTATCGATACAAGCGATATTGATAAGGCAGTAGCATTAGTTGATCAAATTTACCCTCATATAGGGGGAATTAAATTAGGATTAGAATTTTTTACGTCATGTGGTCTTCTGGGAATGGAAAAAATAAAAAAATTTGAAATTCCAATTTTTATTGATCTAAAATTATACGATATTCCCAATACAGTAAAACAAGCGCTTAGTAATATTTTACAATTTGAACCAGAATTTACTACTTTACATCTTTCAGGTGGCTCGGAAATGCTTACTGAGTGTGTAAAAGCAAAAAACGAACTTCATAGTAGAACTAAATTAATCGGTGTAACGATGCTAACCAGCTTTAATGATACGCTCATTTCAGAGATTGGCATTGAGAAATCAGTTAATGAGAATGTAAAACAACTAACTCAACTTGCTGTCAATTGTGGTATGGATGGCATTGTGTGCAGTCCTCTGGAAATTTCTGAAGTAAAAAATACTCATGAAAGCAAACTACAGATAATCTCTCCAGGAATTAGAGGTAAAGAGAATGCAGTAAATGATCAAAAAAGAACACTTTCAGCAAAGGAAGCGATTGACGCAGGGGCTGATATTTTAGTTGTAGGCAGGCCAATAACAGATGCTAAAGATCCTGCTAAAGCAGCTAAAAATATTTATTCAGAAATTACGTGAGTGATCTTCAAATTAAAATTTGTGGTGTTAAAAACAAAGAAATTGCAAAGCATGCAATTGATGCTGGTGCAAGCTTTATAGGGTTTATTTTTTATGAAAAATCCCACAGAAACATTACTGTTGAAAATTGCGAGGAAATTTTATCTAAGATAAAAGATCAAACCATACCTGTTGCCGTTACAGTTAATCCAGATGATAATTTATTAGATGATTTATTGAGAATTGGTTTTCAATATATTCAACTACATGGTCACGAAACTCTTGAAATGGTCGAAAGAATAAAATTAAAGTTTGGTTTTAAGATTATTAAAGCCTTTGGAATTTCTTCTTCTAATGACTTAGATGAATTAGTTAAATATGAGCCGTTTGTAGAATATTTCTTACTTGATTCCCCTCCTCAAGCTGACATCCAAGGTGGAACCGGGCATATATTTGATTGGAAGATAATTAAGAAT
Source organism: uncultured Pelagibacteraceae bacterium (assembly GCA_902525575.1). Classification (GTDB taxonomy): domain Bacteria; phylum Pseudomonadota; class Alphaproteobacteria; order Pelagibacterales; family AG-422-B15; genus CACNXQ01. The sequence continues at coordinate 53,877 of CABZHU010000002.1, forward strand.
TTATCGATAACTAAGAACTTTTTTCTTTCAGGAGGACTTAATAAAGACAATATAATCTCAGCTATAAACCTAAAAAAGACTATTTATTTTGATGTTAGTTCTGGTGTTGAAGATTCAGAGGGTATAAAAGATAAACAATTAATTACCGAATTTATTGATAAAGCAAAAAATAGTATATGATCGAATTACAAAAGGGCACTCCACTTATTGATCAGCATGATGAAAACGGTTACTGGGGAGGAAAGTTTGGTGGAAATCAGATTGCAGAAAGTTTAAATCACCCAATTGAGGAATTAACTAAAGAGTTTGAGAAACTGAGAAATGACGAAACCTTCATTGCTGAGAGAGATTTTTATTTTAAAAACTTTATAGGAGCTCCAACTCCTTTCATAAAACTAGAAAACCTTACTAAACACCTTGGTGGAGCACAAATTTATTGCAAGCTTGTTTCAAAAGCTACTGGTGGAGCACATAAAGCATATAACGCCGTAGTTCATAGTCTCATCTGTAAGAGATTAGGAAAAACTTATATTGGTGGAGATACGGGTGCAGGTTATGCAGGAAAGATGTTGAGTATGACTGCAGCAAAATTCAATTTGAAATGTAAAATATTTATGGGGTCTAAAGATATTGAGCGACAATCGATTAATGTATTTTCAATGAGAAGTTATGGTGCGCAAGTTATTCCCGTTGATTCAGGATCTCAAACGCTTGTGGATGCTGTTTCAGAATGTATGAGATGGTGGACTAGTGAAAACGAGCAGGCACACATGTGTGTTGGCAGTACGGTTGGACCAACAATTTTTGTAAAAATATGTGCATGGTCTACTGCGCAAATTTCTAGGGAAATGAAAAAACAAGTGATTGATGAATTTGGTGAGATCCCTAAAGACATGAAACTGATTAACTGTGTTGGAGGGGGATCTTCTGCAGCTGGGTTTTGGAATGAATGGATAGATCATGGTAATGTTGAATTAATTGGAGTAGAAGCTGGTGGACCTGAAGGGTCTCCAATGCATGCAGCCCCTCTTACCAATAATTCTCCTTTAGGCGTTCTTCACGGAGCAACACAATATGTAATTCAAGATAATCAGGGAGAGATTGAAGAAACAGCATCTATTAGTGCGGGATTAGATTATCCAGGTGTTTCTCCTCTGCACTGTTTTCTTAAAGAAACTGGAAGAGCTAGGTATACATCGGCATCTGATGAAGAAGCAATTGATGCTTTTCAATTGGTTAGCAGAATGGAAGGTTTTGTAAGTCCTTCATTAGAGCCTTCTCATGCCTTTGCTGAAGCAATAAAAATTGCTCCATCTTTAAGTAAAGATACTATCATTGTAGTTGACTCTTGCGGAGACTCCGCGAAAGACTCAAGAATTATAGCTGAACGTTTAGGATATAAGATATGACTGGATCACCGCTATTAAATGCTTTTCATCAAAGTAATGCAGCTTTATTAACTTATACAGTAGGCGGAGATCCAAACAAAGAGACTTCTCTTGAAATTTTCAGGGAAATAGCCCAATCAGGTGCTGATATTATTGAGTGTGGTTTAGGTCACGGCGCGAATATTGGTGATGGAGGTGCAATTCAAGATGGTACATATAGAGCTCTTTCTAATGGCATAAAAACAAATGACGTATTTGATATAATTAAAACATTAAGAGATGAGTTTGATACAAATGTAATCATAATGACTTATCAAAATAAAATAATGTCATACGGTGAAGATAGTTTTTTAAGCAAGTGTGTAGAGAGCAAGGTGGCAGGAATTATTTGTGTGGATTGGCCATGGCCTCTTAATCTTAATTTTGCAGCTAAATGTAAAAACAATAATATAGATTTCATTCAACTACTTTGTCCTACAACAAATGAGGAAAGGTTAAAATTAATTTTGAACGATGCTCATGATGTTGTTTATTATATTTCTATGTTATCAACCACTGGGCAAAAATTAAAAGTGAGTCCAAGTGAAATAAAGGAGAGGTTTAATTTAATTAAAACAATTGCACCTGAGAAAAAATGCATTATTGGATTCGGCATTACTGAAGAAACAATTGCAGACTTTAAGGACACTGACGCTTGTGTTGTAGGATCTGCTTTATGCAGGGAAATATCTAAGTCAGTGAATGAGGGACAGAATCCAGCTACCAATATTGGTGCAATGGTTAAAAAACTTACAAATAAATTGAAATCATGAATTGGCTTACCAGAACAATATCAAAAGTCTTTCCACGTAAGAAGAAAAGTCTAGATATCGCAGAGAATTCCTGGATTAAATGTCCACAGTGCCAAACTATGCTTTATTCAAGTGATCTGGGGTCAACATTATTTGTATGTCCCAATTGCGATGAGCATTTACAAATTCATCCCCGTACTAGGTTTAAAGGTCTCTTTGATGGCGGAGTTTTTGAGGAAATTAAATATCCCTCAGGTTTTAGTGACCCCTTAAATTTCAAAGCTCTCAAAACTTACAAAGAAAGGTTCAATGAGGCTCGCTCTAAAACAGATATGGATGATTGCTTTTTGATCGGGTTTGGCAAAATGGATAATTTGAATGTAACAATTGCCGCTCAGAATTTTCATTTCATGGGGGGCTCCGTTGGGGCTTCCGCTGCAGAGGCTATGATAAAAGCTGCAGAGCATTCAGTGACAAATCATACACCGTTAATTGTTATTACCTGCTCAGGCGGAGCAAGAATGGACGAAAATCAACACTCACTTCAATCTCTTCCAAAGACAACCATTGCTTGTCAAATGGTTAAGGATGCTAAATTACCCTACATTGTAGTAAATACTAATCCTACAAGTGGCGGTGTAACTGCTTCATTTGGATCTCTTGGATCTATCACATTGGCTGAACCTAATGCACTAATTTGTTTTGCTGGACCAAGAGTTATATCCAATACTGTAGGTGAAACTCTTCCTGATGGTTTCCAGCGATCTGAATATTTGCTTGATCATGGATTTATAGATCAGGTAGTACATAGAAAAGATTTAAAAGATAAGTTATCTCAAATTATTTCACTGTTATTAAAACGAGTTGCTTAATTGAGTATCTCTAATATTCAAATCGATAATCTTTTAGAAGAATTATTAAAACTACACCCTAAGAAAATCGATCTTTCTTTAGATCGAATTAAAATACTTTTAAATAAGTTAGGAAATCCGCAAAACAAAATTAACAACATATTGCATATAGCAGGTACCAACGGGAAATATTCTACACTAAGATTTATTCAAGAAATACTCAGGTATAATAATAAGTCTACTAATGCCTATATATCTCCTCATCTGGTCAGATTTAATGAACGTTTTGAATTAAATGATAAACAAATAACAAATGACGACTTATTTAGTCTTTTAAACAAAATTAAAAACATAAATGAAGGTTCAGAAATAACATTTTTTGAAAGTACTTCTGGGGCATTTTTTGAAGCGGCATCAAAATCACATACTGACTATACTCTGCTAGAGGTAGGACTTGGCGGAAGACTTGATAGCACTAATGTTATAGAGCCATTAATCTCAATAATTTCATCAATATCTTTCGATCACCAGGATTTCCTGGGAAATAGTATTGAGAAAATTGCATTTGAAAAATCTGGTATTATTAAAACTAAAATTCCAGCAATCATTGGCTTTCAACCCTATCCTGAAGCAAAAGAGATGTTGATTAATCAAGCAGAGCACAATGAAGCTCCTATTTTTGCTCATGGAATACACTGGAACATAACAGAACAAAATGGCACCCTCATTTATGAAGACAATACAATTACATTAGAATTCTCTAATTTTGATGATCAAAATGAATTTCAAAAGAAAAATATTGGGCTTGCAATTGCTGCAATAACTCAACTACCAAACATAGAAGTAAGAGAATTCTTAAAAGATCAAAAACATAAATCTATTTATTTCCCTGGCCGAATGCAAAAAATAGAGGATGGTAAGTTATGTTCAAAAATGAAACCATCAAATGAACTTTACTTAGATGGATCACATAATGTTGATGCTGCATTTAATCTGAATAGCACACTCAAAAATTTGCCAGAAAAAAAGTTATGCATCATTATTGGAATGATTAATACAAAAGATCCTGCAGCCTATATCAGACAATTTAGCAATTGCTTCTCGATTACAACAATAACGATTCCAAGCGAGGAAAATGCAATTCCAGCAGATGAACTCAAAAATAAACTTAAAGATCAATGTACCGAAATTGCAGTCTCAAGTTCAATTTCTAAAGCAGTAAAAAGTATTAATGAAGCAAATGAGAATACGCGCATATTAATTTGCGGTTCACTCTATCTAGCTGGAAAAGTTTTAGAAGTTAATTAAGCGATTGAATCTTCAATCCACTCAACAATAGCTGTCTTCGATACTGCTCCAACTTTAGTTGCTGCAGCTTCACCATTTTTAAATACAAGCATTGTTGGGATCCCTCTTACACCATATTTAGTTGGCGTCTCTGGATTCTCATCAATGTTAACTTTAGCAACAGTAATCTTATCAGCCATTTCGTCTGAGATTTCTTCTAAAGATGGACCAATCATTTTACAAGGACCGCACCATGGTGCCCAAAAATCAAGTACAACAGGTTTATCAGATTTTAAAACTTCTTCCTCAAAAGTTGCGTCTGTAATATTTTTCGTAGCCATAGTAATTCCTTTCTAAAGTTGATTGTAATGTAAGTACGGAGAGGCCTAAAGTCAAGGTTAAAGGCCGCTAAAAAAGTTATTAACCTATTGAATTTACTTAATTTTTTTTATTTTTGTAACTTCATTTTCTTCAAAGTCAGGAATTTCCTTATCTGGTTTCAAGCCACCTAATTTGAGCATTTTCTTAACTCTTGATACCAAGCTCCCCTTTCCATCCCTCAATCTTGATTTGGCTGTCTCAATTGAACCCATGGATTTATTAAGTTCATGTCCAGCATTTTCGAAGGCAGAATAAACTTTTTCAACTTGCGCATAAATCTCTAATGCGGTGCTCGCAATAGAATCGGCATTCCTGTTTCTCTCATTAATAGACCACATGTTATCAATTATTTTTAGTACTGAGATTAATGTTGAAGGGCTTGCTAAAATAATTTTAAATTTATTAGCTTCAAGAATTACCTCCTCAACTTTATCTAACATTGATTCAAAAGCACTTTCGTAAGGCATAAACATCACTACGGCATCAAGAGTTTTAATTTCATAAATTTTTTGATAATTTGCTTCACTTAATTTTTTAATATGTGTTCTTATTGATTGAATATGTCTTTTGTGTGCATCAATCTTTGTAATTTCATCATCCGCATTACAATAATCTTGCCATGCACTCAGTGATATTTTTGAATCAATAACTAAATCTCTGTCATCAGGTAAATGTAAAATAATATCTGGATATTTTTTTTTGAACTCTCCGTCAATTTCATCATCATATTTTTTTTGTACTTCAAAATCTTTGTCTTCTCTAAAACCTGACTGTTGTAAAATATTCAATAATAAAATCTCTCCAGCAATTCCTTGTTTCTTTGAACCTCCCGTAAATGATGCTGCGAGCTTGTTAATCAAATCATAACGCTCTTCATCTTTTCCTTCTTTAAGAGAAATTTGATTACTGAGGTCTTTAACCATTTCTTTTACATCAGATAGACTTTTATTATTGTCATTATCTGATTTTTTCCGATGTAATAAAAAATAAGTAATCGCTGCACCAATGATTAGACCACAAATAAATAAAATAAGACCTGTTAAATTATCCATCTAACTTTTCCCTATGATATGTATCCAGTTCTTGAATATACGTATCAATTTCTTCCAAACGATCCATATCAATTTCATCTTCACTTTCTCTTAGATCATCAATTTCACTCATCGCTCCTGGAATTGTATTCCATGAACATTTGTCCATTGAGAGTACTTTCTCAGCAATTATTTTATCGCGATTCTTAACTTCTTGTTCTGGTAAAAACTGAGGTTTTTCATTGTAAATTACTCTTTTTGCAAATTCCTTTGAGCGATTGTCAGTTATTTTTTGAGCAATTTCATACTTCTTATCCCACTCAGCGGCATGAAAATCAGACATCAAATAATTATCTTTTGAACTAGGAAAACCATTATAAATTTGCTCTTCAACAGGTTTTTCAGTTTGGTCCTGTGTAAGTTCTCTATCTTCACTTTTGTCTAAAAGAAGGTTAGTAAACTTTTCTATAAAATTTTTGTTACCTCTTATTTTTTTCATACGCTCATTTACGATTTCGGGTGAAAGATCTTTATAATCTTCTGACCTAAAGAGGTAGTCTTCATCTAATAAAATCGGCTGTTCATTTGCTTTGATCATATGAAAACACTTATTCTGACCCTTAAACATTTTCTTTAGCTCTGCCCTATCTAAATCAAAAACATAATCTGGGTCGATTGACAAATCAAAACAGTAAACATGATTTTCATATGAAGGATCCTTAGTAATGTAGGCAAGGCCATGCGTATATTCTTTTCCTCTAAAGAACCTGCTAGCACAAAATACTTTTTCTTGATCAACATATTTATAGAGGTCTTGTTTTGATGCAGTTTTTAATGAGCTTTCCCATACATCGTTGCATCGGTCTTTTATAAGCTTACAAACACTCAATGTTGCTTCAACATCTGATAGAGCGTCATGAGCCTTTGAATGTTCTATGCCATTAGCTGCAGCAAACTTTTCTAATCTAAAAGTAATTTTACCAGTATTATCATCAAGCGGTCTCACAAAAGCATTTGGGTAAACTGCTGCTGCAGAATGAAGAAGTTTCATCGCATCTCCTCTTTTATTGCCATTCGTATTTGTGATGTAAGGTGGCAAAGCTGATTGATAAAGAGATTGCCTTAGGTGCATGTCATCAAATGAAATTGAATTATATCCTATAAAAAGACACTCGCCCCATGATAATAATTTGCTTTGTATTTGGGCAATTAAACTAAAGTTTGAATTTTCATGATTTTTTAATTGATCAATGGAAACGCCATTAACTAACAAAGCCTTTGCTGAAGGAACAGGATATTCCCTCTTCATTCGACCTCTCAAATCAAATTGGTCAATGATATTAAAGTCTTCATCCGTGCATATTGCAGCTGCCTGAACAATAGATCCATAAGCTGCATTCAATGTTGATGTCTCTAAATCCCAAAAAATATATTTCATTTATTTATTCTTTTTTTCTAAGCACCTGAAATCTGCTACAGGCATTTTTCCTTCAAAATTAATGTGACAAATATTTAATTGATGCCTTTGACACCAAATTTGAAGCCCTCGATCAGTAAAACCTACATCGATTCTTGAATAATCTTGAATAGATTTTGCATCTGTTAGGCCTTCAGTTAATTCATCTGAGCATTTAACACAAACTATTGGTTCTTTTATTTGATTCAATAAATAATCAAGTTTTGAGATATCTTGTGCAAGTTTACTGGACATAATAAAAGTATTTATCTGATCTTAAATGGGTCTTCTGTTACTCTTGCAGTTGAGGTCCAGATAGTTTTTTTTAATTGCATATCTCTTATTGCTTCAGATCCACTCTCTCGTCCATAGCCACTATTTTTTCTACCGCCAAAACTTGCAGCGTATGAAATAAACCTATAACAATTTGTAAAGCAAATGCCAGCTTCAATTTTTTTGCTCACTCTCTCACATGTTTCTTTATTTTCACTAAACACACCTGATGAAAGGCCATAACGATTGTCGTTAGCTATATTTATGGCCTCTTCCTCAGATTTAAATCTGATCACAGAGAGAACTGGTCCAAAAAGTTCTGTATTTGCTGTATTGATTGATTTATCTGGACATTCAATAATTGTCGGGGGAAAGTAGCAATTATTTTGCCGCTTACCTCCACATAATATTTTAGCTCCTTGTTTAATAGATAAATCAATGTTTTTTTCTATAAATTCTACTTGTTTAAGATTATTTAATGGACCCATTTGAGTTTCCGCTTCAAGCGGTGAACCCAATTTAATACTCTCAGCTCTATTTTTTAATTGATGTAGAAATTCATCATAAATTTTATCATGCAGAACCAATACTGATCCAGCAATGCAACTGCAGCCATTTCCAGAAAAGATAGCGGTAGTAATATTATTTAATGCATTCTCTATATTGGCGTCTGCAAATACAATAACTGGCGATTTCCCTCCAAGTTCAAGGGTTAACTGTGCAAAATTTTCAGCTGTATTTCTTATTACATGAGATCCTGTTTCGGTCCCACCAGTAAAGAGCACTTTGCCTATATCTTTATGGGATGTTAAATTTTTTCCAACTTCTGCTCCTCCACTCACCAGATTTATAACGCCTTTTGGCAATCCTACTTGTTCTGTTAATTTTGAAAATTCAGCTAACGGTGCTGGAGCAAGTTCTGATGATTTTATAACCACTGTATTCCCTGCAGCCAATGCAGGTGCAACTTTAGTCGCTGTTAAAAACATTTGTGAATTCCATGGAATGATACATGCAATAACACCTATTGGTTCAGTTACTTCAGTAACTTCCATATCAGGCTTATCTATGTCAGAAATAATTTTTGTATTTTCCATTTTCTCAGCGATCTCTGCATAGTAGTAAAAATAATCTTTCATATATTCAGCTTGAAATTTTGTTTCTTTCAATAGTTTACCGCTATCAATGGTTTCTATTTTTCCAATATGCTCAGCGTTGTTCTTAAGCTGATCCCCTATTGCCCTAAGATATTGAGCTCTTATTTTTACATCGCTTGCTGACCACAACATAAATGCATTTTTAGCGGCTGCAACTGCATTATTGACATCATTGACTGTTGCATCTGGAAATGAAGACCAAGGTTTATTATTCTCAGGATTAGTACTTTCGAATCTTTGATTATTTTCTGCTTCAGTCCATTGGCCATCTATGAACATTTGATAATTTTGAATATTATTAGTTGTCATTTAAAAAGTTTCCAAATACTTGATTAACCTTGTCTGCGCACTCCATGCCACACATATGTTTGCCATTAGGAATGATCTCTACTTTACTATCTTTAATTATTTCCCCAATCTTTTTCGACATTTCAGGCGTAGATCCTTCCTCATTCTCTCCAGTTACAATTAATGTAGGAGCTAAAATTTTATTAAACAAAATCATATTGTCTTGGAAATGAGAGAACAATTTATATGATTTTAAGAACTCTTGATGATCATTGTTTTCTATGATTGTTGCAATCAATTGGCTCTCATTAGGATTTTTTTTCATATAATCCTCATTAAACCATCTGCTCAATTGTTTAGGAATATCAAAATATTCTGTAGAAACATTTTCATACCTTCTAATAGCTTCTTGCTGTTGCTCTGCACTTCGTCCATAGATAGTCCCAAATAAAATTAATTTATTGATCTTCTTTGATCTCGTTGAAGCATAGTGAGCAGCGATTAACCCTCCTAAGGAGAAACCTATTAAATGGCATGAAGAGTATTTTAAGTATTGCATGAGACCATCAATTTGATCAGAAAATTTATCAAATGTAATGGCATTAACACTCGTGGTTCTTCCATGACCGTATAAGTCGTATGCAATTGTTGAATGATTTTTAAAGAAATCTCTTTGAGGTTTCCATATTTCTAGACTTAAACCAACCCCATGAATAAATACTATGGGAGTAGTGCCAGCAACTTCATTTAGTTGATAATATGTACCTTGATCGTCAAGTCCTTCACGAAATGACATGAATATTATTTCAGTCCCATTTCCTTTTCATCTTCATAACGGTTTCCGATACGATGATGAGCTTGAGGAGTAGTACTTGCGCCAATTGCTATAACTAATTCAGCAGGACCAGGAGCATCATAAATTGTAAACTCGTGAGTTAAATAAAATTGTCTCAAACCGGGATCTGTTTTGTGCATCATAGGAATTGATATTTTTGAAGCCGCAAGTCCACGTACATTAGTAAATGAAAGATAGGATGTTCCTCCAACAGCATCTCGAAATTTATTGCCAAAATGTAATGTATGAATCAGTGCGCTTGCATGTTGTATGCTTCCTCGCATCCCAGTCATACTCGCCTTACCGTAGGCTAAGACTTTTTCTGGAGATCCGATTTCATCTAATAACTTACCAACTAAGAAATCACCAAGCTTTGGGGCTATTTCTAAAATTGTAGGCTTCAGGTCTTCTACATACCCTTGGTCAACCCATGGGTTTGTAATTACTGCCGCGACAGATACTAAAACTACGGGTTCATCACATTTTTTAAAATCTTCAACATAGGTTGTATCAACAAACTTACACATCTTCCTTATTTCAAGTGTCATAATATGATCCTACTGTTTTATTTTATGTTTAAATGAGTCCTGCCTGAATGAATATAGTGCATCAGGGGAACATTGAACATCGATTACTGTTGGGCAGTCAGCGTCAATTCCAGCTTTAATAGCATCTCCAATTTCTCTAGCTTTTTCAACCTTTATACCCTTACATCCATACAATTCAGCAACTTTGTCAAACTCAGGAGTAGTAATATGGGCGCCAATAAAACGTCCCTCAAAAAAATCTTTTTGGTAGGCCGCTTCAGCACCCCACGTACCATTATTCATGACGCATACAACAGTATTAATATTATTTTCGATTGCAGTTGAAAGCTCTGGAATAACCATAGACATCCCACCATCTCCATGAAATGAAACTACTGGTCTCTCAGGAGCTGCAAGTTTTATCCCTAATCCAGCGGGATAAGAAAATCCAACTAACCCAAAATCAAGTGGCGAAAACAAACTCTTTGGTTGATGATATTGAAGTGCATCAGTTAACTGGAGACACATTGTGCCTGCATCCAAAGTTACGACACAATCCTCTGGCAAGGCTCCCCTTAATTCTTTAAATAATCCTGAAGGTAAAATTGGTACACTTTCTGTGTCAGCATGAGCATCTCTTTTTTCAAAATAATTTTTTTTATTGTCTTTGAATTGATCTAACCAATCCTGTACTTCTTTTTTCGACTTATGTGTTTCAAGCATTTTACAAAGTTCATCGGTTACAGTTTTAGCATCAGCATGTATACCCACTTCAACAGGAAAATAACGACCAATCGAATTTAGATCTATTTCACATTGTATAATTGAAGCTTTTTCATTTAGGTTCTCGTAAGAATAGAACGTTGTATTAAAACCTAATCGACTCCCTAAAACTAGAATGACATCCGCCTCTCTTAAAAGTTTTGTTCCCAGTCCTGATCCACGAGGGCCTGCTGATCCCGCATTTAACGGATGACTATATGGAATTGCATCACCATGTCCTGGAGAAGTGGTACATGGAGCATTGAGAAGTTCAGCTAACTTTAAAACACTATCTGCTGCACTTGTTCCATAATTCTTAACTCCTGCCCCAACTAGAATTACAGGTTTATGTGCTTCACTTAAAAGCTTTACAGCTTTTTTTAAATTTTCCTCATCAGCAGCTAAAGCTGGTATAGATTTAAATTTTGTTGGCTGATTAAGTTCAGCTGATTTACCTAAAACATCTCTAGGCATGTCTACATGAACAGGGCCACAGCGAGGTATCAGTGCTGTTTGCATTGCTTCATTTAAAACTTCTGGTATTGATTCAACCTCTTTAACTTCAAAAACTTTTTTTGATACCGCTTGCATCAAACTGACCTGATCTATTTCCTGAAAAGCATCCTTACCTTTGTGATCTGATGCAATTGCGCCAGCAAGGTTAACAACTGGCGAAAACGCAGCCTTTGCCTGAGCCATCGCAGTCACTGTGTTGCTGACTCCCGGACCTGCTTGGCCACTCAGAAATACCCCATTTTTCCCAGTATACCTGGCATAGGCATCCATCATGATCATCCCATTGCTCTCATGTCTGCATCCTATATATCTGATTTTATCAGCGTTATTGTAGAGACCATCCAATATCTCAAGTGTCGATGAGCCAATCAGCCCTGTAACCACTTCAACTTCATTTGCCAATAAAGTTTCAACAACGGCTTCGCCGCCAGTCATTTTTTTTGAAGACACTAAGAAACTTTCTTAATTAAATTATCATCACTAAATTGAGGAGCCACTTTTTCATTAAATAATTTTAATGATTTCATCACTGCATTGTGAGGCATTCCAGGAGGATTTGACCATATGGCCAACTGCTGAAGATTTAATTCTGACTTTAGCTCGTGAATTTTATCGATTACAAATTCAGCTGTACCTACTAATTGGTTTCTTGGATGGATCCAATCGTATGTTAAAAGGTCAATTGGATTATCTGTTTTTGGCAATTCCTCACCAGGGTTCGCAAAGATACCCACTCCTCTGCCTCCGCCACAAACAGAAACTAAATATCTTAAAAAATGCTCACCTGCTAATTCTTTAGCTTCTTCCATTGTATCGGCAATAAAGCAATCACGAACCAATGCAATTCCCTCGCCCATAGGAACATCTCTCTTTTCGACCTCAGATTTAGCATTTGCATAAGTCTCAAAGCGTGACTTCAAGGAAGCAATTGTTGGCAGCCACATCAAACAATTAAGACCATTCTTTGCCGCAAATTCAATTGAACTAGGACTATCAACTACTTGCCATAGAGGAAGATTTTTTTGAAACGGTTTTGGAACTATACTAATTTTCTTTAAGACATTTGTTTCCGGGTCAACAACATCCGATGTTTCATTCAACAGTGGATTGGAATATTTAAATTCTGGAGCTGGGTACTCATAGAATTCACCATTATGTGAAAAGTATTCTTGCGTCCAAGCCTTCTTTAATATGTCTAGCGTTTCAACAAACAATCGAAAGTTTTTTGGCTGATCTTTTAAATCGGCCTCTATGTTCATGTGGATAGCTTCTTTTCCAAATACACCTCGACCGAGACCAACATCTAACCTGCCTGATGACAAGTTATCTAAAAGCGCAACATCTTCGGCTAATCTAAGGGGATTCCAAAAGGTTGCGATAGCTGCGGCTAATCCGATGCGAATATTTTTTGTGCGGGCTGCAAGATCTGAGCCCAGTAAAATTGGATTGGGTATGCACTCCATTGTCCAATTATTTGTAGTTTGTAGGTGGTGTTCACTCAACCATATTTGTCTAAAATTACTATTTTGATCTAAATAATCTGTAATCTCCCTTACTTCATCAAGAATTTCAGTATATGGACGCTTATGCCAGTTTGTAGCGTTTAGGAATTTAGAAAAAATCATTAGCTTCCCCCTTTTATTAAATTAACAATAAAAAGTCGACCGATCCCGCTTCCTTTAATGGTGAGTTATGTATCGCTTCAGATTAGGATAGTATCAGAAAATAAGCGTTTTTTCAAACCACTCAATTGATGATTTCATTAGGATAAATGCCAAAAACTTTATTTTTTGGAATATAGAATTTACTTTTTTTACCCTCTTCCTCTAAATAAACCTCAAATAAGATAAAAGCTGAATCAGCTTTGAGTATCATGCCATGTACATTTTTTTCAACTTTAGCCACAACCTTCTTTTCAATTGGATTATTGTAACCCAATACAACTTCTTTTGTAATTGCTGCTCTCTTGGGTGATAGAATTGGTCTGAAAAGAAAACATAGATCATCAGTTAGAGGATCTCTAGCCTGAACCCAGAGATCATCAATATTTCTCACAACTTCCCATGGAAAATATTTTTTTACATATTGATATTTTATGGAACCCATAGCTTTTCCGTCTTCATCTGTAATATATGACGCCCGACAATTAATTGTATTTTTTGAAGTTACCCATCGAGGTGTTGGCAAATCATCTGCTGATACATTGGGTGACCACAGAATAAAGAGAGAAAATAATAAAAATATTTTTATCATTTCACAGATACTCTACGGGTAAAGTCTGGTCTTTATCCATGCATCATTTGATTGCGTGAAAATAATCCTATCATGCAGTCGAGTTTTATAATCATCTCTGCTTTTCCATACTTCTACTCTTGAAGGCATAATGATTATTCCCCCCCAGTGATTGGGTCTTTTTATTTCTTTTCCTTCATGTGCGTCTGCGAACTCTTGAAATTCTTTATCCAGTACTTCACGACTATCAACATCATAAGATTGTTTTGAAATGCTTGCTGATATTTGAGCATTACGATCACGTGAAGAAAAATACTCATCAGACAAGTTTGAGTTTATTTTTTTGACTTTTCCTTGAACTCTAATTGAAACTCCTTGTGCACGGCTGTACCATGTTAGATGTCCCTCTGAATTATGGAAAAGTTCTTTTCCTTTTTGTGATTCATAATTTGTATAAAAAGTGAAACCTTCTTGGCTGACATCTTTAATAAGTACAACTCTAGCGTTGGGCTTACCTTCACTACTCACGGATGACACCAGTGCAGCGTTGGGGTCTAAGTCAACCAGCTCTTTCTCTTTGTCATAAAAATGATTCCAAGCCTCTATCCACTGATTAAAAGATGATATGTCAGTATTCATAGAGATTATTTATAATGAATTTGCCAAAATATTGAATTAAAATAATTAATTAAAAAAAGAGTCCTAAAATGTTTCAGGTTTTAAAAAAAATATGGTTCTTACAGTGGAGATTTATCAAGATCTTCTTATCAACTGGTACTTATCCGCCATTGATAAGAAATAGAAAAAGAAATAGTTGGGGTAAGAAAAAATAAATATTATTCGTCTTTGTCTTGGCTTTTGATGACCACTTCAGTAACTCTCTGCATTTGACTTTCAATACGCACTGAATGGTCCTTAAAATCCTGACGGATTAAATATACAAGATAGATTAAGATACAAACTGCAATAAATATCAAAAATTCCATAACTAAGTATATCCCGTGGTCATTTAATTTAAACTGATAAAAAAATTTAAATTATGCCTATTTTTCACCTCTTATTTTTAGAACTTGTTCATAAGCATCATTAATGCGTTGAAAATTTTCTTTAGCTTTAGTTATTAAACTCTTATCAGTAATACCCTTAGCCCTAACAATATCAGGATGATTTTTTCTAGCCAAGTTTCGATAGATCTTTTTAATCTCTGATGTTGATTGTGATTTATTAACCCCCAATACTTTGTAGGGATCTTCCTTTACAAACTCTGGCCTTGAATTGCTCAGTCTATTAAACGTTGCCTGATCGATACCAAATATTTGACTTACTTTTTTTATATATTTTAATTCAGGCGCAGATAAATCATGATCTGCATAACCTATTTCGAAAAGTCCTATGATTACTTGTTCTAACATTTGAGGTGTGCGATAAAAAGTATCTCTTAATTGTTGTGCGTATGGTTCAAAACCTGCACTAGTCTCTGCTGCAGTTTTCCAAATTTTACCCACTTCCTTCATATTTTCTTCAGGAATTTTAAAGATCTTTTTAAATTTCTTTATTTCATCATCCGTGACTCTCCCATCTGCTTTAGCTAACTTTGCACACAGTACAACTAAACCGAGAGCATAAACACCCTGGTGTCTATTAAAATTCGCACCAGGATTTCTAAAATTATTTTTCTTTCCTAGAAAATAAGCACCAGCTGTAAAAGCTAATGCGCCTAGAGGACCTGCAATCATGTTGCCAAGAGAAGCAGCGAGTAAATATTTCCAAACGTTCATAATTTTTATGCTAGTCTAATTCTTAATATTTGTAATCGCAATCATAGATCGTTTTATGTATGGAAAATAATATAAAAGTTGGTGCTTTTTTTATGCTCGTCAGTGTGACTGGCTTTGCATTAATGGATTTGGCAGTAAAATGGACTACAGAAGATTACAGTATTGGTTACGTTGTATTTTGGCGAATGATAGGAGGCTTAATACCTCTTGTATTTACAATACCTCGTGATCGATGGGCACATCTATTAACAACTTCAAAGCCCGGACTTCATTTTATTAGAAGTTTAGCTGGAACAATTGCTTTATTTTGTGTTTACGCAAGCTTACATTTCTTGCCATTGGCAACAACCGTATCACTTACGTTTGCATCGCCTATTTTTAGTACATTATTATCAATTTTCATTCTTGGAGAAATAGTTGGAAGCAGAAGATGGACTGCAATTGCAATTGGGTTCATTGGAGTTTTAGTAATAGTTAATCCAACATCATCTGGATTTAACTTTTATATGATCTTACCAATTTTATTTTGTATATTTTTTTCTATAGTTGCAATTTCGATACGCAAGTTAAGTGAAACAGAGCCTACATACTTAATAGCCTTATACTTTACAATTTTCGGAATAATTGCTTCTCTGTTTACAATCCCTTTTGGTGGCTGGTATTGGTGGCCTGTGTCTTTATTTGATTTTGGCATGTTGGCGTTAGTTGGGATCAGTGGAGGTATAGGAAACCTTGCTTTAACTCAAGCATACAAGAATGCTGAAGTGTCAATTGTTACACCTTTAAAGTATTTGAGTTTGATTTATGGAATAATCTTTGGCTATTTTATTTGGAATGAAATTCCTGCTTGGAATACATACATTGGTGCATTTTTCATTATTGTTTCCTCATTGACAATTCTGAGAAGAGAGAAAATTCTAAAAAAAGAAATTGTACCTGATAAATATATAATTAGACGTTAGTCGTTAGACCAGTTTGGATCTCTTTTTTCAAGAAAAGAAGATATTCCCTCGTTGCCATCATTGAGTGTTAAATTCCTTACCATCTCTGCACTCGTAAAGTCATAAGCGTCAGTTAATGGCATTTCACTTTGACGGTAGAAACTTTTCTTTCCCATGGCAATAACGGCAGCTGATTTATTACAAATATCATTGCATGACTTTTCAACTACTTTTTCTAAATCTGCACTATCAACCGCGGCATTGATCAATCCAATTTGTACAGCCCTGTCAGACAAAATCGGTTCTCCACTTAACAACATTTCCATCATTGGTTTTCTGCCGATTGTCCTTGAGACAGCAACTTGAGGTGTATGACAAAATAATCCAATATTTACTCCTGGAGTTGCGTATTTTGAGTCTAATGATCCATAAGCTAAATCACATGAGGCGACTAATTGGGCACCAGCTGCAGTTGCTATGCCTCTGACCTGCGCAATGACTGGCTTACTTAAAGCCTGAATTTGTTTCATCATTGAGGAACACGTTGAAAATAATTCAACTTGAGATTTAGTATCATTATTATCAAGAAAGCCTTTTACCTCTTTTAAATTATGTCCTGAGGAAAATATTTTATCACTTTCAGATTTTATAATTACAACTCGAATAGAGTCATCATGATCAATAGTTGTTAGTTGATTTTGAATTTCTCCCATCATAGGCATACTTAGACTATTTGCAGGAAGGTCATTCAAACTTAAAGTAGTAACTGAATTTTTATCACTTCTGATGAGAATATTCGTCATTATTTAAACCTTATGTTTACTCTTCGGTTTCTTTTACCTTTATTTTCAATTTTTCCAATCTCTAATCCTTCAATCTCACCCGTTGATTTCACATGAGTGCCTCCACACGCCTGTATATCTAAAATTTTATCTTCACCAATTTGAACAATTTGTACTTTGTTATCAATTATGGGAGGGCTAACAGCAGCGCCTTTTGCTAAATGGGGATTATCTCTAAATTCATCTCCAGAAATTTGTTTTGTGAATACAGGAAAATTATTTTTGATAATTTCATCAATCTGTTGATTCATTGCCTCTTTATCAAGCAAACTTGGGTCGACATCAAAATCAACTCTACTTTTTTGTGCACCAACTGAAGCACCTGTAATTAAAGCATCAATCAAACTACACAGAATATGACATGAGGTATGCATTCTCATATGACTTTGTCTCAATTCCCAATCAATCTTGATCTCACATTCTTTACCAACAATGCTCTGATCAATATCACCGTCGACTAAATGAATAATGTCATTTGGAGAATTACCTTTCTGAGTGTCGATAACTTTATAAATTTGATCTCCTAGGATGATCTCTCCTTGATCACCCGGCTGTCCGCCTGACTCAGCGTAGAAAATTGTTCGATTCAATTGAATAGAGTTTTGATCGACGTTTGTAACAACTGCTTCAGACTGAGTGAGGTAAGCATCATTGTTAAAAAGTAATTCAGTCATGATTATAAATAGAGATCATATTCCTCTCGAGGAACAAAACTTGACTCGACATGATCAATTTCACCTTGTTTTGCAGCAGTATAAAGATCAAGATATTCTTTTCCAAGATATTTTTTTAATAGTTTGGAAGATTGGAAACGCGCTAACGCTTGGTCCATATTTTTTGGCATATCAATATCAGCTTCTTTATCCGCTCCTTCGTTATTATCAAAATCAACTTGGTTTGAGGGAGTTAATTCATTAGCTAAACCATTATGCAACCCTGCTAATAAGCATGCTAGGACTAAGTAAGGATTGGCGTCTGATGAAGCAACGCGATGTTCAATTCTTTTTGCGTCATCTGATCCAGCTGGTATTCTTAATGAAACGTCTCTTCGATTCCAGGACCAACTTGTATTAACAGGAACGAAATTTCTTGTTTCTATTCTTCTGTAACCATTTCGATTTGGAATAAAGATTGGAAAACTATCATAAAACATTGATTGAAAACCAGCTATAGCACTTTTTAATTTTTTATTTCCATAACGATTCGGAGTAGCAAAAATATTTTTTTCATTTTTATCATAAACGGAGAGATGAAGATGCATTCCATTACCTGTTTGATCTAAAAAGGGTTTAGCCATAAATGTTGCTTCATAGCCGTGCCTTGCACTTGTCTCTTTAATAATTCGTCTTAATAAAGCAGCATCATCTGCGGCTTTCAGAAGATCTCCTGTGTGCTTTAGATTAATTTCATACTGTCCCGCAGCAAATTCACTAGAAGCCGTAGTCGCTGGTATATTTTGCATCTCGCAATTCTTGTTAATATCATCAAATAACTTTCCGAAGAGATCAAGGTCTGGTATACCATAAACATGTGTTTTATTAGCACCTTCAGCAGGTATTGGTTTTCCAGACTCATCTCTGTTTTTGTCTAAAAGATAAAATTCTAATTCAAAAGCAACCACAGGCTTCAATCCAGTGTTCTTAAAATTCTTCATAACTTTTTTTAAAATATTTCTAGGGTCAACCTCTGATGGGTCCTTTATTACTCCCCAATTTTCTTGCTCTTTTCTCATTGTGATTAAAACTTGCAAGAAGCGTTCATCCCACGGTACTGGCTTAATAGTTCCTTTAACAGGAACCAGAACACCATCAGGATCACCATCTGTCCAACCTAGATTCAGGGTATTTGTTACTCCTCCTAGAACATCTAGATAAAATGCGGAGAATGGGAGAAGAACGCCATCTGAAAAAATTTTATTAGCTTCAAGGACTGGAAAACGTTTTCCTCTTACATAACCACATAAATCTGTGAAGATAGCATCGACATATTGAATATTATTGTGCTGGCTTAATATTTCATCAAATTCAGCTTGTGTAGCAACTTCCATTTTATATCCCTGACTTAAGTCAGTCCATTAACGTGATTTTGTAAATGACTTAGATAGAACTTTTGATATTGAACCAAGCTTGTCTCTAGTTCGCCATACTTTCCAGGCTGATAAGCTCGACTTTCAATGCCCTTTTGATTCATTTCACACAATTGGGAATCTTCTGTTGATGTTTGGTCCCAAAGAAAAATCATTTTATCAATGTCAACTTCAGCATCTTTGTGAGTAACCCAATATTGAGTAACGATTGTTTTATTTTGACTAACAGGAGTAAATAAAAAAAGAATTACAAATTCATTATTGGCAACAAAGCTATTGAATGGGCTAAAACCAATAGCGGTATAACCATGATCCGGTCCTATGGTTTTAAAGTCCCCCATCAGTGAAGAGCATGAATAGCTGCCATCCATTGTCTCAGACATAATGCCTTCAGGTAAAGGAGTGCGCTCTGCAATTCTAAAATATTTATTGGTATCTTCACTGTACTCGCTAACAAACAAACCTTTATTTTGACTTTCAAGTGTCCAATCTTTTATACGTTGATTGAATTCAGGAGATTCAATTCCTGAGCCAACCCCAGCTCCATAAGAATTACAATACGCCTCCCCATGAACACTTAAATAATCTTTGTGAGTAAATTCACCTCCCCAACAATGCGCGCATTCTTTGAAGTTGTGAATGGTTGCAAGATGAGAAGCATTAAATATAAAGTCTTTTTGAAATGCGATCTTACCGTCATTAAGGCCATGAATTTTAATATATGGTTCTAGTGGTTTTATAAATTCTTCAAAGAAATATGGCACTTCAGAAAAGTTGACAAAAATTAAGCTTTCATAAACTTTTAAATGGCATTTGAAATCAGGTACAGATGATGAGATAGTTAAATTATTGTCTTTAGACATTTTTATTTCAACAAACCCGCCATTAATTTGATAAATGAATGTATTGTTTTCATTAAAATAAGATAGATGAGTAAGAAATACCCACTGTTTCTTGAAAACAGCCTCATAACTTAGATCAAACAATGCTTTGTTGGTGAAAAAAAGCTGATCCATTCCTGTATTAGGGTCTTGGTTTTTAATAATGTCTCTAATGTTTTGATCAATCATGGTGTGAATTCAATATATTTTATTAATTAATAAATTAAAATAAAATAATCTTATGAGTAGTTTAGACCTTGATATTTGTTATTTATCAGCTTCTGAAGCCCTAGAAAAATTTAAAAATAAATCTTTGTCTCCAGTTGAGCTATTAAATGAGACAATAAAAAGAATTGAAAATGTAAACCCAAAAATTAATGCTTTTAATTTTTTTCGCTTCGAAGAAGCATTGAAAGAAGCAAAACATTCAGAATTAAAATATACAGAAGATAAATCTACTTTGCCTTTGGAAGGTTTACCTTTAGCAATTAAAGATGAAGTTAATATAAAGGGACAACCTAATAAGAATGGAAGCTTAATCTATAAAGACGTAATAGCAGAAGGAACTGACGTAGATGTAGAGTCCCTTGTAAGCTCTGGTGCAATAATTCATGCACGCACAACTAACCCAGAGTTTTCACTGACATCATTCTGCCATTCCAAAGTAAATGGCGTCACAAGAAATCCCTGGAACTTAGATATGACACCAGGAGGTTCAAGTGGGGGAAGTGCTGCCGCACTAGCGTCGGGTTGTGCATCACTTGCAACTGGTAGTGATATAGGTGGATCAATTCGTATCCCTGCTGGGGCCTGCGGAGTCGTTGGTTACAAACCTCCCTATGGAAGAAATCCAATGGGTTATCCTTTTAATCATGATCCGTATTGTGTTGTTGGTCCCCTTGCGAGAACTGTTAGTGATTGTGCCCTTATGCAAAATGTTATGAGTGGTCCAAATAAAAATGATATTGCTTCACTCAGACCCAAAAAAATTATTCCTAATAAGTTTGAGAATATTAAGAACTGGAAAATTGCTTATTCACTTGATCTTGGATTTTTTGAGGTGGATGAAGAAGTTGAAAAAAATACATTGGAGGCTTTGAAAAAATTTGAGACTCTTGGTGCAACAATTACAGAAGTAAAATTAAATTGGAATCGAGATGAAGTAAATTCAGTTTGCTTTAGTCATTACGCTAATTCATTTTATGGCCTCATAGCAAAATTTTCAAACGATGAAAAAAAACTATTAACTGATTATGCAAAAATGTTTGCTGAAGTCCCTGAATTACATATCAGAGCGATTCAAAATAATGAAAAGTACTATCATGATCAAATAGGGGCTTATGTTGGATATGATGTTATTGAAAGCTCAGAAATCACAGGCCGTATGTATTCAGAAATTGGGCCAATATTAGACAGTTACGATTTATTTATATGTCCTACAAACTCTTTACCTTCAATTAAGGCTGATATTGATATTGTTAATGAAAATATCATTATCAATAATAAAGAGCAGGAGTGTGCAGATTTTTCTTGGGTCATGTCACATCCATTTAATATGCTGGGTAAATTACCGGTCCTATCAGTCCCTTCAGGATTAAGCTCTAGCAATATTCCAACAGGAATCCAAATTATTGCACGATCTTACAGTGATGAATTAGTATTCCAGGGTGGGTACAACTACGAAATGTTAGATCCATGGCTCAATTCCAGCAAAAATCGTCCTTTGATTCACTTTTAATATATTGACCAACGACCCTATAGGTGTACAATTTTTAGTATAAATAAAAAAAAAGGATGATTAATAATGAAAAAATCAATTTTTACAGTTTTATTAGGAGCAGCTTTAATAGCTCTTATAGCTGGATGTTCTCAACAAGAAGAAGAAGTTGCACAGTCTAAACCAGGGCCTGGATCAGTCTTCTTGTGGGGTGGCTATGATGATGATGGCCTATTTGGATCATACGCTGCAGAGCATGGTTCCCCCGAATACTCAATATTTGGTGACGCTGAAGAGGGATTGCAAAAGCTAAAAGCAGGCTTTGAAGTTGACTTAGCATGGCCTTGCCAAGGTGAAATAAAAAGATGGGTAAGAGCCGGCGTATTAGAGCCACTTGATCCGTCAAGAATTGATAACTGGGATGATATGTTCCCTGAAGTTAGAGACCTGCCAAGCGGTATGGTTGATGGTAAGCATTATTTTGCACCAGTCGACTGGGGAGACACTACATTGTTTTACATGGCAGACAGAGTCGATTGGATGGATGCCTCTAATGAAAGTTTTGCTCTAATGGAAGACCCAAGAGTAAAAGGTAAAGTCGGTATCTTAGACTCAGCTGCAGACTCTTTGTTTTTAATGATGCACCATCTTGGAGTTGATATCAGAGAACAAGATCAATTAACGAAAGCTGCTATTGACAAAGGTATCGATAAGTTTCGTGAAATGAGAGATAATGGTCAAATTCGTGCATTCTTTGGAGATACATCTTCAATGATTGAAGCGCTAGGAAACGAGGAAATAGACGTAGCACTTGGATGGAACGAAATAGCATGGAGTGCAGGAGCAAAAATGATGCAGCCTGCTAATGGCACAATGACTTGGGCTTGCGGTCTTGCGATTGTTAAAGGTGCAGACCTTGATAAAGCATACGCAATGATTAATGGTGCAACTAGTGCAGAAACATCTGCTTACTTATTAAGTGAGTGGGGTTATGGACACAGCAATAAAGCTGGCTTTAGCACACTTACAGCTGACGAATTGGCTGAGCGTGGTGTTGCATCAAATCCTATAGAGCATTTAAATAATGGAATGTTCTCTGTGATGCCAACTGACGAAGTTACTGACTACATGGAAGCTCAGTGGGCTGAAATGGTAGCTGGCGGTTAATTCACTGCTAATTGGCTAATTTAAAATAGCCTGTTCTCTCTTGAGGACAGGCTATTTTTTATTGAGTAAGGAAATATCGTTTAAATTTATGCTGATAAAGCATTTACCATCTTGAAAAGACTGATTATCAAAATATTGTGATGATACGGTTATAATTTTTTCTATTTCTTTAGTTTCTACGTAAAATTTTGTCATTTCACCTAGATATGATGTTTGCTTGATTTTACCTTGTAAGCAAATATCCCAGTCTGATTTTTCTTTGTCAATCATCATTGTCTCTGGACGAACACTGCAAATAACATCTGAGGCATTTTCACTTATATTGAGATTATTTTTTATTTTAAATAAACCAAGATCTTCAATGTTAACATTAATATATTCTCCGTCTTTAGAATCCGTCTTAGCTTTTAAAAAATTAGTTTCGCCAATAAAGTCACTAACAAATATATTTTGAGGATTTTTATATAATTCGTTTGGAGATGACATCTGCTGAATTTTACCTTCACTCATCACCGCAACTCGGTCTGACATACTAATAGCCTCTTGCTGGTCGTGTGTAACAAATACAAAAGTTATTCCAATCTCTTTTTGAAGAGTTCTTAGTTCGAGTTGCATTTCGTCACGTAACTTTTTATCTAGTGCCCCAAGTGGCTCATCCAGTAATAATACTTTCGGTTGTCTTACTAAAGCCCTTGCTAATGCTACTCTTTGTCTTTGACCTCCAGATAGTTGGCTACTATAGCGTTCCTCATAACCTTCTAATTTTACCAACGACAAAACATCCTTAACTCTTTTGATAATTTCATCATTTGTTAAGCCAAGTTTTCTAAGACCAAACTGAACATTTTTCTCAACGTTTATGTGCGGAAAAATTGCGTAGTTCTGAAAAACCATATTTGTAGGTCTTTTATCAGGAGGTAATGCGGTAATATCACTGCCATCAAGTAATAGATTTCCACTAGTTGGATACTCAAAGCCAGCTAGTAATCTCAATAAGGTTGTTTTACCACAACCAGACGGACCTAGCAGAGAGAAAAACTCTCCCTCTTTAATTTGAAAAGAGACATCATCTACCGCTTTTACATTTCCAAAATGCTTAGAAATTTGGTTTATCTGTATAAAAGAATCATTCATGTATTTTTATTCCAAATTCAGCTTTCTCTTTTCCTTGACCAAGGTTTCGCAACCAGAATGCTAACAAAACTATAAAAGTAGTAAACACAATTATAACCGCTCCTAAAGCCAATACATGAGGCAGTTTCTGAATAAATCTCATTTGAGCCCACATATACATAGGCAATGTTGCATCACTTCCAGTTAAGAAGAATGCCAGAACAAATTCATCAAATGAAATTATAAAGCTCAATAAAAGTGAAGCTATTATACCTGGTAGGTATAATGGAAGAGATACTCGGTAAAATGTCCCCCAAGCGTTTTCTCCAAGGTCTCTTGAAGCTTCCTCAAGTGAGAAATCAAATCCTTCTATACGAGCGATTAAGATAAGCATTGCGAATGGAGTGCAAAAAAGAATATGTCCTAAAGTTACCGGTACAAGTCCTAATTTAAAACCGAGGCTCAACCAAATCACAAGTATTGCAACTGCTAAAATAATTTCAGGGATTAAAAAAGGGATCATAATGGCACCATAAGAAATATTTTGTCCTCTGAATTTATACCGTGCGAATGCTTTGGCCGCAAACAGTGCAATTGTTGTGCTGACAACACTTGCCACTACACCTACTTTGATGCTAGCCCAAAGAGCTTTATGTAAATTTGTTTTTGCCCACATTTCTTCATAATGCTCTGTTGTAAATCCTGAGAGGGGGAATGACATATAATTTGCGTCATTAAAACTAAATATTGGCAAGAATAAAACAGGAATATATAAAAATGCAAAATACAATAATGTGTAAATTAACAATGTATTATTTTTTTGCTCCACTTATGAAATCCTCTGAGTAAGTTTTTTTGTTGTATATGAAACAATCATTGTCACTATTGCTACAGTAATAAGCATAATGGTCGCAGAAGCAGCCCCAAGAGGAAGATTATTTACTTTTCCAAAGTAGGCTTGAATCATATTTGACAGCATTCTACCGTCAGTTCCCCCAAGCAAAGCAGGAGTTACATAATCTCCAACAGTTGGAATAAAGATAATTAATATAGCGCCAATTATTCCAGGAAGAGATAATGGAAGAGTGATTTTCCAAAAAGTTTCTAGTCTTGACAATCCTAAGTCTCTGGCAGCTTCAATTAGAGAAAAATCTATTTTATCCAATGAAACATACAAAGGCAGTAAAGCAAATGCTGCCCATGCATGGGTGAGGGTTATAATAACCGCTGTCTCAGAATACATTAAAAAAGTGAGAGGTTCACTAAGCAGTCCTGCATTAATTAAGGAAGAATTAATAACTCCTTTTGTCCCAAGTATAATTTTCCAAGAAAAAACCCTCAAAAGATAGGATGTCCAGAAAGGTAAAGTCAATAAAACAAGCCATAGCATTTTATTTTTCTTTACGTAAAAAGCTATGTAATAACAGACAGGATATGCAGTAAGAAGAGTTACGAAAGTTACAATAAACGAAATCTTCACTGATTTTATAAGTAGTGAAACAAGCAAATTACTTTGAAAAAAATCAATGTACCTTGTGATAGTAAAAGAGTAGTCAATTTCTGTGAAACTGGTTTGAGTAAAAAAACTAAAACTTAACATTAGCCCTAAGGGTATAAGCATAGCTAAAGTAACTAAGATCAATGCAGGAGAAAGTAGTGAATAAGCTTTTGCAGGATCACTCCTCGCATAAAATGACTTCCAGACTTGCAACATAAGAAAATTTTAATTTATATAAATAATAGATGCAATTTATATTTCTTTTTTACTTTTATCAGTAAAATTTGAATACCATAGATACAGTCTTAAGTACCATAATCTTAAAAAACCTAGTGGTATTTTAGGAGAGAGACCCTGATAGACTTTTGATATATTTGTTTCCCCACTGTTGGACTCATAAATCATCTCAGCCAACTTCTTTCCACAATAAACTGTAGTATTGTTTCCATTAGCTTGATAGCCATAAGAAAACAGTACTGACTTATCATCATCTAGTGCACCGAATGCTGGGACGAAATCTCTAGTCATGACTACTGTACCTCTCCAGTAGTGATCAATATCTATATTGTTCCAATTAGGAAAAACTCCCTTAAATTTTTGAGTCATTAATTCTCTCATTTTCAGTGCACTTGCATCATCGCCATAAGTATCGCCTCTTGTACCAAATAACATTCTGTTAGAAGGCATTCTTCTGTAATAATATAAAATTTCTCTAGAATTACATATAGGATTTAACGTTTTATAGTTTTGTAACTTAAATTCATCATCACTCATTTCTCTAGTAACAATAATGTTTGATAGGACTGGCATCATTCTATTAGCAAAACTTGGGTGAAGTGATTCATCCGTATAGCCGTTAGTAGCTACAACAACTTTATTTGCAGTAAGTGATCCACCTTCTGTTATTAATTTATGTGATCCATTTCTCTCCCATTTTTTTACTCTCGAAAAACTATGCAATTTAGCACCGGCATCCACAGTTGCTGATGCAAACCCTCGCATAAATGCCATAGGATTCATTGCAAATCCAGCTTCTGTAAAAACTGCGCCAAATTGTTCTGTTGATTGGTGTCCAACTTCATCAAATTCTTCCTTAGGAATCCATTTTGTATTGATTCCAAAATACTCTTTTAATTCATTTCCCCATTCTTTTAATTCTTCGCTACTCGCTGGATGGTGGGCTACATCAAGGTTGCCATCACCTACTTTTTCACAATCAATATTATTTTCTGATATGATTGATGAAAGAAGTTCAACGCCCTCAATTTGAGATGAAAAAAATTTCTTTGTCTCTTCCATCCCAAACTTTTTTATTAATTGTGTCGTTGATAATTTTGTTGCTGGCAGGCAACAAAAACCAGCGTTCCTTGCGCTGCTTGCGAAACCATAGTGCCCAGCTTCTAACACTCTTACATCTCCACCATAATTTTTTGCAATATGATACGCGGTACTAATGCCTGTAAATCCGCCTCCAATGACACATACATCGCATGATTGATCGCCTATTAATTTTGGATACTTATTTTGATCAATGCCGCTGACCTCTTCCCAATAGCTTTCAATGGGTTTATTGACATCGTATATTGCCTTATCATATAGTTGTTTCATTCTATTTCTAGCGCCCTATGAAACTTTAATTTGGTATCCCATATCGGACTATTTCACCATACTTTTTTGATGTAATCCAATTACCTTTTGTATCCTTTACGGAGGTAAGAAAATTAAATTCTTTTCTTTCTAAAACATAATCAGATTTTGGACCCCCAAATCTTTTTT
Organism: uncultured Pelagibacteraceae bacterium; assembly: GCA_902525575.1. GTDB lineage: Bacteria > Pseudomonadota > Alphaproteobacteria > Pelagibacterales > AG-422-B15 > CACNXQ01. The sequence continues at coordinate 81,451 of CABZHU010000002.1, forward strand.
TATTTTCAATAGCTGTTTCTGAAAAAGCTATTGTAGAAATAACAAAAAAGGTGACTACTGTGAAGAACGTTTTCATGTTATATTGAATCGTAACCTCTTTATTACATTTAATATTATGGTAACTTCATATTGGTAAAATACCAATCATAAAAATAGGTAACAGCCGACTCATTCTGAGAAAGAACCCCAGGACTAAAAGAATGAGACAATAAGCCATTTTGGTTATTTTCAATTATGGTTGTGTCGTGTGCAGTAGTTACGTCCCATATGTGAGTTAAATTTTCTTCATTAAAATCTATGCCCTCTTCAGCTTCCTCATTGACTAACCAAATCAATTCAACTTCAGATTGCAAAATTGATAATGGTTTAAATATAAACATAACTCCAAAGTCATTTGTAAAGTAACAACAGCCAAAAGGATTAAAACTTACTTGGGATAAACCACCATCAAATTCTTTAAACTGACCCATTAGTTTAGAGGCTGGTTTACCATCTTTAGTTTGTGATAAATTTCCATTACCAATGGGTGTACGGTCCACGTATCGATTTAATCCCTTACTTAATCCTTCTTCAGTTTCTAAATATGTTTTTGAGGGAATTCCTTTTGTTTTACAATCCTCAATCCATGGTTGAATCTTTTTTAAATATTCTTGTGTTTCTTTTTCTGGGGCCGTTCCAAGACCGGCACCCATGGTGAATACCCAGTCTTTTTCATGTACTGAGCATAGCTCTGGATGTGCTGGACCACAGTGATAGCATTCTTGGAAATTTTCTAGGACAAGTTTGAAATTAGCTTTCGTAGGATATTTTCGTCTAGCAGCAATCTTTGCCTTTTCAGGATTATGAAAATTTACAAGCTCAGTCAATGGAGCAATAAACTCATTGAAATCCATTGGTTCATCCATTGAAAGATTTATGAATATCAAGCCTTGATAGATATTTATATGACAAGGCTTTAAACCCCAATCTTCCATTTTAAAATCATCTGGCATGTAGCGTGCTGACTTTAATTCTCC
>CABZHU010000003.1 GCA_902525575.1 uncultured Pelagibacteraceae bacterium
CCGACGCTGGTATTTTAGCTTTTCACAATTAATAAAATAATCTTAGTTGTCTCATGACGAATGGGGCAACTAAGTGAGCATATAATTTCTTGAATCAGGAACTGTCTTTTTGTTTTTAGATAGCTGCAATTGAAAAACAACAAGTCCGGCCTCTTCAAACGAAGCTTGGGAACATGACAAGTAGAAGTCCCACATGCGACAAAATTTTTCATCATACAGTTCTTTAACTTTATCAATATTATCATAGAAATTGTAACGCCATCGCTTCAGCGTTTCTGCGTAATGAAATCTCAATACTTGAACATCAGTTAATGATAATCCAGATTTCTCTACACGAGACATTGTTTCGCTTAATGCAGGAATATATCCACCCGGGAAAATATATTTTTCTATCCAGGGATCATTATTTGTAGGTTCTGTGAGTCTTCCAATCGTATGAATTAACGCTACTCCAGTATCATTAAGTAAATCATGAACTTTATTGAAAAACTCTTGATAATGAGAGGTTCCTACATGCTCAAACATTCCAACTGATACGATGCGATCATAGGCTTCATTTACATTTCTATAGTCTTGCAATCTGTATTCAACTTTATCAAGATTTTCATCAATTTTTCTTTGCTTAGCATATGCAATTTGCTCTTCTGATAGAGTAACCCCTACTACATTGGCATTAGATTTTTTATAAATATGCGAAGCCATACCACCCCATCCGCATCCTATGTCTAATACTGATTGCCCTTCTTCTAAGAGCAATTTTTTTGATATCAATTCTTTTTTATTGATTTGCGCTTGCTCCAAAGTATCATTTGGTGAATTAAAATATGCACAGGAATACTGTCTATCTGGATCTAGAAACAATTCATACAATTTATCTGATAAGTCATAATGATGAGCGACATTATGTTTCGACTTAGAAATATAGTTACTCGTTCGGATTTTGTTTTGTATCATTCTTACGATCTTAGATAATTTCATGACCCAATGATCAATCTCACTATTAGTATTCGAGAAAATAAGTTTTAGAAAATCATGTATTCGACCCTCTTCAACAATTAGGGAACCATTCATATAACTTTCACCAAAATGAACAGAGGGGTTCATAAGAAGTTTTAGTTCAGAAAAACTATTTGTTGTGCGGATACGTATTGGCTCTCCTGAGCCGTCACCGTAAGTATTTAATTCACCATTAGAGCTGATCCAGGTTAAGTTGCCAACCTTGATGATATTCCCAAGAAGACTTTTTGTAATCATGCGGAAATTAAATAATGACTTTAGTATTTTATCAATAATAAAAATTAATCTTGCTTTTCAGTCAGAAAAACTAATATTTTGCTGTCTTTATCAATCCCACATTCACTATATTTTTGAGCTTCTGCAATCGCCGCATATCCAGCGCCCCCTGATGGCGTGGTTGCTAAGTCATTTTTATCTAAATCACTAAGTGAATTTTCTGCATCTTCATCTTCAATGGTTATAAAATGAGTACAAGTAATAGCTAATGAGGAGAGAGCTTTCAATGAAGGACTTTTACAGTCAAGTCTTCCCATATTAGAAACACCTCCTGTCACCGTAGTTGCTTTTCCTGCGTTAATTGATTCTTGTAATACTGGAGCCTTTGTTGGTTCAACAATAATTATTTTTGGTTTATCTCCAAAGTATTTGCGCGCCAAAGTCGCCATGGACGCTGGAAAGCCGCCAACGCCTGCCTGTAAAAATATATGTGTAGGCATTTCTGAACATTTATCATAAGCCTCTGCTGCCAACACTAGATATCCCTGCATAACTTGAAGGCCATAATCATATCCATCCCAAGTTACATCCGATAAAAGAAACCAATTGTTCACTTGAGCAGCGTCCTGAGCTCCCTGCAGGCTTTCCTCATAATCATCGCCGTGAATGACGACATCAGCGCCATAGCTTCGAATTCTATCAGCAAAACTAGGAGGCACATTCTTTGATAAATAAATAACTGCCTTTGCACCAAATATTCTTGCGCCTGCAGCTAGTGATAGTCCATGGTTACCTGCGCTAGCCGATACATACGTTTCTCCAGATAAACTTTTTTTCCAGTCATCATCTGATCTTTCCTTTGCAACTTTATTGGCCGCGTGAGATGCAATAACAAAAGTAGCGCCCAAAGCCTTGAAACTTCCTAGGCCCATCCGATTTCTTTCATCTTTTAGCCAGAGTTTATTAATTCCTAAATTTTTTGCCAAAGAAACTGAAGTAACTAGGGGTGTTTCAGCGGCAATCGGGCACATAGCCAATAATTTTCTCACTGCTTCTACATCTGTACTAACTGGATCTCTCCCATTTTCTGTGGGAAAACCTTTTTGAAAAAAAGGATTAACAATTAATTTTTTCATTTTATATAAATAAGGTTAACAGATTTAATTAAATGAAGATATTTATAAAATATTCAATTATTGTCTTGTTTTTTCTTACAGCAAATGTGTACTCATCAGATGATAAGGTAGGAAGAAGCTTTGTTGATTTAGCAGACATTGATGATGGTTATAACATTCACGTAATGTATGTTATACCAGCAGATGGTGTAGATAAAGAGTATGATCTAAACAGCAAAATAAGTATGTTACTTTATCAAATTGATAAGTGGTTTAATTCAAAAACAAAAGATAGATTATACGTTGATGGACAGAATTTAAAATTTGATCGTAAAGAGGACGGTAAGATAGATATTACTTTTTTAAGACTTAAAAAAGAAGATAACGAAATTTCAAAAGAAGGTATTCAAGCTGTAAATGTACTTCAGCCAGCTATAAGCTCTCATGGTTTTAATGATCCAAAAAAAGTTTATTTCATTATTTATGGTGGATCCAATAGAGATGTCTGCGCTTCATCACAATTGCCAAGTTACGCAACTGAAGGAATAATTGCAAATACTGCAGCCCTTTATTATCCTGGCAAAAGAAGTGGTTCTTGTATTGATAATAACGGAGGTTTTAAACCTGAATTTAATGAAACTGCAAAAGCAGCTCTCCATGAAATTTTACACGTATTAGGAGCAGTACCACAGTGTGCAGAAGACCATTTAGTTTTTGACAGTGAAGGCACAATTAATGATGGAATTGGCGGTCATATAGCCATACCAGGTGATATAATGTACAGCGTACAAAGTAATATTACGTACGATAAAGCAAAGCACCTAGATTATAAAAGTACAAATTACTACAATCACAATAATGAAAACTGTCTTGATATTGCCAGAAGTAGATATGTTATCCCTACAGTCGATAACCCACAATTACCTACGTTTGCTGTAAAGTAATCTATTAGTTAGTTGGTAAGGGTGTGTAGTTGTACCTAACATACATTTGTTGATAACAAAGTTTCCCTGTCTTCATAGCATAATCTTGATGATAGTCCTCAGCGGGATAAAATTTAGCAGCCTTTCTTATTTCAGTCACTACGGGATTTTCATGAATATCCATTGCGTCAATTAGTTTGATTTTGTTTTTTATAATGTTTTTTTGTTCGTCATTATTATAAAAGATTACTGATTTGTATTGCTCACCAATATCTGGGCCTTGACGATTAAGTGTTGTTGGATCATGCATAATGAAGAAGGCATCAATAAGTGTATCAAAAGTCACTTCACTTGTATCATAGTCTATCTTTACGACTTCTACATGGCCTGTTTCGCCCGTTAATACATCTTCATAACGTGGGTTCTCAAGTGATCCACCTGCATAGCCTGACGTAGCATTTAATACCCCTGGCATATCTTCATAAAGTGCTTCAACACCCCAAAAACAGCCTGCGCCCACAATTAAAGAAGCCAACATACTAATAGATATAAATTAAAAACTAAAAATTCAATGAGTATTAACGCTCGGCAATAAGCATTTCATCGTAAAACCAGAGCCCGTCATTATCACGAATTACTTTTTCTACACACTCAATATAGCTTTGATCAGCTTCTTTTTCTTTTACCATCTGATCACTTATTTGAGCAACATAAGTACAAGCGTTCCACGCAGAAAATACTAAAGAGGTTGAAATGCCACTATTTATTTCATTGGGCTGAGACCTTAATTTATATTTAAAGATTTCAGGATCTCTAAACTTGATTGGGTTTTTTGCCTCATCATTAAAATTATTTTTCATGTATTGAATTATATCATGGCCTTTATTGGGAAATGGTTCTTCCTCTGGCCACAACTCATTGATTGCTTTCATCCCTGGATCTCCACCATAAGAATGAAAAACTGCTAATTTCCCATTTGGTGCCAAAATATCAGTCATTGGCATTATTACTGACTTAACTTTTTTTTCTACAGACGCGCGTGACCTATAAGCTTGTGATACAATGACTAAATCAAACTCATTAATTGAGTTTTCAATATTTGGAATTACCTGCTCTAGAGAAAATTCTTGGTCTTTTCTATAAATAGTTAAAACTGACGGTTTTTCATAAGTTGTGTTTCCAGCTTTATTTTCTTCAACTCTCCAATTTTCTTTAAGCAGAGGACCAAGCTGTCTCAATTGCTGATAAAAACCAAATGATGAATTGCCTTCAAGAGAGATATTGCTCCAGTTCATATTCTTTTGCTTGTCAGCATTGTTAGACTTTAAATAGCCAGCCTCTGAGTAATGTAAATTTGAAATCGTAAAAACCATATTTGGATGTTCAACAAAACGGTCTGCTAATTTTTCAATTGTAAGTCTAGCATCTTCCATGCTTACGTCCTTGCAAGATACATAGATAGGAATGGTTGGAAATTTCTGATGACAAATACGCAAAACATTCATTAAGACTGCCCCATCGCCAACGCCAGCATCAAATATTTTTAAAGCTGGTTTTGAAGGTTTCAATTCATTAATTAGGTGCGATAACTTTTCTGAAATAATTGCCTTTTCGTCTGTTGTTGTAACAAACAAAAGATATCTCTGTCGATTGTCAAAAAATTTGACCTCATTAGTCATTATTTATATTAACAACTCTTGAAAAAAATGGAACACTTCTATTGTATGGATACAGATGAATTAGAGCCAATTATTAAGCCAAAAGAAGTTGATTTCGATACCTTGAGTATAGAAGAATTAAACGAATACATTTCAGAACTCGAAAAGGAAATTGAAAAAGCAAAACAGTATATTTTATCAAAAGGTAAAGATCGACTGAACGCCGAGGAATTATTCAAAAAATGATAAATCGATACGGCATGGTTCCTGCAGCATTTTTTTTGTTTGTTTTTGCCATTTTTTTTACAACCCTTTTTCCATCTCCACACAAAACATGCATTGATCAGAATATGATTGTTTTAGATAACTTAGATAAAGAAAAGTATTCTGAACAAGAAATAGTTAATTATGGAAAATCAATAGGAACTGGCTGCAATGAAGACACTTCGTATCGGATTACAGCCAGTTAGAATTTAATTAATTAGGAAAGTCTGTTAAAGCATCGTCTGACAAAATTGTCATTACCGTTGTCTCTGTTAGAGCCCCAGCTTCTTGACGAGCTTTTGTAAGTTCTTCATCATTTTTAAAAGCCATTAAACCGTCCTTGCTCTCATAATGCATGATAACAACCATAGAATTATCATCATCTGCGTGAGCTCCTGCATAAAGTACTTTTCCTTTAAATCCTTTTATTTTTTCTGCATTAGCCTCTGCCATTGCTTTCCAAGATTTAAATCCTTTTGATAGCTTTTGAGTTAACATTACATACATATTTTATTTTACTCCTTACGATTCCATTGATGCAATTACTTCTGCATTAAATGACATTTCTGTTTGATATTCAGCCATGCCAGCCATCTTTTCAGCGGCAGGATGTGACTGCCATAGTTCAACATGTTTCATGCCTCCTTGCTCAGTCACATATACTTCATGCAAAGAATAAATTGTTTTTCCTGAAGGTCCCTTTTCTAAGTCATTATCAATGTATTGTGGTGCCTTAGAAACAGAATAATCAACAATCCGTGGCTCTTCGTCGCCAGAAAGATTATGAGTTTCTCTCATCCACACTTCGTGCTCAGCAAAGAAACTTTCAACTTCTGATTTTTTATCTTCTGGAATAATCCATTGGGTAGTTATGGTATATTGTGATTTGTTAGTTGTCATACTTTTAGTCCTTTCTGAGTGATTATTTCGTCATCGCGTTGTATGCAGTTAAAGTATCATCGAAAGTCATCATGACTTTCATGCGTTCATCTTCCACTTCAAAATAGTGGCCAAACATTGTGTCCATACCTTCGGCTGTTCCTTTTACAATTACAAAAACTTTATTGCCTTCGCTTATCATTGATACTGGCTTCACCATAAAATTATTCCAGTATTCTGGTATTTTCATCATGTTTGCTATGAAATTTTCTTTTCCCTCATGCACTCCAGCTAATGGATGTTTATCTTTATCGCCAGGAAAAGTCCATGTTATATGATCGTGGACTACATCATTAAAAAATGCTTCCATATCTCCTGCGCCGAACAGGTCATATCCTTTTTGAACTACTTCTTTTGCTTCCATTTTTTTCTCCTTTATTTTAATTAATACACTTCTTCGTGATAAATGATTTCAGGCTCTTTGGTCGAAGACTCAACAAGCTTTGGAATATCACCTATTTCAACCCTCCAATTAACATATTTTTGATGCGCTTCCTTACTATCCCAAACTTCATATAGTATAACTTCGTTTGTATCCTTGTTGTATCCACCTTTAATAAGTTGACAACCTTCATAAGCTTTGGTGTCAGATAAATTATTTTTAAACCAATCATTCATTTCCTCAGCTTTATCTGGCTTGGGAAAGAACTTTGCTGTTACTACTGTTGCCATTTTTATTCTCCTGGTTTTGAATAATTGCTAAGAGCCTTACCTGCATTTGATACAATTTTTGAAATGTCAACTGCTTCTAAGATTTCCATATTATTCATGACTCCAGTTGATAAAATTGCAATTTTTACACTCGCGATTGAGTCAAAATCAATGCCCTCAATTCCAACAATTATATCGTGTGTGCCTCTTACTATATCAAACATGAAAACCTTACCACCCATTCCTTCGACCAATTTATTGACAGCGCTTTTACGATCATCCTCAGGCTTCTTCATGAAGCCTTCAAGAGCCATACCTGAATAACTGCCCAATACATAAAATCTACTCATAATATTTTCTCCTTTTAAAAATTTTATTATGTACTAGTTTTATTAATTATTTATGATGAATTTTTATACCTTTTATTAAAGATAGGAGAACTTATGGCTGACTTAAAAGGAAAAACTCTTTTCATTACTGGCGCTACGCGTGGAATCGGTTATGCGATCGCTGAAAAAGCAGCCAAAGATGGCGCCAATATTGCAATCATTGCAAAAACAACAGAACCTCATCCAAAACTACCTGGTACGATTTTCACAGCCGCTGATGATCTTATAAAGGCTGGAGGAAATGCAATCGGAATAAAAACTGATATTAGATTTGAAGATCAAGTTATTGCAGCAGTAGATAAAACAGTAGAGACTTTTGGTGGAATTGATATTTGTATTAACAATGCAAGCGCTATTAGTCTTACACCAACTTTAAACACGGATATGAAAAAGTATGATTTGATGCATAATATTAATACTCGTGGAACATTTATGGTTTCAAAATCATGTATTCCACACTTAAAAAAAGGAAATAACCCTCATATATTAAATCTTGGTCCACCATTAAATATGCAAAGTCAATGGTTCAGTCCTCATGTTGCTTACACAATGGCAAAATACGGTATGAGCATGTGCACTCTTGGCATGTCGGAAGAGTTAAAGTCTGCTGGTATTGCAGTAAATTCTCTATGGCCAAGAACTATGATCGATACCGCTGCTGTGAACAATATATTGGCTGCATCAATGGATGATCAGGGGAAAAGTAAGTGCAGGACTCCAGCTATTATGGGTGATGCTGCTTATATTATCTTAACTCAAGACTCTAAAAAGTTTACTGGAAATATGTGTGTCGATGACAGCACATTAATACACTCAGGTAAGTCTGATTTATCAGAATATTTAGCAACGCCAGATGCTGAGCCATTTCCAGATTTCTTTGTAAATGATAATGATGGAGAAATTAAATTAGATTAATTGATCTAATCCATATGGAACAATTTAATTTTAAGCAGTTTATGCAAATACTGTATAGAATTTTGACATTTCCAATGATGGCATTGATGATCTTTTTAGTTCTTCTAGCTTTTTTGTATATTTTCTAGTTCATATTCAGTCGTCATACCTTTTAGTATTGCATGAAGGAATTGTTGTATCATAATTCCTTTGCTGTTCACCAGAACAACAAGGATCAATATTAATTTTGCAGTTTGGGCACTGATAATGACCATGAACCTCAATGGGATTAACTTGTTTGCTACACCACATGCAATCTGTAAGAATCATAAGTAATTATACTACTTACCATGCTTTTTATAAAAATAAATTGATATGAAATAAAATAGAGGTGTGCCAATTAACCATGCGGATTGAGATTGTAATGTAATTTCACGCTCGCCAAATGACATTAGTGTTGGATTGAAAAATGATCCTAACGGCATTAACGGTGCCCAAGACAACAGGGCATCCCCTCCTACTTGATTGTGATAAATTATTGTCTCAACTATAAAATTTTGCCCCATAAACCATACAAAAAAGACAGTAAAAAATAAGTAACTAAACTCTTGATAATTATCTGCTCTCTTCGGAAATAGCCAATATACCAATATAATAGCGAACCAAACTATTCCTGTATCGGCTAGGGAATTTACTAGCCAGTTAACATGCAAAGGTATTGCACAGCTGAGTGCATCTGAACGCCTAAGTGTAACTTCGTCACCGTTTAATATACCGTAATTTACCCACAGCTCCCATCCAAAAGCAGCAAATAAAAATGAAATTAAAAGAGTAAACGTGATCCACAATTTCATTTGTTTTTTATAAGTTAAATATACTGCAAGGATTAAAGGAGCTAAGGCTGATGAATAAACAACAATTACTCTTCTCCACTCAACGCTGTCTAATCCACAATCAAGCAACCACATCGTTAGATGTTACTAATAACAAAATACAATATAATTGATGCCGCAACAATTGAGTACCAGGTAATAACCCAGTTTCTAGCTACGTTAGGATTAATGACTTTCTTTTTTTCAAGATCTTCTTTTTTCTGGTACGGACCTAATTTTTCATAAAATTTCATATTTAAAATTTGTTTTATTTATTGAGTAGCAATTTATTTGGTATGCCCGCTCGGGTTCGAACCGAGGACAACTCCCTTAAAAGGGGAGTGCTCTACCAACTGAGCTACGGGCACATATTCTCATTTATATATACGAATATTAGCTAAATATATACGTTTTTTTGTATTTCAAGTAGATATCTCACATCATATCTAATTCAAGTCTAGCGATTTCTGACATGCGTGACATATCCCACGGAGGATCCCATACTAAATCAACACTCACATTGTTTACACCGGGTACATCGACTACTGCTTGTTTAACTTTTTTAGGCATTTCATCTGCGACAGGACAATGAGGTGTAGTTAAAGTCATGTGAATTAAAACATCATTACTTGGTGAAACTTCACATTTATAAATCAAACCTAATTCATAAATATCAACAGGTATTTCAGGGTCAAATACTGTCTTGAGAGCGTCAATAATTTTTTGATCTTCTAACTTTTCCATTAATTACTAATTGAAAAGTTTGACAAAAACACCATAACCATTTTCCTCTAGTTCATCTACAGGTATAAATTTTAATGAAGCAGAGTTAATGCAATATCTAAGGCCAGTTTCTGTTGGCCCATCATTAAATAAATGGCCTAAATGAGCATCGCCGTATTCACTTCTAACTTCAGTTCTCGTCATGCCAAGTGATTTATCAACAATTTCAACTATCTCAGTTCCATTGATTGGGCGATCAAAGCTTGGCCACCCTGTACCTGAATCAAACTTATCTAAAGATGAGAATAGTGGCTCTCCAGAGATAATATCTACATAAATACCTTTCTCTTTGCTATCCCAATACTCATTTGCAAACGGTCTCTCTGTGCCATCGTTAAGGGCAACAGCTTTTTGTTCATCGGTTAGCTTGCTTATTGCTTCAGCTCTTTCCTCAGGTGTCGCTGAACACCAAAATGGAGTCTCAATTACATCTACTTTAGTCATATCGTATCCTTCTAAATCAACTTCTGAAAAAGCATTATTACTATACAACAACTGTAAAACAATAAATAGAAGTAATAAGGCTATATACACAGGATATAATCTCATAATCTATTCTTTCAAAGCATTTTTAAAAGTATGCCAAGCAAGTGTTGCACATTTAACTCTCATAGGGAAATCTTTGACACCTTTAAGAGCGTAAAGAGAATCATCTTGATCAATAGTACTCAGTGAATCTTCAGAACCCTTCACTAGGTCAGTAAAATCTTTGAACATATTTTCTGCATAGGACAGTTTTTTACCTTTTAATTTTTCAGTCATAAGTGAAGCAGATGCTACTGAAATAGCACATCCTTCGCCTGAAAATTTAATATCTTTTATAATATCATCATTATCGACAAATAGCGTAAGACTTACCTTATCTCCACACAATGGGTTATGTCCGTGAGCACTTTTATTGTGAGTTTCACATTCACCAAAATTTCTAGGCTCTTTTCCATGATCGAGTATTATTTCTTGATATAATTCTTTGAGTAATTCATTCATTTTATAAAAAATTCCTTACATTTAATTAATGCATTTATAAAAATATCAACTTCTTCAATAGTGTTATACACTCCAAAAGATAGTCTAGACGTTGAATTGACTCCCAGATGTTTCATGAGTGGCTGACAACAATGGTGCCCTGCTCTTACTGCAATCCCCTCGACATCTAAAAATGAAGAAACTTCATGTGAATGAATATTTTCTATATTAAATGAAATAATTGAATTCCTATTATCTTCATCGCCATATATTTTTACAAAGTCAAGTTCACTAATCTTTTCATAAGCATACCTTGTTAGCTCTTCTTCATGATTAATAATGTTTTCTATGCCTATATTATTCATATAGTCTATCGCTATACCCAAGCCATGAGCCTCAGCAATTGGAGGTGTACCTGCCTCATATTTTGCAGGTAACTCAGCATAAGAAACTTTATCAGTTGTTACCTCTCCAATCATTCCTCCACCGCCTTGATAAGGGGGCATTTCGTTTAAAAGACTCTCTTTTCCATAGAGGACCCCAATGCCTGATGGCCCATATGTTTTATGGCCCGAAAAAACAAAAAAATCACATTCAAGTTTTTGTACATCAATTTTTAAGTGCGCAGCTGACTGACATCCATCTAATAAAATTGCAACATTATTACTTTTGCAAATACTTGAGACTTTTTCATCAATTTTACTGCCATACACATTTGAAAGGTGAGTCAAGGCAGCAATTTTAGTTTTAGGAGTTATAAGACTTTCAAAGTGATTAACATCAATTTCTCCAGACTCAGTTATGTTTGCAAATTTAATTACCACTCCATATTTATCTCTTAAAAAATACCATGGTATTAAATTTGAGTGATGTTCCATTAGAGATAATATAATTTCATCTCCAGTACTCATATATTTGTCGTAAAATGTTTGCGCTACAAGATTGATGCTCTCTGTTGCACTTTTTGTGAAAATTATTTCATTTTCTGATTTAGCATTTATAAAACTTTTTACTTTTTTTCTAGCATCTTCATACCGTAATGTTGATTCTACTGATAGCGTATGAACACCTCTACTTACATTTGAATAGTGACTTTTGTAAAATTGATTTAGTTCATCAATGACCACTTGTGGCTTTTGCGCAGAAGCAGCCGTATCAAAGTATACTAAATCCTTTGTCTTAAGAATTTTTTTAGAAAGAATAGGAAAATCTTTTCTGATATCTTTATGTAGAGTTTTATCTTTATTCATTGTTAGCAATTTTGGTTAATGTAATCCCTTGCTTTGGATTGCATTTGTATATTTTCAATTTTATTTAAAAATTCACTAAGAAAACCCTGCATATATAATTTTTCTGCGTCGTTCTTTTCTATGCCTCGCGAAGCCAAGTAAAAAAGTACTGCATCATCTGGTTTACCAGAAGCAGCCCCATGTGAGCAAACGACATCATCATTATTAATTTCTAAGATTGGTGTTAAATTTATTTTTGACTCATCAGACATAACTAAACCTTTACTTATTTGACTAGATACCGTTTCTGAACAATCGTCATCTACAAAAACCTTTCCTTTAAATGTAACATTAGATTTGCCTCGTGAAACTGTTTTGAAAGAACAATCAGATATGGCCGACCGTGACATATGAGAAATATCAAGTTGATTTTTACAATTAGTAGAGTCTGCAATTACCACCCCACTACCAATATATTTAGAATTTTTTTCGTTTAATGAAATTTTAGTAATATTAGACATTTCTTTTGAGCCATTTGAGAAGTTAAAATCTCTGAAAATACAGTTAGATTGAAGATCACAATTGTGAACAAAAGAATTCTTTGTTGATACATTAAATTTGTTAAATCTATATAGTTCAAATACAGCATTTGGTCTCATAATGGTATTCATTTTAATTTCAGTAGTACCTTCATAGTTTGCTTCATCTATAAATTCTAGTGTTGCATTATCGTCTATTTGAAGGTTGATCGTTGCTTTGATATCTTGCTTTTCATTACATGTTAAATGTATACGATTATTGATTTTAGATTTTTTAATTTCAATATCTATAATCGGACTATTCTCACCGATTGAACAGTTTATCTTAATTTCATCAGAAGGATTCTGAATATTAATCTTTTCAGATATTTCTATGATACAATCTAAAGAGCTTACTGATTTCATTTAACCTCATACCCTTCATTATCTATTCTTGAAGCTAAAGATTTATCTCCAGACTCTATTATAGAACCATCACCAAAAACGTGGACATGATCAGGCTCGATATATTCTAGCAGTCTCAAGTAGTGAGTTATTATTAAGAATGACCTTTTCCCATCTCTTAGTTTATTTACAGCTTCTGAAGTACTTTTAAGTGCGTCAACATCTAATCCAGAATCGGTCTCATCCATTATAATTAAACTTGGATCAAGCAAGTCCATTTGAAGGACCTCATTTTTCTTTTTTTCTCCACCTGAAAATCCTGCATTTACAAATCTGCTGTGCATTTCCATAGGAATATTTAAGTTTCTTGATTTTTCTTTTAGTATTTTCAAAAACTCACCTGCATCTATTGGATTTTCTCCTCGAGATTTTCTGTGTGCGTTTAGAATTTGCTTTAGATAAGATGCATTTGTAACACCGGGCAGTTCAATTGGATACTGAAAAGCCAAAAACAACCCTAGAAGCGATCTTTCATAAGGATCTTTTGCTATAAGGTCTTCATTCTTGAAATCTACATTTCCAGCTTCAACTAAATAATTAGGCTTTCCTGCTAATGTATGCGCAATTGTACTTTTACCAGAGCCATTAGGACCCATAATTGCATGAACTTCACCTGGACCAATTTTTAAATTTAGATTTTTTATAATCTGTTTATCTTCAACCGATACGTCTAGATTTTTAATTTCTAACATATTATCCAACGCTTCCTTCAAGACTTATGCTAACAAGTTTCTGTGCTTCTACCGCAAATTCCATTGGAAGTTGTTGTAATACTTCTTTGCAAAAACCATTAACAATTAAACTTTGCGCTTCCTCAGCGTCCAGACCTCTTTGCATACAATAAAATAATTGATCGTCACTTATTTTAGAAGTCGTAGCCTCGTGCTCTAATGATGAGGTATTGGAATTATTTTCTGTGAGAGGAATAGTATTGGCTTTGCAACTACTACCTACAAGCAAAGAGTCGCATTGAGTAAAATTTTTAGAATTTTCAGCTTTTCTATGAAAATTAACCAAACCTCTATATGTATTTGAGGACTTACCCGCTGATATTCCCTTTGAGACAATTCTACTCTTAGTATTTTTGCCTAAATGTATCATTTTAGTGCCTGTATCAGCTTGCTGATGATTATTGGTTATTGCAACTGAATAAAATTCACCGGTTGAATTATCACCTCTTAAAATACAACTTGGATATTTCCATGTTATCGCTGACCCAGTTTCAATTTGTGTCCATGATATTTTTGAGTTTTTTCCTTTGCAGAGGCCTCTTTTGGTCACAAAGTTGTATATCCCACCCTTACCTTCTTCATCTCCTGGGTACCAATTCTGAACTGTTGAATACTTAATTTCTGCATTATCAAGCGCTACCAACTCAACATTTGCTGCATGCAGTTGATTTTCGTCTCTCATTGGAGCTGTGCACCCCTCAAGATAACTAACATAACTACCTTCATCTGCAATTATGAGTGTTCTCTCAAATTGACCTGTTTCTGAGGCATTGATTCTGAAGTATGTTGAGAGCTCCATAGGGCATTTAACATTTTTAGGAATGTAAACAAATGATCCATCACTAAATACCGCTGAATTTAAAGTTGCATAAAAATGGTCTGTTACGGGAATTACTGAACCAATATATTTTTTAACTAAATCAGGATGCTTTTGTATTGCCTCAGAAATTGGAGAAAATATAACACCTATTTCATTCAATTTTTCTTTAAAAGTGGTTGCAACTGATACGCTGTCAAAAACAGCATCTACCGCAACACCAGCTAATGCTTCTTGCTCTTTCAATGGAATTCCTAATTTCTCATACGTTTCTAAAAGCTTAGGATCAACTTCTTCAAGAGATTTTGGCTTTTCTTTAAAATCTTTCGGTGATGAATAGTAATATAAATCTTGAAAATCAATGTCAGCTATATTTGCACGAGCCCATTTTGGTACCTCCATGCTTTTCAGACGCTCATAAGCAGCTAGTCTCCATTCAAGCATCCATTTAGGTTCATTTTTTTTACTAGAAATTAACTTAATAACTTCTTCGTTAAGACCTTTTGGAATTTTTTCATCTTCAATTTCAGTTACAAATCCATATTTATAAGCATCTTGCTTAAAATTATCTTTATTTATTTTATTCACTTATCGCTCTCCTCTCACCAGAAATACTATATCCTTCGGTTAGATCACTTAAATAAACTGAGTTTAGATAATTTCCAATTACACCCTCTAAATTTTCCCAGAAATTGTGCGTTAAGCATTTTTTACCTGTACCCGAACAAGAGGATTTTGGGTCGTTACCACAACCAGTGGTTTTTATTTGCTCATCAATAGCATTAAAAATATCAAGTATTCTAATTTCATTTGACTCTTTATTTAGCTTGTAGCCTCCACCAGGGCCCTTCTGGCTTTTAACGAGATTTGCTCTCTTTAAATCATTAAAAATTTGCTCAAGATACGAAAGTGAAATATTTTGCCTGACTGAAACGTGAGACAAGTTACACGGAGTATTTTCACCAAACTTAGCTATATCTACCATTGCTAAAACTGCATATCTTCCTTTAGATGTAATTTTCATTTACTTTTCCTTTATTATTTTCTCTAAGCCTGCAATTCTTTCATGAAGCTCTTTGTTATCTTTTTGAATTTGATCAACAATTGCTGTTCTGCTATCATCACCCTTACTTAACCCGTAAGCTCTAAATTTTTTCTTTCCAGTTGAGTTAGCAACTATTGTGTATCTTGCAGGATTTCCGATTACGCTTCTATTAGGATCAACATTTGTTGTAACGACAGAGTTTGAGCCAACCTTTGAATTTTGTCCTATTGTTATTGGTCCTAAGATCTGAGCACCAGATCCAACAGTTACTTTATCTTCAAGTGTTGGATGTCTTTTTTTTTCTTTTTGGCTTGCACTGTCTTCATTTGGAGAAATGCCTCCAAGAGTAACACCATGATATATTGTAACATCATCTCCAATCTCAGCGGTTTCGCCAATTACCACTCCCATTCCATGATCAATAAAGAAACGAGCTCCTATTTTTGAGCCAGGGTGAATTTCGATACCAGTTATTAACCTACCTAAATAAGAAATTATTTTTGCGAAAAATTGAAGTTTTAAAGACCACAGGAAATTTGACAGGCGATATATGCCAATAGCATGTAAGCCTGGAGAGGTGAAAAACACATCAATCCTACCTTTTGCAGCCGGGTCTCTCTCAATATAAGAGTCAATTAAATCAATGATTTTACTCATTTTAAAAAAAAGCCTTGAATTTTAAATAACAAATTTAGTATACCGTCTCAGTGGTTACATATAATAACCTACTAATTTAGTCAACTATGTAGTCCTTAAATATGAATAATCAAGTCAAAGAAGTGGTTTTTACTGGTCCCGATGGCAAACTAGTAGGTAAGTACAAAAAGGGTCAGTCTTTAAATCCTCCAGTAGCTCTAATTATTCACCCCCATCCTTTATATGGAGGAACTATGAATAACCCAGTTGTAATGGACTTATTCTCTATATTTGACTCATTGGGTTTTTCTATATTCAGATTTAACCTAAGAGGCGTTGGGAAAAGTGAAGGTAAATTCGATAATGGACTTGGAGAACTTGCAGATGCTGCAGCAGGATTAGATTGGATACAGCGACAAAACCCTAATACAAATCAATGTTGGGTAGCTGGTTTTTCATTTGGCGCACTACTTTGCATGCAATTATTAATGAGAAGGCCAGAGATCACGAGATTTATAAGCGTATCGCCTCAACCAAATCTATACGACTTCAATTTTTTAGCGCCTTGCCCGGCTTCAGGATTAATTGTGCAAGGTAAAAAAGATGAAATGGTCGCACCAGAAGAAACTGCTCGGCTAGCAGAAAAATTAAAATCTCAGAAAAATATTACAGTTGATTATGAAGAAATTTCAGGAGCAAATCATTTTTATGATAACGAACAAGATAGATTAGAAAAAGTTGTAAGAAAGTACATTGAAAAAGAGTTAAACTCTAAATATCGTTAATTAATTTACTTTACCCCCCGTTACCGGATATTTTACTCCAGTAGTACTAGGAAATGAAATTGGAAGATCCTTAATTCTTCTGATGCCCAAATAAGCAAATGCCTGTGATTCAATAAAGTCTGAATTTAAATTTAAATGATCAGCAGTTAATAATTTGCCTATAAAAATCTCCTGCATTAATTTGATCACATATTTATTTTTTGATCCACCGCCTGAAACAATTAAATATTTCGCATTAAATCTATTAGCTTCTTTTATTATTGTGAGGGCAGTAAATGCTGAAATTGTTGCACAAGCATCATTAAAATTTAATTTCATAAATGGATTGAGAGAAAAATAATTACGATCTAAAGATTTATTCTTTTTTTTTCGAAAATATTTATCACTCATTAGTTTCTTGAGAATTTTTAGATTTGCCTTTCCTTTTGCGGAATGTTTACCACCTTTATCAAAGTTAATTTTTTTCTTTAAAATCATGTACTGATCTAGAAGACACATGCCTGGACCAGTGTCATAAGCATAAATATATTTTTGATCATCTAGAACTGTTATGTTTGATACTCCGCCAATATTGACAAAACATACTGGCGGAGTAATTTTTAATTTTTTCTTAAGTAATTGGTGAAATATTGGAGTAAGTGGAGCACCTTGCCCCCCCAAAGATAAATCTTTTTGTCTGAAATCACTTACGATAGGTAATTTAAAGCTACTTTTGATTTTTAGTTCGTCACAAAGCTGTATAGATGATTTGTTTATAGGGTCATGAAATACAGTTTGACCATGCAAGGCGATCAAATCTATCTTTGATAAATTCTGCTCTTTTAGAAAATTATTGAGTGCAGTAATATATTCATAAGTCACTAATTCTTCAGTTCTACTAATAAGTGCTAATGAGTGCTTAGAGACTGAAAACGAATCTACAAGTTTTGATAAAATTGTTTTTGTAGATTTCTTATAATTATAAAACTTTGATTTAATGTGTTTATAAGATTTTTTGCCATCTGATAAAATAAGAGAGATATCAACGCCATCCATAGAAGTACCGCTCATTACCCCAACGGCTAAAAACTTATTCTTAATCATATATTTTGTATAATAATTGCAAATAATTTATATATTAGTGAAAAATAAAGAAAATGACATTAATTGAAGAATTAAAATTTCGTGGTTTCCTTAATCAGTGTACCAATGAAGAAACTTTGAATGAAATAATTAATTCAAACAAAATAAAATTTTATATTGGTTTCGATTGTACGGCTAAATCCTTACATGTAGGAAGTCTTATTCAAATTATGATAATGAGGCTATTTCAAAAGTATGGCCATACACCTATTGTTCTTATCGGAAAAGGTACAACGCGAATTGGAGATCCATCAGGCAAAGATGAAACAAGAAAAATTTTATCTGATGATGAAATAGACTCAAATGCAAAAAATCTAAAACATGTCTTTGATAAATTTCTTGCATCAAATAATGATGAATCTGATTGGATAACTAGAGATAATTCAGAATGGTTAGATAAACTAAACTATGTCAATTTCCTAAGAGATTATGGCAAGCATTTTACAATAAATAAAATGTTAAGCTTTGATAGCGTAAAAATTAGACTTGATAGAGAACAGTCGCTTAATTTCGTTGAATTTAATTATATGATATTTCAAGCATATGACTTCTTTGAATTAAATAATAGAGATAACTGCATACTACAAATAGGTGGATCAGACCAGTGGGGAAACATTGTAAATGGTGTTGAGTTAATAAGAAGAGCAAGCAGTAAAGAAACATTTGGACTAACCACACCTCTATTAACTAATGCTAATGGAGATAAAATGGGTAAAACAGCAGATGGAGCCATATGGCTTAATGAAGATATGTTATCTGCATATGATTATTGGCAGTTTTGGAGAAACGTAGATGACCGTGACGTTATAAGGTTTTTAAAATTGTTCACTGATCTAAGTAAAAAGGAAATTGAGTCTATAGAAAAAACAAATGCCAATAATGTAAATGAAACAAAAATAATATTAGCTAACGAAGCTACTGCCATGCTTCATGGTCTTGAGAAAGCAAAGAAATCACATGAAATGGCTAAAAATATTTTTACTAATGAAAATCTAAATGTGGATTTACCAACAATAAAACTAAGATCAGAAGAATTAAATAATGAAGTTCTACTTTCTGATCTGATTTTAAGAATTAATTTTGCTTCCTCAAAATCTGCAAGCAGGAAACTAATCAGAGGTAATGCAGTTAAAATTGATAAAGAACTAATAAAAGATGAACTTTTTTCAGTTAACGGATTGCTAAGCAATAGTTCAAATGGACTTATAATAAGTGTTGGCAAAAAAAAATACTTTAGGGTTTTAGCTGCTGATTAACTTGATTTAAGTTAATTGACTCTAAAGCCCTTTCAATAATGCGAGGCTTAATTATTGTGAGTGGGTTTGAAGAAACTTCAGGATTATCAACATCACCTGTTAAACTAAAATCAATGGAAAACAATCCTTCGCCCTCGTTGCCAATTATAATTGGCCCTATAATTGGCACATTCTGAATTATAGCATTAACTAAATGCATAGGACTTATCTCACCTGACATATCAACTATAGATTCCTCTCGTTCAATTTCACCTTCCATAACTAATCCAATGCTGTCACTTACTGCAAATGCATCAATATTTTTAAATTTTTTTTCATTTTCGGTGTAGCTAATTTGACCATAACCAAAGCGAATTCCCTCTTCTCCTTCTGCAATGCTCACTAACCCTGAAATCGATGGCAGCGATAAAATTTTTAGTGAAGCTGGTGAATTTATTAGTACAAAATCTCTAAGATCAATATCAACTTTAGCATCCATTGTATTCAAATCACGAACTGACTTCATTTTCAATTCACCATCACTTAAAAGTTTTTTAGCAGGATGGCTGCTATTTACAAAATGCGTAATGTCACTTGAACTTATCAGATTAATATCAACCTTTTCATTTTTTTCTCGAGAGTAGTCTAAAGAATGATTATTAATGCTAGCTTTGCTATTTACTGATAAAAGATCCCCCTGCTTTGATATCCCAGCCTTAAAATCATTAACAATCACACCTCCTGCAAAAATTGCCTCTTTTGTTTTTATTTTGTAGTTTTCTTTTGAAAGATAATGATCTTTTATCTTTTGGTTTGAGGAAATCTTATTCATTGACAAATCTATTACATCCCCGTAAATGTCAAGATTTAAAACTCGCTTGGACAAATCACCTGAGATATTAATTTTTATATTTTTTTTATTGTTAATATTCAATGACTCTAGAAAAAGATGATTTGTTCTAGAAATTCTTATTTTACCATCTAATTCAATTTGACTATCAATGGATTTGAAATTGATTTCACTATCATTATTGCCCTTTATATTTGAGTCAAAGTTTATCTTTAAGGCTTCATTGCCTAACTTATTTAAATTTATTTGTCTTATATAGGCCCCAATATTAGTTAAATCTAACTCTCCTTTTATTATTGGATTATCTGCAAAAAAATTATTTATTTGAATATCATAGCTTATTGATCCAAATGTATAATTTGGATTTTCATTATCATCAAATATGAAATTAGAATCAATTGTTCCTTGTGATTTAATTTTAAGATTTAAGATAGACTTCTCAATATCAACGGCTTGTGGATTAAAGTCAAAATTTAATACTAAATTGTTTTCCTCGTTTAAATTTTTCTTTAAAAAATCTGAAGCTCTATTTGTATTACCCTTTCTTGTTGAGATTGACATATTTATATATTCTAAAACTGCTTTTTTGCTTACTGATGTTACCAAATTAACATTTAAAGCTTGAAAGTCTTCATCTGCAATTAGATAGCTTCCTTTTTTGAACGACACTTTGTCGTTTTTAAAATCTAAAAATTTGACTTTAAATTGGTCCTCAACCTTTTGCATCTCTACATTATAAGAAGTAATGTTTCCAAAATTCTTATAAAATTTATTCATTGGTAGTATTTCTTTCAGTTGATAAATACCAGAGAGATTTAATTTCATTCCTTCTAGGAAATCTTTTAAAAGTGATTTTTCTATATACTTGAATTCTGATGTCAATAAAACAGACTGCCAACCAACAAACCCTGAAACAACTCTATCTAATTCTGAGTTATTAGTTATATTTAGAAGTTTCTTAAGTGGTTCTTTTTTTGTTTTAATTTCTATTTTTATGAGCCATAATTTTTTTTCTAAGTCAAATTTTATATAACTTGGACCGGATATAAATATATCCCCATAGTTAAAGCCTAAAACATCTAATTCCCTTTCAACAAAATCGTAAGTAAAATCAAGATTAAATTTTTCATATAATATATCATCTCCTGTCACTGAATCTGATGATATAGAAATTTCTGAATACTGCACATTTCTGAGAGAATTAGCTTTGATTTCTAACATATTTCCTTGCAAAACAATTTCATTACTTATCTGACCTGATTTGACGAAAATCTTGTCAATCATTACTTTTATAAACTGTTCATCATTATTGAAAAAAAGATCTTTTAAGTCAAAATCAATTATGATGCGGTTTGCGCTGAATGATGTACTATCACTGATAGATAAATCTGCTTTTGAAACATTAATAAATAGACCATCATCTTCGTTGTACATTAATATGTAATCATCAGAGTTAAGGGCGATCTCATGTTCAGTTTTAAGATATGATGATAATCTTTGCTCTAAAAAATTAACACTTAAGCCTCCAAAAATTACTTTCGCAGCAACACCGATAATAACTACAGTGACCACCACCAGTACAGTGGAAATGATATATAAAAACAAATATTTTTTACTCACTGTTTGATTTTAAATTAGAAAATATTAATTTGTCTATGTCACCATCTAATACGGCATCTGGATCCGAAATTTCGTAATTGCTTCGTAAATCTTTGACCATTCTATAAGGATGTAAAACATAGGATCTAATTTGATTTCCCCAACCAATTTCGGATTTTTTATCTTCTTGCGCTTTACGTTCATCGTCTATTTTTTGAACTTTAATTTCATATAATTTAGATTTAAGTAAATTTATTGCTGTTGCCTTGTTTTTATGTTGTGATCTTTCATTTTGACATTGAACAACTATTCCAGTCGGGATATGAGTAATTCGTATAGCGCTGTCTGTGGTGTTGACATGTTGGCCGCCAGCTCCTGATGCTCTGAATGTGTCAATTCTCATGTCCTTATCTAATAAGTTAATTTCAATAGTCTCGTCTACAAACGGTGAAATCCATACACTTGAAAAACTCGTATGCCTTCTTGAATTTGAGTCAAAAGGGGAAATTCTAACAAGCCGATGAATACCTGACTCTTTTTTTAAATATCCAAAAGCAAAACTACCCTCTATTAATGCTGTACATGATTTAATTCCTGCTTCATCTCCTAAAGACTCATACATTAATTTAAACTTAAATTTTTTCTTTTCAGCCCATCTCATATACATTCTTAAAAGCATTTGTGCCCAGTCCTGACTCTCTGTGCCACCTGCACCAGCATGTATCTCTAAATAACAATTTTTGCTATCTGCTTCACCATTAAATTGTAATTTAAATTCATTATCTTCTAATTCAGATAAAATAGAAGTTATTGTTGTGTGACATTCATTTATTGAGACTTCATCAGACTCTTCCTGGGCAAGATTGTGATAATCGCTTACCTCAGATATTTTAATTTCAAAATCGCTTATAAGATTTATCTTATTTTCATTTTCACTGATGTTCATCATGACTTTTTTTGCTTCATCAGGATCTGACCAAAAATCTTGATCTTCTGTTTTAATTCTAAGGTTGATTAATTCTTTTAATATTTTTTTCGTGTCAAAGATGACTCCGAAGAAAGTCTAATTTTTTATTTGCCAGACTAACTAAATTTGTAAATTCAATATCCATTGTTAATAAATCAAAAATTCGTTCACTACAGTGTTTTCTATTTCGATAGTTCCAAAACCCTCTGAGCCTAGTAATGTTTCTTTGAAAGTTGATAGTTTATCATCATTTCCAAATGCTTCATATATTGTTTTAGCATCTTTTATTTTATTTGATATTTGTCCTGTATCATAATCAATTTTTATCAATTCTATGCCTTTTGGTATTATAAATGGAAGAGATTTATCACCCTCGTAGTAATCATTTATGAATGACTTGAAAATTGGAACCGCCACTGACGAACCTGTCTCTCTCTTTCCTAATGATTCGGGCTTATCATAACCAGTATAAACGCCAACAATGACATCAGATGTAAAGCCAATAAACCAAGCATCTGTATTATTGTTAGTCGTGCCAGTTTTTCCAGCTATTTCAATGCCTTCAATTTTAGTTTTTCTTCCAGTGCCCCTATCTACTGCACCTTTTAATATTGAGACCATCTGATAAGCATTCTTCTCATTAAAAATTGTTTTGGATTTATTGACAATGTTCGGTTTAGAAGGCTCATCAATATATTGCATACTGCAATTGATACATATAATCTGATCGTGTACGAAAATATTTTTTCCTCTGCGATCTTGTATTCTATCTATTAGAGTACCTTGAACCTTTTTTCCACCATTCGCGAATGAAGCATACGCAGATGTTAGTTTGAAAAGAGATGTTTCACCTGCTCCCAGAGCCATGGACAGCACTGGGGGCATATTTGACATTATATTTGCTCTCTCAGCCAATTCTACAATTTGATCCATACCAAGATATTGCGCGATTCTTATTGTCATCAAGTTTCTTGAGTGTTCAATTCCTTTTCGTAAAGTTGAAGGTCCATAAAACTTCTTTCCATAATTTTCTGGCTTCCACTTTGCGCGTCCTTTTCCTTGATCCAAAACAAAAGGCGCGTCAAGTATCAGACTATTTGGCTGCAACCCATTTTCTAACGCTGCAATATACACAAATGGTTTGAATGATGAACCTGGCTGTCTCTTTGCCTGGTAAACACGATTAAAATTGCTTTCATTGAAATCAAAACCGCCCGATAATGCAAAAACTCTTCCTGTATGGGGATCCATCACAATAATTGCACCATTAATTTTTGGCATTTGTTCTAAATTGTATAAATTATCACTATTCAAAGAAACATGAATAATGTCATTAATGCTAAAAACCTCATTTGCTTGATTAATTTTTGGCCCAAGGTAACCTTTACCAAGACTCTTTCTTGCCCAATTATAATTTGATAAATGCCCCTGAACAACATTCTTACCTTTCAACACTTCTATATCAACTCTTCCCCTCAATTCATCTAGATTTATAACTTTGGCTAAAAGAAAATTATGTGGCTGGTCCTTTCCAATGTATTCGCTAAACCACCTCTTACTCGTATTATTGTCAAGAACTCCTCTGTATCCATTTCTTTTATCATATTCTAATAAACCAGATTTCAATGCTAGGTCAGCTATTTTTTGAGTTGAGGTGTTAAGAGATGATCTAACCGAAAGGCCTCCCGTATATAGATCATCTTCGCCATACATTTTAATTATTTGCTTTCTTATTTCTTCTAAATAATAATCAGATGAAAAAATTGTTTTCTTTTCTCTATCAGCTAGTTGAATAGCTGTTTTGATAGTAATCTTGTACTCCTCTTCAGTTATATATTTATTAATATACATTCTTTTTAAAACCCAGTTTCTTCTTATAAGAGATTTGTTATAGTTTTTTTTTGGATTATATTTGCTTGGCGCTTTAGGAAGCGCAGCTAGAAAAGATACTTCGGATAAATCTAATTCCTCTAAAGATTTGTTAAAATATCTATTCGAAGCAGCTGCGACACCATATGTTCCATAGCCTAAATAAATTTGATTTAAATAAAGTTCTAAAATTCTTGATTTTGAGAGAGTTGCGTCAATTTTTATTGCCAATAGTGCTTCTTTTGCTTTTCTGCTAAGTGAAAGTTCATCATTTAATAAAAAATTTTTTGCAACTTGCTGTGTAATAGTAGACGCTCCCTCAGGTCTTTTATCTGAAAAGAAATAATAAGTATTTCTAATTAGAGCTCTTATTATTCCAGTGGGATCGATACCAATGTGATTATAAAAATTTTTATCCTCAGCAGAAATAAATGCATTTTTAAGTCTGTCTGGAATATTTTCTATAGGTACAAATATTCTATATTCTTTTGAAAATTCTCTAACTAATTGACCATTGGAATCATAGACTCGTGTCATTACGTCTGGTTTGTAACTCTTCAAATTAGAATCATCCGGAAGCTGAAATGAGAAGTAAACGATTATCATCAGAAGGCAGATTGTAAATGCTATTAAAAAATAAATTAGGTATTTAATCTGTGTATAAATGCGACTCATAATAAATTACTAATATCAATATAATTATGGCATTCGTTTGGCTATATAGCCAAATATGTAAGTCTTATCATATTAATAAAATAAATATTGACGTTTGCAGTTAAAAATATATCAATAAATCATACACTTACATATTTACTATGATACACAAATACATATTACAAAAAAAATATTCTCGACTACTAAACATAGTCATATCATTGAAAGGTTTCTATAAATGTCTCAAAAATTACTTATTGACGGCTCTAGAGGTAGTCAAACGCAGGTTGCTTTATTATCTGAGGATGGACTTGAAGATTTTGAATTTGAGTCTACTTCCAAAAAAAATCTAAAAGGAAATATTTATTTAGGCAAAGTATCAAGAATTGAGGCCTCCCTTCAGGCAGCTTTCATTGATTTTGGTTCAGATAAGAATGGTTTTCTTGCATTTGGTGAAATTCATCCAAATTATTTTCAAATCCCTGTAGCAGACAGAGAGGCGCTAATTGAAGCTGAAGCTAATGTTGAAGAAGAACACAATACTGAAGTTAATATTGAACAAAATGAAGAAATAAAAGAAGGCGTAGATGACAAAAGTTTCATTGCATCGGAAAATAGTCAGGAACAAGGCTCAGTCGATAATGAAAAAGTTTTAAAAAGTAGAATAGATAAAACAAGTACAAATCTAAAAAGAAAACTCTATAGATCATATAAAATACAGGAGGTAATTAAAACAGGTCAATTAATACTGATTCAAGTAGTTAAAGAAGAACGAGGTAGCAAGGGAGCTGCACTTACTTCATATATTTCATTAGCAGGAAAATATACAGTTCTGATGCCTAATTCAACAAAAACAAAAGGGATCTCGAGAAAGATTTCGACTTCTGATGATAGAAATAAATTAAAACAAATAATTGATGAATTGAATGTGCCTTTAGAAATGGGTTTAATTATAAGAACAGCAGGCTTAAATAAGACGAAAAATGAAATCAAAAAAGATTACTCCACGCTTAATAAACTATGGGTGGAAATTGTAACTGAAACAAAAAAGGCTATTGCTCCTGCATTGATACATGAAGAAGGAAATTTGCTAAGAAGAGTGCTTCGAGATGTCTACACAAAAGAAATGAAAGATATTTTGGTAGAAGGTAAGGAGTCTTATAAGGAAACAAAAAAATACATGTCACAGCTCCTGCCATCTTGCGCTAAATTTGTAAAACAATATAAAATTAAGGAACCAATATTTAGTAAATATAAGGTAGAAAAAGAAATAATAAAAATGTTTGACCCTGAAGTTAAACTTAAATCTGGTGGCTACTTGGTAATAAACCCCACTGAAGCATTAGTTGCAATTGATGTTAATTCTGGTGGAGCAACAAAAGAGAGGAATATCGAAAAGACTGCTTTGAAAACAAATCTCGAGGCGGCAGTTGAAATTGCTAAACAAATTAAAATTCGAGATTTATCAGGATTAATAGTTATAGATTTCATAGATATGTATGAAATGAGAAATAACAGGCAGGTTGAGAAGAAAATTAAGGAACTGATAAGAAGAGACAGGGCCAGAACTCAAGTTTCAAGAATTAGTCAGTTTGGACTTCTAGAAATGTCAAGACAAAGATTAAGGCAGAGTTTTGTTGAATGGAGAACTGAACTAAGTCAACATTCAAGTGCACAAAAATTACTATATTTGGTAAAGGAAAAAATAAATAATAAAAAGCTTAAAACCTTGTCCGCTAGTATCAATCCTTTCATGAAAAGATATTTGAATGATAACTTCAAGGCAGAAATAAAGAAAATTGAGGATGACTCAAAAGTCACAATATCATTTGTTGATGATATAACATTAAGCAATTCAGAAATTGATTTTCTAGACGAGTCTACAAAAATTAAGAAAGAAAATAAAAGTACAAAGAAAACAATTACAAAAAAGAAAATTACATCTGCTAAGAAAAAAATATCAACTGTTAAAAAAAGTAACCCAAAAGAAAAAATCCTTGAAAATAAAAGTGTATCTCCCATTAAAGAAATAAAAGACAAAAAATCAGGTTGGTGGCAGAAGTGAATAGAGTAAAAGCTCTATTTATTCTAAATATTCTATTATTTTTTACTTTTGTAGGTCAGCTAAAAGCATTTGAGGTGATTAGAGACACTGAGTTAGAACAATTTACAGATGATATTTTAAAAATATTACTTAACAGCAGCGACCTAGAAGCTGAAGACATTAATGTTTATTTTATAAAAAGTAATCAGATCAATGCGTTCGTAACTGGTGGTAAAAATATTTTTATTAATACTGAATTAATCATTAAAGCAAAAGATTATAGAGAATACACTGCTGTAATTGCCCATGAACTAGCGCATATATTAGGCGGACATATATTTAGAACATCAGAAGAGCTAGAAAACATATCAAATAAAGCTATGCCCATATATTTGCTTGGCCTTATAGGACTAATTACTGGAGCATCTGAGGCTGGCTTTGCAGGCGTAATGGTTGGACAAGCAGCGGTTTCCGATACCTTCACTTACTATTCCAGAACGCAAGAAGCAGCTGCTGATCAAAAAGCAGTTTCAATATTGTGCAATAGTATGGTTGACGCATCTTATCTTTCTAGTTTCCTTGAAAACCTTGAAACAACAAATTCTAATACACAAAAACAATCAGAAAACTACAGATCAACTCATCCTCTTCCTCGTGATAGAGTTAGCTGGATACAGCTAGCATTAAGGAATAATGAAAAGTGCGATTATGATATAGATACAGAATTGGAAAAAAGGTTTAATCTAATAAAGGCTAAACTTTTTGGCTTTACTCATTCATTCGATGAAACTAAAGCTGTATATAATTCTAACAATAATCAAGATCTTTATGCAAATGCTGTGTCAAGTTATTTAAATGGAGAGCATGTTCAATCTACTGAAAAACTAAAAAAACTAATTAAAGAAAATAATAAAAATCCTTATTTTAAAGAACTTATTGGTGAAATATACTTTGTGAATCAAAATTATAATGAGGCAATTTATTTTCAAACAGCTGCGATCAATAACTTAAATACTGAAAATGATATATATATGATGATGCTAGGCAACTACTTATTGTCTACAGAAGAAACTGAAAAAGTAAAAGAAAGTATTTATTATTTGAAAAAATCACTTCTCTTAAATTCTAAGAATTCCTATTCCTGGTATTTACTTGCCAAGGCATATGCATTTATGAATGAAATTTCTTTTGCTAACTACGCAACAGCAGAACGTTATTTTTTGATTGGAGAAAGAAGACTTTCTTACGATTTTGCATTAAAGGCAATAAAAGGAATTGAGGAAAATACGCCTGAATGGTACCGAACATATGATTTAATTGAGATATTAAAAAAAGAAGTTTCTACAAATACAGATTAAATAATATATATTAATAATAATGAAAAAAATAAATTTTATAGATGGTCCAAATTTAAATCTGCTAGGAAAGCGTGAGCCTGAAATTTACGGCTCTGAAACACTAGATGATATTCACAAATCGATAAATGCTCATATAATAGAGAATGAATATGATATTAAGGCATCATTTTTTCAATCAAATTCAGAAGGGGAAATTGTCGATTGTGTGCAAAATTCAAATCATACCTCTGATGGACTAATAATAAATGCTGCAGGCTTTTCTCATACCTCAGTTGCTTTATTAGATGCATTACTCGCAATTGAAATTCCAAAAATTGAAATTCATCTAACAAATTTATTTAAACGTGAGGACTTTAGACATCAATCTTTTATAAGCAAGGGTGTAAATGGAGTGATATGCGGATTTGGATCAAATAGTTACTTACTTGCTGTTGATGGCATCAATAAATTAATATAAAAATAAGAATAATATTATGTCTGATAAAACAAAAAAGAAAATTGACGTCAAACCAATAGAAGATTTGGCGAAAATATTAGATGATTTGAATCTTACCGAAATTTCATATTCAGATGGTGATTTTTCTGTATCAGTTTCTAAAGCTACAATAGCTCAAACAATGTCACCAACATCAACTCAAAATAAAAATGAGCAAGTTGAAAATTTAGAAACTGATTACAAAAATGATCCTAGAGCTATTAAATCCCCAATGGTAGGAACTGTCTATCTTCAACCTGAGCCAGGAGCAAATAAATTTGTTGATGTTGGCAACCAGATTAAATCTGGCCAAACACTGCTTATTATTGAAGCAATGAAAACCATGAATCCAATCGAGTCCTCTCTACAAGGAAAGGTCTTGAAAATACTTGTTGAAAATGAGCAGGCTGTTGAATTTGGCCAGCCGTTAATGCTAATAGGTTAAATGTTTGATAAGGTACTGATTGCTAACCGAGGAGAAATTGCAGTCAGAATTAACCGAGCATGTCAAGAACTTGGAATATCAACTGTAGCTATTCATAGTGAGGCTGATGCAGATTCAATGCATGTAAGAATAGCTGATGAGAGTGTTTGTATTGGGCCAAACCCAGTAAATAAAAGCTATTTAAATGCACATGCAATTATCTCTGCTTGTGAAATTACTGGTGCGCAAGCAGTTCATCCCGGCTACGGTTTCTTATCTGAAAATGCATCATTTGCAAAGATGCTTAATGATCACAAATTAACATTCATTGGACCTAAGCATAAACACATCAGTATGATGGGAGATAAGATAGAAGCGAAAAAAATAATGCAAGAATACGGGGTACCTACAGTGCCTGGCTCAAAAGGAGCCTTAGTTGACCTTGAAGATGCATTAAAGACATCAAAAGATATCGGGTTTCCAGTTCTCCTAAAGGCAAGCGCCGGCGGTGGAGGCAGAGGAATGAAAGTAGTTAATGACGAAAAAGAATTGACCGATGCTCTACCTATAATAAAACAAGAAGCGTTATCTTTTTTTGGAAACGATTCAATTTACATAGAAAAATTTATTGACTCACCAAGACATATTGAAATTCAAGTAATTTGTGACAGTCATGATAATTTTCTTCACTTACATGAAAGAGACTGTTCAATTCAAAGAAGGAACCAAAAAGTAATCGAAGAAGCGCTAGCGCCTGAAATAGATCAAGTCAAAAAAGAAAAGCTTTTTAAAATATGTATAGATGCTATGGCAAAGATGGGCTATTTAGGCTTAGGTACCCTTGAGTTCTTATTCGCTGATAACGAATTCTATTTTATGGAAATGAATACTAGACTGCAGGTTGAGCATCCAATAACTGAGATGTTAACTAGGATTGATTTGGTGAGAGAACAAATTTGTGTAGCTGCAGGTGATAAAATATTTACATCTCAAGAAAATATAAAACCTCTAGGTCACTCAATAGAATGCAGAATTAACGCTGAAAATTCTATTGATTTTAAGCCATCTGCAGGAACAATTAAAATGTATCATCCACCGGCTGGTAATGGCATTAGATTAGATACATTCATATATTCTGGCTATAAAGTGCCCCATTACTATGACAACCTATTAGCAAAGCTTATTGTAACGGGCAGAACTAGAAACCACGCCATAAAAAGAGCACTTAGATCGCTAAATGAAATTGTAATTGATGGAATAGAAACAAATATTGATCTCCATAAAAAAATACTTTCTTCAAATGATTTTAAAAATGGAGCCGTACCGATTAATTGGTTAGAAAAAAATATAAATAAACTCTAACTCAAATA
Source organism: uncultured Pelagibacteraceae bacterium (assembly GCA_902525575.1). GTDB lineage: Bacteria > Pseudomonadota > Alphaproteobacteria > Pelagibacterales > AG-422-B15 > CACNXQ01. The sequence goes on from CABZHU010000003.1 coordinate 30,881, forward strand.
CAATCTTCAACCCATATATCATAAATTGGATGTTCCATTGATGAAATTGATGGCAACGATTTAAGCATCCACCCATTAAATATTTTTTCTTTAGAAACTTTATGGTTAATATCTAGGTATATTCCAACTTCACTTTTTTCATAAGGTCCACTTAAATGGCAACCAATTGGGTATATCTCTAATTCTTCGTAAAGGTAATTCACTTTTAAAGGCAACTTAATTCTCTCTACGTTAGCAGTGATTTTATTTAATATGCTAATTTCAGCTATCTTAGCATTGTAATCATTACTATCACTATCTTTCTCCTTAATTTCAGGAAATAGGTTCTCGTCATCAATTATAATAATTTCCTCATCGTACGATGGCTCAATTTCATCAAGATTGATAAGTGGAGCAATCTTAACTTCCTCTGCATTTGAGGAAAATATAAGTATAATAATAAAAATAAATACTAACTTGTTTAAATTTTTATGGTGCCCATTTGATATAATCATCGTTTCTTTTCTTTGAGCTATCATTTGTATTATCTTTTTCAGGATCATAGGCATTCGCTGTTCCGGTTTGATTTGAAAGATGATTTTTTTGCCATTTATATTTTTTGTCTTCTGAAGCTTTTACTCTAGACGTGAATCTTAGCCAATTATTCCACTCTGGATTAACGTAGGTAGATTCGACCTCGTTAGCATATATGACCCACCTTTTAGTATCTTTTTTGTTATGAAAATATTTATTGCCTTGGCTATCTACTCCAGCAGGTATGCCGCTAAAATAGGTCCATAATCGGGTTCCAAATGTTTGGCCATTCCACCATGTAAATATTTCTTTCAACATAAAATTAATCTATATTTATTTAAATTAACAATTTTTTCAACAAAATTTAAATTATAGTTACTTCTTAAATCATTGAAATAAATACATATTTTAATATTAACCACAATTGTGACGCCTTATATTGTGGTTGTAAATTTTTTTTGTACAACATATTGACTTCATTTTTCAAATAATAAATATTAAGTTTCTAGAAAGTTACTCAATTAACATTCTGAAAATAAATCGGTCGGAACCACTCTTAACTTGTTCTTGATTTAAATTGCTATTTAAGCGCTATTGTTAATAAGGAAAAAAAATGAAAATAAATAGAGAATTTACAAGTGATAATCAATCTCCATATCAAAATATTAAATTTAAAAAAGTTTCGACAGAAATACGAAATCCTGATGGTTCCATCGTTTTTGAATTAAAAGATTTCGAAGTGCCTGAGCAATGGAGCCAAGTTGCAAGTGATATACTTTCACAAAAGTATTTTAGAAAAGCCGGTGTTCCCAATAAGCTCAAGAGGGCTGAGGAAAGAAATATACCCTCTTGGCTATCTCCAAGAATAGCAGACGAAGAATCAAGTGATCTCAGTTATTCATCAGAGAAAAACTCTCAGCAAGTTTTCGATAGACTAGCTGGAGCTTGGACATATTGGGGATGGAAAGGTGGGTATTTCTCCTCTGAAGAAGATGCAAAAGCTTTTTTTGATGAAGTTAGGTATATGTTGGCCAATCAAATGATTGCTCCTAACAGTCCTCAATGGTTCAATACAGGGCTGAACTGGGCATATGGTATAGATGGACCATCTCAAGGTCACTTTTACGTTGACCATGAAAACGGCAAACTTACTAGATCATCTAGCTCCTATGAAAGGCCCCAACCCCATGCTTGTTTTATACAAAGCATTGATGATGATCTTGTCAATGATGGCGGTATTATGGACCTTTGGGTTAGAGAAGCTCGATTATTTAAATATGGCTCAGGAACGGGAACAAATTTCTCTAGTTTAAGAGGTTCCACAGAAGGTCTATCGGGTGGTGGAAAATCATCTGGTTTGATGAGCTTTCTGAAAATTGGAGATAGAGCAGCAGGTGCTATTAAATCTGGTGGCACCACAAGAAGAGCCGCTAAAATGGTTGTTGTAGACATTGACCATCCAGATATAGAGGAATTTATAAAGTGGAAAGTTACAGAGGAGCAAAAAGTTGCATCCATCGTAACTGGTTCAAAAATATGCTCAAAACATCTTAAAAGCATTATGAGTGCTTGTCACAACTGTGAAGCAGATGGAGAAAGCTGCTTTGAGCCTTCAAAAAACCCTGCTCTTAAAAGAGAAATTATAGCTGCAAGGCGAAATGAAGTGCCTGAAAATTATATTCAAAGAATAATTCATTTTGCAAAACAAGGATATAAGTCAATAGAATTTGAAACTTATAATACTGATTGGGATTCAGAAGCGTATGTAACGGTATCAGGACAAAATTCTAATAACTCTGTGCGCGTAACAGATGAATTCCTTCATGCAGTTATGACTGATAAAGAATGGAATTTAGTTAACAGAACTGACGGTTCAATTAATAAAACTGTAAACGCAAAAGAATTATGGGATCAGGTTGGGTATTCAGCATGGGCATGTGCAGATCCTGGAATACAGTTTCATACAACTATTAATGACTGGCATACCTGTCCAGAAAGTGGTGAAATCCGTGCATCAAATCCATGTTCAGAGTATATGTTTCTAGATAACACCGCCTGTAATTTAGCATCACTCAATTTAATGACATTTATGGATGAAAATAAGTGTCTCGATACAACATTATTCAAACATGCGGTCAGAGTCTGGACTCTTATACTAGAGATATCAGTCATGATGGCGCAATTTCCTTCAAAAGAAATAGCTAAATTGTCCTATGAATACCGAACTCTTGGATTGGGATATGCAAATCTGGGTGGATATCTGATGTCAAAAGGGGTTGCATACGATAGTGAAGAAGGTAGATCTAACTGTGCAGCAATAACTTCATTGATGACGGGCATATCTTATGCAACTTCAGCAGAGATTGCGTCTGAACAAGGTCCATTTCCTGGCTATCAGCAAAATGCCAAGAATATGCTGCGCGTAATAAGAAATCATAAGAGAGCGGCTTATGGCAACAAAGAAGGTTATGAAGACTTAAATATAAATCCTGTGCCATTTATTGTTGAAGATTTAAGAGATACAAATCTTGGCAAGGAAGCTCAAAAAGCTTGGGACGAAGCTTATGAAGGGGGCCAAAAATATGGATATAGGAATGCTCAGACAACGGTTATAGCCCCTACCGGTACTATCGGACTAGTTATGGACTGTGATACAACTGGAATTGAACCTGATTTTGCAATGGTTAAATTTAAAAAACTTGCGGGTGGAGGATATTTTAAAATCATAAACAGAACAGTTCCAGAGGCTTTAAAGCAACTGCAGTATACTGATGAAGAAGTTGAAGAAACAATAAATTATGCTGTGGGATATGGGACTTTAAAAGATGCCCCTTTCATTAATCACGAGTCACTTAAAGAAAAAGGCTTTGATGATGAGCATATAGATTTGCTAGAACAAAACTTAAAGAATGTTTTTGATATAAGATTTTCATTTAATTCTTTCACTCTAGGAAAAGAATTTTGCTCAGAAAAATTAAATATCTCTGATGAACAGTTAGCTGATATGAATTTTAATATGTTGGCTTTCTTGGGTTTCTCTAATGAAGAGATAGATGAGGCGAATACATATTGTTGTGGAACAATGACTCTAGAAGGTTCTCCTTATATTAAGGAAGAACATTTATCTGTTTTTGACTGCGCAAATCCATGTGGAAGAATAGGTAAAAGATTTTTGTCTGTTGAAAGTCACATAAGAATGATGGCAGCAGCTCAACCGTTTATTTCAGGAGCAATTTCTAAAACAATTAATATGCCTTCTGACTCAGATGTTGAAGATTGTAATGAAGCCTACCTTCTCTCTTGGAAGTTAGGAACAAAAGCCAATGCGTTGTACCGAGATGGGTCAAAACTAAGTCAGCCACTTGCGTCTAAATTAGTTGAAGATGAAGATGTTGCTGAATCTGATCAAATTACTGCTCAACAAACTCAAGTTGATAAAACAATTGCTGTTGCTCAAGAAGCGGTAAATTCAATTGTTTACGGATCAAGAAATAAGGTTCCTGACAGACGAAAAGGCTACATACAAAAAGCAATTGTTGGTGGTCACAAAGTTTATCTTCATACCGGAGAATATGAAGACGGTAGTTTAGGTGAAATATTTATCGATATGCATAAAGAGGGTGCATTTTTGAGAAGCTTAATGAATAACTTTGCCATTGCTATTTCTATAGGACTTCAATATGGAGTGCCGCTTGAGGAATACGTTGAGGCATATACATTTACAAGATTTGATCCTGCAGGTGTTGTTCAAGGAAATAATAGAATAAAAAATGCCACATCAATTCTAGATTATGTATTTAGAGAATTAGCTGTTTCTTACTTAGGTAGGAATGACCTAGCTCACGCTGATAATACTGATGTTGATTTTTCACTTGGCACAGGCGCCGAGGAAGGAACACTTAAAAATAACGAGATACCCTGGAAACTAGTAAAAAAAGTATCTAGCCAGGGTTACTTAAGAAGTCAAGACGGACTTTCGGTAGTAAGCTCTTCTGGAGATATGGGCTCTATAACTGCAGAGCAAGCAGTATCAAGTAGTAGTTCTTCTTCTGCAGGCATATCAGATGCATCAATGAGTAGAATTCAAGCGGCAAGGATGATGGGCTACGAAGGTGACGCTTGTCCTGAGTGTGGTTCATTTACTTTGGTGAGAAATGGAACTTGTCTCAAATGCGATACGTGTGGAGCTACTACGGGCTGTTCTTAATCTTCTTCAGTAGGTATTACTTTTAAGTTCAGCTCATCCAAAGTCATGTCATCAACTTCTGCTGGCGCAAGCATCATGAGATCTTGTGCCTGTTGATTCATAGGAAATAAAATTACCTCCCTAATATTTTTTTCTTGAGCAAGAAGCATTACGATCCTATCAATCCCAGGGGCTATACCGCCATGAGGTGGCACACCGTAAGAAAATGCGTTAATCATTCCCCCAAATTTATCTTGTACTTGTTTTTTAGTATAGCCACTTATTTCAAAAGCTTTGTACATAATTTCCGGTATGTGATTTCTGATGGCTCCAGATGACAGCTCAATGCCATTGCAAACAATATCATATTGATATCCTAGGACATCTAGAGGATCACTATTTTCTAGTGCTTCTAATCCACCTTGTGGCATAGAAAATGGGTTATGACTAAAATCAATTTTACCTGTGTGCCTATCTTGCTCGTACATTGGAAAATCTATAATCCAACAGAATTTAAATACATCTTTTTCAATAACATCAAGAATCTCTCCGATTTTATTTCTTGCTGCTGCAGCAATATCATATACCGACTTACCTTTATCACACGCAAAGAATATGGAGTCTCCTGAATTTAAATTTGCTTTTTTAGCAATTACTAATTGAATATTGCTTGGTATAAATTTTGCAATTGGGCCTTTTCCAGTAAGTATGCCATCTACTTCTTCAAAAATAATATAGCCAAGACCGTGAGCATTCATTTCTTTTTTTGCCCAATTGTTTAAATTATCAAAAAAACTTCTTGGCTGCATTGAAGATTTTGGCGCTGGTATCCCCAGTACTCGTCCACCAGCATCTATAACTTTTTTGAAAGCCTTGAATTCAACATCATTATTGGAAAATTCTTGAGTAATATCACATACCTCAATTGGATTTCTTAAATCTGGCTTGTCTGTTGCATACTTTTTCATTGCTTCTTTGTAGCTAATTCTTGGAAAAGGCAAATCAGTCACTTTAAAATTTGAAAACTTTTTAAACACTGAAGACAAAACAGGTTCAATTGCATTAAATACATCATCTTGCTCAACAAATGCCATTTCCATATCTAATTGATAAAATTCACCAGGACTCCTATCCGCTCTGGCATCTTCATCTCTAAAACAAGGAGCGATTTGAAAATATTTATCAAACCCCCCTGCCATTATTAATTGTTTAAATTGTTGTGGCGCTTGAGGTAAGGCGTAAAATTTTCCAGGATGAATTCTGCTTGGAACAAGATAATCTCTAGCACCTTCGGGACTTGATGCAGTTAAAATGGGTGTCTGCATTTCAAGAAAACCGGCTTCGGACATTAACTTTCTTATATAGGAAATAATAGATGATCTTAATACGATGTTGCTATGCAATTCTTCTCTTCTAATATCTAAAAACCTATACTTTAATCTTATTTCTTCAGGATAATCATTTTCACCGAATACAGGCATTGGCAATTCATTTGCAGCAGAAAGAACTTCTAACAAATTAACAGAAATCTCAATTTTACCAGTTACTAGGGACTCATTAATGGTTTCTTTATCGCGTTTAATAACTTTACCATGTATTTTAATTACGGATTCAGCCCTTAGGCTTTCAAATTCTTTTAATAGCTTTGTATTTGTTTTTTCAATGACGCACTGAGTTACGCCATAATGGTCTCGCAAATCAATAAACAGAACATTACCATGATCTCGCTTACGATTGATCCATCCAGCGAGTATGACGTCTTTATTTTCATCGCTTTTTTTTAACTCGTTACAATTATGTGTTCTATATTTAACCATGCTTTAAATTCAAGTTCATATATAGTTTGATTTATGAAAATAGTCCAAGACAATAAATCTCTCAAAAATCTATGCAAATTACTAAAAACACAGAAAGTTATCTATCTAGATACTGAGTTTAAAAGAGACAGAACATACTGGCCGAAACTATGTACTATTCAATTTAAAACACAGCGAAACGCATATTTGGTGGACATGCTTCTAATTGAGCAAATGAATATGAATGCACTAAAAGAAATATTAATTGACAAAAAGTTAAGAAAAGTGATTCATTCAGCTAAGCAAGATATTGAGGTAATTAATTACACTTTAGATATCAAAATCGAAAACATTTTTGACACTCAAATGGCCTATAATGTACTTCATGGAGGAGATGAAATTGGCTATACAAATTTAGTGGAAAAACTTTTTAAAATAAAATTGTCTAAAAAGTATCAAGTTTCGGATTGGGAATCAAGACCACTTAGTAAAAATCAGCTAGCATATGCAGAAAATGATGTTTTATATTTACCAAGAATTTATACTTATCTAATTAATTTTATAAAAAAAAGAAACTTAATTAATAAAATTAATAATAAAAACCACGAACTAACTGAGAATAATGATATTTATAATCCCAAGTTTGCATATAAAAAAGTTAAAACAAAAAATTTTAATCAAAAAGAAAAAAATCTACTAAAAAAATATTTTAAATGGAGAGAGGTCTGTGCACAAAACCTGAATATACCCAGGAACTGGGTTATTTCAGATAAAAATCTAATTAAAGCATCTAAAGGTAAAGAGGTTGGTTTAGAGAAAAATAAAAAAATGTACAACCAGCAACTAAGTAAGTTTAGTGATTATATTAATTCAAAAAATCTCTCAAAAAAGGGATAGTAATCTTACTTTTAGTTTGCATGGAAGAAACATTAATTTTCTCCATAAATTGATATAGTTTTGAATAATCTCTTTCGACTCGTTTAGTAAGATATTCTATTACATTAGTTTCTACCTTTAATTGAAGATCGCTAAAGAACTTAACTATTAGGATTTTTATTAGTCTATCATCTGGATCATCTATATAAGAAGAAGTAAATGAATTAAATCTTGATCTTAAATCATTTAGTGAGATTTTAAAGTTAGCATCTGTGTCAACTGAACAAAGTATTTTAAATTTCTTGAGCACTAAATTATTGTAAAAATGAAAAAAATCACTTTCTATCTCCACTTTGAGATGATGCAAATCATCAATTGCATAACTACAGCTAGATGACAAGTTTTTCCAATTACTTACCTCATTGCAATTAAGAAAAGTAGCGTTATTGTTAGCTGTCCATATTTTTAATAAGTGAGTCTTCCCAGATTTTGACTTACCATAAACAACTGCTGAACCATTGAACCAATTATTTGTTTCATTAAGTAAAGATGAAACTTGCTGGTTGCTTTCACTAATAAAAAAATCATTAGGATCAAAATTTTCGCCTTTGCCTAAATCAAAAACTAACTGCCCTTTATTCATCTAATTAATACTTTCCATCCAATATCTAATATAAATAAACAACGATATTAATGTAGTAACTACAACGATCCCAATCAGTAATTCAATTAACCTCGTCTCATTTATCATATTTTCAAATCCTGCTGTATTGCCTAATAATGTAACTATAACTAAAAAAAATTGAAAAAAAGTGTTCCACTTACTTACATTACTAGTTTTTAGTTTAATTTTTATACCTGCAAAAAATGTTATTACAAAAGAGCCTATGATAATAATATCCCTTGATATGACTAGGATGATTATAAAAACTGGTAAAAGATTTGCTGTTCCGATTAATATATAGATTGAAATTACAAATGCTTTATCGGCAATAGCATCTAAGTAGGAACCCAATTCACTTTCCGCCTTTAAAGACCTTGCTATAAATCCATCCAAAAAATCGCTAACGGCAATAAGGATTGTAAAAAGAGCTGCATAAAAAAATAAATCAATTAATAACAACCAAGCTACGATAGGAATAGTTATTAATCTGAATATTGACAATAAATTTGGAATATTCTTATTCATACAAGCTAATTTTATAGTAAGGACCCATATTAGCTACATCAATATTATTTTGAGACATTATTAATTCTAACTTATTATTATTGCCAGAAAAATTAATAACACCTTCAACCTTAGACAGATTAAATGAAGTGACGTGTAAGGAGTTAAGCAACTCTAAAGTTTCTAGTTCTGTTCTAAGCTTTACCCAATCATCGATTGAATTAATGTCATAAACAAAATTATACAAATACTTATCATTCGATTGTTTCGTTATATCAATCCAAACTGATAATAACTCGGAATTAATATCTTTAATAATTTGATCAAAAATATCATCTCTGTAAAAGCTATTTTCTTCTATGAATGTTTTTCTAAATACATTTTCTTTATTATTGGCTATGAGCTTAATAATAATCTCAAATTTGATTTTATTATTTTCAACACTGGTTGGATTACACCAAATCAATATAGCGTCCTTGATATCACTCACTAGATTTAAATTCGATCCTTCCAAGAATGTTACTAAATCTAACTGATACATTTCAGATGAAGAAAACGTTCTTACGTTCAAATTAATTTTACTTCCAATATTATTTATTTTTTTCCATTCTGTGTTCCAATTATTAAATAATGTAAAGAACTCGAAGTGGTTTGAAAATGCAATATAGGCAATTATGTCTTTTGAGCTCAGTTCTGAATATGTTAATGAGCGAGATTCATAAAACTCTCTAACTTTAAATGGACTAAAATAAACATTAAAGCTCCCGTTATAAGTTTCAGATGATATTTTTTCATCAACAAACTCAATACTCTCTACTAAATATTCATAATTAATATCGTTTAATTTAATAATTTGGTTGAAGTCACTTGGTGCCAGAAGTTTTTTTGAAATTTTATCAAATGCTAATTTTTCTGCTTTTGAAATTGCTAGATTTCTTACATTTGAATTATTAACATAAGGAATTTTCACTTCAATATTCATTTCTGAAAAAAATAAATTATCATTAGCCATAACGGGAAAATTAAAAAATAAGATTAAAATAACAGCGAGTAACTGTTTAATATGTTTAGCGAAAAATTGATAAATCATATATATAGTAGACAAATGAAAAAATTATCATACTCAAGTTCTGGTGTAAGTATCAACAAAGGAAATGAGTTTGTAAGCAAAATTAGCAACTTAATCAAAAAAGATAAAGGTCTTATTAAGACTGAAATCGGAGGATTTTCAGGTCAATTCCCCTTAAGCACTAAAATTAAAAAGCCTATACTAGTTGGAGCAGCAGATGGTGTAGGAACAAAAATTCAAATTGCGGAGGAAATGAATGACTACAAAACAATTGGTATAGATTTAGTAGCTATGTGCGTGAATGACTTGATTGTTGATAAAGCAACCCCGTTATTTTTTTTAGACTACATCTCAACTGGAAAATTAGATGTATCCAAAGGTATTGACATAATTAAAGGGATCATAAAGGGATGTAAAATTTCGCATTGTGCTTTACTTGGTGGTGAGACAGCCGAGCATCCAGGATATGATACTAAGGAAAAATATGATTTAGCTGGTTTTTGTGTTGGAGTAAAAAGTGGTAATTCGAAGAAAGTTTTACAGTTAAGAAAAAGTGATCTTATTATTGGAATTGGGTCATCTGGAATTCACTCCAATGGTTTTTCACTCATCCGTAAAATTATAAAAGACAATAATATTAGTCTAAAAAAGAAAATTATCAAAAATAGTACATTAGGGAAAATATTATTAAAGCCTACGCATATTTACGTTGATGTAATTCTTGATCTTTTTAGCAAAAATCTTATTAAGACTTGTTCACACATTACTGGTGGCGGTGTAATCGAAAACTTGCCCAGGTCAATCAGTAAAAATACCAAAGCTGTAATAGATTTGAATAAATGGAAACTTCCAGCAATATTTAAATGGATTAGCAGTTTTAATGTATCTCAAAATGAGATGTTGAGAACGTTTAATTGTGGCTATGGAATGGTAATCATAATTGATAAAAAAAATCTCAGTAGAGTCAAAAAAATAATAACAAAATATAAATTGAAATCTGATATAATTGGCAATATTGACATAAAAAAAGCTGCTAAAGATAAAAGTATAGAACTTATAGGAAGACTTGATTTCAATGAATAAAAAACCTATTGGGGTTTTTATATCAGGAAGAGGTTCTAACTTAGAATCGATTATCAATGCTTGCAAAGATGAGAACTTTCCTGCAAAAGTTGTATGTGTTTTTTCTGATAATGCTAATGCAGTAGGTCTTCAATTTGCATCAAAAAATAATATTGATACTCATACTCTAGATTTAAATAATTTTGATAGCAAAAGTCATTATGAAGAAGAGATTCTTAAACTACTAAAACCTTATAATATTGAGCTTATTTGTCTTGCGGGGTATATGAAAATAATTACCGATAAATTGATTAATAGCTTTCCAAACAGAATAATAAACATACACCCCTCTCTTCTTCCTAAATTTAAAGGCCTAAATACTCACCAACGAGCATTGGATGCAAAAGAAGTCGAATCAGGATGCAGTGTGCATTATGTAAATAGCAAAGTAGATGATGGAAAAATTATTATGCAAACTTCAGTTGCTATTGAAGAGACAGATAATGCGGATACATTATCAAAAAAAGTTCTAAAAGCAGAGCACGAGCTTTATCCTGCTTCCATAATAAAAATACTTAGGAAATAATATCTTCTTCTGAAAAAAAGTGATTTATCTCAATTTTTGCATTTTCAAGGCTGTCGGAGCCATGAACAGAGTTCTTTTCTAGTGATAATGCATATTTTTTTCTTATTGTGCCTTCAGTAGCCTCTTCAGGATTAGTAGCTCCCATAATTTCTCTATTTCTTTTTACAGCATCTTCCCCTTCGAGGACCTGAACTACAATTGGCCCAGAACACATAAAATCACACAAACTTTGAAAAAAAGGTCTCTCTTTATGAACCGCATAAAATTGTGAAGCTTTTGCTTGATCTAGCTTTAACCTCTTAGAAGCGACAACCCTCAATCCTGCATTTTCTAGCATTGCAGTGATTTCCCCTATTTTATTTCTTTCAACCGCATCTGGCTTAATAATTGAAAATGTTCTTTCAGTACTCATTATTTACCTTCATGATATTTAGATACAAATTTGTTAAGAAGCTTTACTCCAAATGCTGTTGCTCCTTTTGGAGATGTTGGTAAATTTGTTTTTGACCATGTTGTTCCAGCAATGTCTAAATGTGCCCAAGGGACCTTATTAACGAATCTTTGTAAAAACTGAGCTGCAGTAATAGATCCCGCTCCTCTTCCACTGGAAATGTTTTGCATATCTGCAATTGGTGAATTTATCATCTTATCAAATTTATCATGAAGTGGGAATCTCCATAGCTTCTCATCTTCAATCTTGCCAGCATCTTCCAGCTGCTTACTCAATTTATCGTTATTAGAAAATAATCCTGCATATTCATTGCCAATTGCGATAATTATTGCCCCAGTTAAGGTAGCTAAATCAACCATTAACTCAGGCTTATATTTCTCTTGAGTATACCATAGAGCATCGGCAAGCACCAGTCTGCCTTCAGCGTCAGTATTTAACACCTCTATTGTTTGACCTGAATAAGATTTCACTACATCACTTGGTCTTGTTGCCATATTTCCAATGTGGTTCTCGACAAGGCCTACAACGCCTATTACATTAGCCTTAGCTTTTCTGAGGGCTAATGTCTTCATTAAACCAATAACAACACCTGAACCGCCCATATCATATTTCATTTCTTCCATTCCACCTGCAGGCTTAAGTGAAACTCCACCTGTGTCAAATGATACTCCTTTACCTATAAATGCGATTGGCTTTTTCTTTTTATTTTTATGACCTTTCCATTCCATGATGACTAGTTTAGACTCATGTTCACTTCCACGACCAACGCTAAGTAAAGACCCCATGCCTAATTTGGTCATTTCTTTTTCACCAAAAATCGTAACTTTAACACCTATTTTTTCAAGTGATGCAGCATTTTTAGCCAATTCAGGTGGCGTCATAACATTTGGGGGTTCCGTAACAAGATTTCGGGTCATAGTTACACCCTCATGAATTGCTTTTACTGTTTCATAGTTTTTTTCTAATCTCGAAAATTGAGATGAATAAATTTTGATTTTTGTTTTTTTGCTTATTGCTTTTGCATCTCTTTTGGAAAAATATTTTGTAAACTTGTAAGACGCTAATAAAAACCCAAGTAACAACTCACTTGTAGAGTTCACAAAGCTTAATTTAGATGCACTAACTCCATCAGGATAAATGATGATGTTATTTTCTTTATAAAATTTTATAAGTGATAGTAAATTTCCCCCTAATATTTGAAAGTCTCTATTAGCGGCATTTTTTATATTTCTTAGTTTAAATATATATAGTTTTGAGAGAGTAAGGTTTTGTGGATTATGAACAATCAAATAATCAAAATTTTTTGATTTTCTAGCATTAAATGAGTCATCAGCATTGATTGTATTTGACAGGTGTTTTTTTGAGAGTTGGTCTAATTTTTTACCATAACCTATTAGCCTACAGTTATGATCGCAGAATATAATGCCAATAGCACTTTTTTCTTGTTTTAAATTATTAAATTGAATGTCCATACATATATACCTTTAACAAAATATTGATATAATTGAGAAAATGTCAAGATTTACAACATATGCGATTAAAGAAATCACTTCAAGTTTTTTGTTTCTATCGATTTTGCTGACCGGAATAATATGGTTAGGACAAGGATTGAGACATATTGACCTACTTACTACGAATAATGTTTCAATCGAAACTTATATTTCATACGTAGTCCTTTTGTTGCCTAAAATAATATTATTAACTTTCCCAATATGCATATTTCTAGCAATACTGTTTAATCTCAATAGGCTGCGTAATGATAGTGAATTAATCATACTTGGAACTTCAGGCAAACCTGAAAAGAATATTTTAATTAAGCCCATAATTTTATTTTCTTCATTAATGTTTCTAATAGTTTTATTTTTTAGCCTAGTTTTGACACCAGGCTCGTTAAAAGAGCTTAGGTATAAAATTATTGAAATAAGATCCTCTGGTATACACATATCTTTATTGAAAGAAAAAAAGTTTATCTCACCCACAAATAATTTTACTATTTTCTTACAGGAGAAAGTAGATAAAGAGATATTTGGACTTATAATTCATGACCAAAGCAATATTAGCAAACCGCAGACGTACATAGCTGAAAAAGGGAAATTTATTTCAAGTGATAATACAAGTTTTTTAAAACTTTTTAATGGCTCTATACAAATATATGATAGCAGTGTAAACCGAGTATCAGAAATTGCCTTTGATACTTATAACCTTGACCTCACACCCTACAATAAAAAAGAAGGTACACACATCTACCCCGACGAATTATCGACTAATGACTTAAGAAATAACTTAGAAAACCTATCTCCTAAAAATTTTACAGTATATGAGAAAGAACAATTTGCTGAATTGCATTCAAGGTTTATTAACCCACTATATATAATATTTTATGCGCTATTGCCACTTATTATGATTAATTTTTCTAAGAGACCTGATGACAGCTGGCGCTACCCTATAATTGCCGTTTCCACTGTAGCTTTTTCAATTCAAATAATTCAAATTACACTTTCGAATTTACTTATTGCTAATAGTCAACTAATTACATTTAATTACACTTTTCCTCTAATATTAATTTTTGTAACAATAACATATCTTTATAAAGATTATTTGTATTCATTAAGAAATCAAAATGTTTAATAAAATAAATTATTATATTTTAAAAAAGTTTTTATATTCGTTTTTAATAACCTTTATCATATTAGCTTCTATTCTCTTTATTGGTGATTTTGTTGAGCAATTTAGAAAAACAGCAGGCAAAAATGTACCTTTAAATATTATATTACAGCTAACAATATTCAATTTTCCTAATCTAGTTGCTTATACATTGCCAATTACTTCTTTTTTTTCATCTATTTTGGCTCTATTAATTTTGATTAGAAATTCAGAACTAACAGTAATCAGTGGTATGGGTATTTCAAATCTAAAGACTATTCTCCCACCTATAATACTTTATTTTTTTATTGGTATTACATTTATCACTTTAGCTAATCCACTGATTGCTATATTTGATGATAGATACTCTAACCTAAAATATGAATACATAGATCGAGTTGATAAATTTGCGTCTATTACAAAAAATGGTCTTTGGCTCAAACAAGATAATTATGAAACAAACCTGACAAGTGTGCTTTATGCTAAAAATACTGAACAAGAAGGAAAAGTCTTAAATTCATTTATGTTATTAGAATATGACGAAAAAGGGGCTTTTAATGGAAGAATTGATGGTAAAAAAGCAGAACTGAATGAAGGATATTGGAAGATGTTTGAAATTCAAGTCACGCCAAAATACGGTGAAACAATATATAAAAATTACCTTAATTATAAGACTAACATTAAACCTGAAGATATATCAGACAGCCTTTCCTCTCCCTCTAGTATATCTATATGGCGCTTGTTAACTTTTATAAGTTTTCTGGAAGAATTAGGCTATTCAGCGGTTGATTTCAAAATGCACTTATACAGTCTCATAAGTCTCCCTTTTTTTATTTCAGCTCTTGTTCTTTTGGCATTTTGCCTAGTTCAAGGTATTAAACAAAATGATAAATTTTCTAAAATAATTGTAAGTTCATTAATTATAATATTTTTTTTATATTTTATATCAAACTTACTAAATGCATTAGGGTCAACATCTCAAATTCATCCTATTGTTGCAAATTTTGGCATGCCCCTTATTGCATTCGCGCTAGCAATGTTTATTTATCAGTACTGGGAGTTTAAGCGAAGAAAGATATTTAAATGAAATTATTAGTAAAAAATAATATCTTATTAGCACTTTCCATCTCAACAATTGGTTTCCTTCTTTGCTATTCAGTAATTAATGCTGAGGAGAAAGTTAGAATCTATGCAGATAAAGTTCAAATTGATGAGATTAATGAAAAAGTAAAAGCTTCTGGAGAAGCTATTGCCATAAGTAATGATAATATAAAAATCAAATCAGATAAATTAACATATGATAAAAGTGAAAATCTTCTAGAAGCAAATGGAAATGTAATAATCAATGATCAAATGAATAATACTTTTTTTCTTGATGAACTAAATGCAGGAGAAAATTTTAATGAAATTTCAGGTAAGTCTGTAAAAGTACGACTTCATGATGGGTCAAGAATCGTTGGCTCTAAATTTGATAAAAAAAATGAAATAAGCATTATTGAAAATGCCGAATATACCCCGTGTAAAGAAGAAAATTATTTAATAAAAAACTGTCCTGGATGGAAACTTAAATCTAAGAAAATTTACCATAATAAAGAAAGTAAAACAATTCACTATGATCATGCTCAAATTCAATTATTCAATCTCCCAGTCTTCTATTTGCCTTATTTTTCGCATCCAGACCCCTCAGTAAAAAAGAGATCTGGATTTTTAATGCCTACTATTCAAACTGATAATCAACTGGGTGAAACTTTTTCTATTCCTATATTTCTTAATCTCAGCAGTAATCGTGACTTTACATTTACCCCAAACATACAAACTAAAAGTAATAATTTCTATAATTTAGACTACAGACACCTAAGCAAATCGTTTGAATTAGAAGTTAACTCAAGTATCGATGACAATAATGACGATACTGGAACTAGTAATCATTTATTCCTTGAGAGTAAAATTTTCAATTCGATTGGTAACTTAAATACATACCTAAAAACAAGCAACAACGATACTTATATGCGTAAAAACAAAATAAATAACCTTACTGTACTTAAATCAGGGATAGAGTTTGAAAGGGAAGTGGAGAATAATTTTTTTTTAATTGAAGCTCTTGGATATAAGCATTTAACAACGGAAGATCAACAATGGGAATATTTATATCCAAACATAATTTATAATATTGATAATATAGATAGCAATATCTTTGATGGAAATGTCTCACTTGATAATAATTTTTCATTTAGAAGAAACTTAAATGAAAGTTCATCATCACTTGCCTCCTCTCAAGTAAATTGGTCAAATCAAAAAATAAATAGAGATTTTGGATTTATTTTTGATAATGAAGCAAATTTTAGAGTAACCTCAATTTCAATTGATCAAAAGTCAGGGTCCGATATAAGTAATATACGTTTCTATCCTCAATTTAGTTCTAAAATAACATATCCCTTATTAAAATCTTCCTTAATGTTTAATCAAACTTTAACTCCTGTTATTATGCCAATCATTGCTCCTTATAATAATTATACAGGAGCACAGACAATCACAAATAGTAATTTATTTTCAACAAATAGAGCTACATCTATAAATGAGTGGGAAAGTGGACCAAGAATAAATTACGGCATTGAATGGTTTATTAATTCTACAAATGGAACAGATGTTAAGGTCGTGCTGGGTCAAAACTATCGTTTCAACAAACTAAGCGAAGATACAACTAGTGAAATATCAAATTATTTTGTTAATTCAAATATAAATATAGATTTAGATAATTATTTAGATGGATCTCTTATAATTGATCGAGATGATTTAAAAATTAGGTCTTTTAATGCTAATACATTTAATACATTTGGTGATTTAATACTTGCTTTAAATTATGATTATACTTCAGGTAATTATAATGCCCCTGCAGAGCAAGTTGCAGTAGGAGGTAAATATAAGCTTGATAATGATTTATTTTTAAAATTCACAGGCGCCAAAAACCTAGATACAAATAAAAATATTGGTTACCAATACGGTATTTTATATGAAAACGATTGCTTGGGAATTGACTTAAATTATTATAGAGATCTTACAAAAGATAGGGATGTTGAAGAAAGTTATGGATATAGTTTCACAGTAGTACTGAAACCATTTGGATCAACAAATAATTATGGAAAAAATAAAGTTTTTGGACCTAAAATCTAATGCGTGAAAATAACATTGCAATGAGATCATTACTGATAATGTTTTTTATTCAGTTATTATGCTTAAATGCAAATGCATTTAATGTAAACGATCACAGAATAGCTGTGCTTGTGAATGATCAGCTTATTACATCTTATGATGTCATACAAAGAATGAAGCTAAGTGCAATATTGTCAGGTATTGAGATTACTGAAGAGAACAATAATAAACTAGTAAATAATGTGGTGGATGAATTAATAAAAGAGAAGTTAAAAAACCAAAAAATTAATGAATATGGCATTTCTGTAAGTGAAAATGAATATTTAGAACAAGAATTTATCTTTTACCAAAATAATCCAATTAATAAAACAGACATCATTAAAATATTCGAAATTAACGATATCAAATATAGTGAGTTTAAAAAATATTTAGTTGATGAAATTTCCTGGCAGAAATTGATTTCAGGAATGTATTATCGTCTAACATCTACTAGTAAGATTGAAATTGAAGAAATTATTAGAAAAAATCCAAATATATCAGAAGAAACAGCTAAAAATATCATTGTCCAAAGACAATTAGATTTAAAAAGTAATAAAATGATAAGAGACCTATTTAATGAAGCTACAATTGAATATAAATAAGGCATTCCCAAAAAAATCCCTTGGTCAAAATTTTATTCAAAGTAAAGATTTTATTTTAAAATTAAGTGAATTAATTCAAAGTGATATCGACACTAATATCTTTGAAATTGGTCCCGGTACGGGAGCTCTGACTGATGAATTAGTAAAAAAAAAATTTAAGAACTTATATTTAATTGAAAAAGATTTAGTATTGTTTCAAAAATTAAAAAAAGAGTTCAAAAACGAAAAAAATATTTTAGTATTTAATAGCGATGCGATTGATTATAATTACGAAGATATAAATAAAAATCAAAAATCCTTAATTGTTGGAAATTTACCATTTAATATATCATCGCAACTTCTAATAAATTGGATAGTCAATTACAATTGGCCACCATTTTATAGCAAGATGATATTAATGTTTCAAAAAGAAGTTGCCAATCGAATAATCGCTAGGCACAATCAAAAAAGTTACAGTCGTATATCTGTTATATCCCAAGCTCGTTGCGAAATTAAAGTACTTTTAAACGCGCCATCGAATATATTTTTCCCAAAGCCAAAGGTTGATGGAACTGTACTTGAATTTATTCCAACTAATAAGTATATGGACATTAATATCTCAAATTTACAAAAAATACTTAGAAAATCTTTTGAACACAGAAGGAAGAAAATTAAAACAAGTTTAAAAGATTATGACTACCTTTTAAAAAGGCTTAGCATTGATGATGGATTGAGAGCAGAAAACCTAACTGTTGACGATTACTGTAAGTTGGCTTTAGCTATTTAATTTTGTCCTAGCTTGTAATATTATTTTTTTTATTTTTAAAATACAATCTTGGAATTTGTCATTTTCAACAATGTGCTCATATTCATTCTGATGACTCATTTCAGTTTCGTACATTTTCATTCTATATTGAATTGCTTGTTCGTTGTCTCCAGATTTTTCTGCCCTTAACTTAAGTCTTTCGTAGATAATTTCCTTAGAAGGTGGAGTAATAAATATAGTTAACAGGTTTGGTTGATTAGAGGCCTTAAGCTGAATTGATCCTTGCCAATCTATGTCAAACAAAACATCAAAACCATTATTTAGCGAGTTTTTAACAACCTTATGAAGAGAGCCGTAATAATTGCCAAAAACATTTGCATATTCAATATATTCGTTATTTTTAATCCTTCTCTCAAATTCACTTTTATCAATAAAGTTATAGTCTTTACCATTAATTTCATTATCTCGGGGAGATCTTGTGGTATCTGAAATAGATATATTTAACTGAGGATCATCCCTTAACAACTGTTTACATATAGATGATTTTCCCGCTCCAGACGGTGATGATATCACAATAATCAATCTTTTTGATTTCAGACTATTTTTCATCAAACTTAGAAAATACCAACGAAACATTTGTACCACCAAAACCAAATGAATTGGATATTACATTTGTAAGACTCATTTGTTGTGGTTCAGATTTAATAAAATTTATCTTTTTTGTTTCCAACTCATTTTCTAGGTTTAAGTTAACTGGTACAATCTCATTTTCTAAACTCATAATTGAAAATATTGCCTCAACGGCTCCAGCAGCCCCCAACAAGTGGCCTATTTGAGATTTTGTTGATGATACGCATACTTTTTTTGAGTTCTCCATAAATAATTTATCAATAGCTAAAGCTTCAGCTTTATCTCCGGCTGGGGTTGATGTGCCATGAGCATTTATGTATTGAATTTCATTTGGCTGAAGTTTAGCGTCCTCAATTGAATTGTTCATAGCCCTATAAGCTCCATCTCCTGAACTATCTGGCAAGGTATAGTGGAATGCATCTGACGACATTCCATAGCCCTTAATCTCACACAATATTTTTGCATTACGTTTAAGGGCATGGTCTAATTCTTCAAGAATTAGCACTGCTCCACCTTCTCCCATAACAAAACCATCTCTTTCTTCATCAAAGGGTCTAGACGATTTTGAAGGGTTATCGTTAAATTTTGTGCTTAGCGCTCTACAAGCTGCAAAGCCCTCTATTCCAATAGGGCTTATAGTCGCCTCAGATCCACCAGTCATCATTATATCAACCTGTCCATGCTGTATTAGGCGAAACGACTCACCAATTGCATGTGCAGAAGAGGCGCAGGCAGAAACTGTTGAATAGTTTGGTCCTTTAAAATTATACTTTATTGATAAGTAGCCAGCAGGCATATTGATTATTCTACCAGTTATAAAAAAAGGGCTGATTTTTTTTCCATTTGCATAATCAATAGATGTTTGTTCGATTCCTGGTAATCCACCCATACCTGAGCCAATAATGCAACCTGCACGGAAAGAATGTGGATCATTGATGATGCCTAAATTACTATCTTTAAAAGCTTCCTCGCCAGCAGCCATTGCATATTTAATAAAATCATCAATTTTTTTTATTTCCTTTCTTTCAATCCAGTGCTCTGCATTAAAAGTTCCATTTTCCCCATTGC
This sequence comes from uncultured Pelagibacteraceae bacterium, assembly GCA_902525575.1. Classification (GTDB taxonomy): domain Bacteria; phylum Pseudomonadota; class Alphaproteobacteria; order Pelagibacterales; family AG-422-B15; genus CACNXQ01. The sequence continues at coordinate 51,465 of CABZHU010000003.1, forward strand.
CGATCGGTACTTCGCATGCAACTTGGCATTTGTATTTTGTGGAGTCGAATTTTGTAATTTTAGTTGCACTTGATTTAGCGGAAATTATGCTTTTCCAATTTTGTGATTTTCCACAACCAAACGGGGTCACTAGCCCCATTCCGGTAACTACAACTCTCTTCATTAAATTGTATTTATTTGTCTGTTTCTAAGTGAGATATTGCATCACCGACAGTTAAAATACTTTCTGCTTTATCATCAGGAATTTCTACATCAAAAGCTTCTTCAAAGGCCATGACTAGTTCAACGGTATCTAAACTATCTGCCCCTAAATCATCAATAAATTTAGCATCATCAGTAATCTTACTCATATCATCTATACCTAAATGTTCAGCAATAATTTTTTTAACTTTGTCAGCAACTTCACTCATAAATACTCCTGTTTTTAATATATTAACTTTTTGTTTAGTACGATCTGCATCACATTGTCAAGCCACCATTAACATGAAGCACTTGGCCGGTAATATAAGCTGATTCTTCTGAAGAAAGAAAATAAACTGCTGATGCAATTTCATCAATTCTTCCCATTCTTCCAAGAGGAATTCTTTCTACCATATTTTGCAATATTTTTTCATCAATTGTATCAAGGATTTCAGTATCAACAAATCCTGGCGAAACACAGTTAACAGTTATACCTCTTGAGGCTACTTCATTTGCGATTGTTCTTGTTAGACCTTCAATTGCAGATTTAGAAGCAACATAGTTTGCTTGGCCAGCATTACCAATCTTGGCTGCATCTGATGAAATATTTATAATCCTTCCCCAGCGGTTTTTTACCATGCCTTTTAAAATTTGTTTCGTTAACTTAAAATTGGAATTTAAATTGATATTAATTACATCGTTCCATTCTTTATTTTTCATTCGTAAAAATAGATTATCTTTGGTGATACCAGCGTTATTAATTAGTATATCAGTTGATCCATAATATTCATTAGACTGCTGCACTAAATTCTCAATTTGTAAATCGTCATTAAGATTACAGGAAATACATTTAACTTTACCTTTATAATTAACTTCAATTTCCTTTAACTTATCCCTGTTAGTGCCTGTTACACATATGTTATAATTACTATTATAAAATAATTTTAAAACTGACGACCCTATTCCACCTGTTCCTCCAGTAATTAAGACATTCTTCATAATTAAATATTATCCAATTTATCAAAATCATCCACTTTTGATATTGATATTGATATTATATCTTTTGAAATTCTTCTTACTAAATTTGTTAATACATTTCCAGGCCCAATTTCGATAAACCTTTCAACGCCATCTTTTACCATATTCGAGATTATTTCTCTCCATCTCACTTTTTTAATTATTTGATCCACTAGAATTTGCTTTATCTCAATTTCATCACAAGGCAGAGAAGTCACATTTGAATAAAGAGGTACAGCAAAAGCTTTAAAGCTAAATTTATTAATCTCATTCTTCATTGTCATCGAGGCTTTCATCATAAATTCACTATGAAAAGGAGCGCTTACTGAAAGCTTAATAGCTTTTTTAAAACCAAGCTTTTTTGCATTTGCTACAATATAATCAATTGCTTTCATTTCACCACTTATTACAACTTGCCCAACTGCATTATCATTTGCGATAAAAACTTTTCCTTTTGAACTTATATTACTGATGACAGTAGTAATCACTTCTTCAGCACCTCCAATAATTGCTGCCATACCGCCAGTGCCAACTGGCATACTTTCTTGCATGGCTTTGGATCGAATTTTAAGTAACTCTACAGAATCTGTAAATTTAAGTGATTTATTAGCAACCAATGCTGAATATTCTCCAAGAGAGTGGCCTGCTACACAATGATAAGAATGCTCATTTATTTTTTCACTTTCTTTTAAAGCAGTAAAAATGGCAACACTTGTAGCCATTATTGATGGTTGTGAATTTTCTGTCATTACAAGTTCACTTTCTTCGCCATTGAATATTAAGTTTGTAAGACTTTTACCCATTATTTCGTCCAGCTGGTCATAAATATCTCTTGATGATTGAAAATTAGAATATAAGTCGTGCCCCATTCCAACGTTTTGTGAGCCTTGCCCAGGAAAAATTAATGCTGTTTTCATTTAAAAGAATACTTGCTTAATGGCTAATTATAGAATATTTATTCGGACTTTAATAATAAATATGACTAATTTATGGCTCTTTTCGAACATGTAATAATACTTAAACAAAGCTTAAGTTCAAATGAACTTTCTGATGAGTTAAAAAATCATACAGACATGGTATCTGAATTAAATGGAAACGTCGTTTATCAAGAAAGCTGGGGGATGAGAAATCTTGCCTATCCTATCAAAAATAATAAAAAAGCGTTTTATGAATTTATGAACATTGAAATACCTCAAGAAAATATCGACTTAATGAACTCAAAATTGAATCTAAATGAGAATGTTATCAGATACTTATCTATAAAAGTTAAATCATTTAGTGAAACTCCAACATTAATGGTAAAGGAAAAAGAATAGCTATTTATGGACAAAAATACAAAAAATAATAGTTCTTCTTTCGACTATAAAGACCTTTCCTCACTCAGAAAATTTATTTCCGAAAAAGGAAAAATTACACCAAGAAGGATTAGTTATATTTCTATAAAAAAACAAAAAGATCTTTCAAACGCAATTAAAAGAGCAAGATATCTAGCATTATTGCCATATACTGGAAGATAATGGATATTATACTTCTAGAATCATTAAATAAATTAGGAAAAGCAGGTGAAATTGTCACTGTTAAAGATGGTTTTGCTAAAAATTTTTTAATACCTAATAAAAAAGCAATTATTGCAAATAAAAAAAATAAAGCTGAATTAGAAACACGCACCACTCAAATAAATGCTAATAATGATAAAAAAATAGTTGAGGCTAATGAAATTAAAGAAAAGTTAGATCAAAAGAAAATTTCAATAGCAATGGAGGCAAACGATGATGGCAGTCTCTATGGTGCAGTTAGTCAAAAATCTGTAAGTGAGAGTATATATTCTTTACTTGAAATAAAGATTTCACCTGACGCGGTAGTTCTTGATCCAATAAAAGAAATAGGTGAAACTGAAATACAGGTAATTTTATACGAGGATATTAAGGCTATTCTTCGCCTTGAAATAACAAAAAAAACTTAATAATAATTCTTTACCAATTTCAAAGATTTAAGAGGCAAATATAATTCTATATATAAAGCCTAAAAATATACTAACAAAATTGGAATCCTGTTAGTATCTTTTATTACAAATATACTGACAATTTTTTGTAATTAATATTAATTGATTGAATGTCTAACACATTTCAAATCCAGTCCAATAATATTTCTTTAAAACAGCTTCCACACAATATGGAGGCTGAACAAGGATTGCTTGGTGCTATACTGATTAATAATGAAATATTCTATGATATAAGTGAAATTCTAAATTCAGAGCATTTCTATGAACCAGTGCATAAAATTATATTTGAAGTAATGAATAAAATGATTTCTAAAGGTCAGATTGCATCGCCAATTACTTTGCAGAGTTATTTCGAAATTGAAAAGAATCTAGAAGAAATAGGTGGATCAAATTATCTATTTAGACTGGCGAATTCAGCAGTTTCTTTGGAATATGCAAAAAGCTATGCACAAATAATTTATGATATGGCTGTAAGAAGAGGACTTTATGAGCTTGGAGGCAAAGTCCAACATGATGCTATTGAAAGCGATATGGATGTGAAACCTGGAGATCTCATAGAAGATGCAGAAAAAAATCTTTATCAGATATCAGAAAAAGGAACTATAAAAAATAAGGTTCAGTCATTTAGAAGTTCAGTTGAAGAGGCTATAGAGCTTACAACAAAAGCATTTAAGAAAGATACAAGTGTAATTGGTCTGTCCTCAGGATTTAGAGATCTTGATGCTAAATTAGGAGGATTTCATTCTTCTGATTTAATTATAATTGCCGGAAGGCCGTCTATGGGGAAAACAGCGCTTGCAACAAATATGGCATTTAATATTGCAAAAGAGGCTCATAATAACAATGACATGGACTCAAGTGTTTTATTCTTTTCACTCGAAATGTCATCAGAACAACTAGCCAGAAGAATTTTATCAGAAGAAGCAAGAATAAGCTCTAATGATATGAGAAAAGGTGATTTATCAGAAAATGATCTAGATAATTTAGTATCTGTATCAAAAAAGATATTAGAGATACCTTTATTCATTGATGATACACCTGCAATAAATATTGGAACACTTGCGTCAAGAGCAAGACGACTCAAGCGTAAGCATGGACTAGGCGCAATTGTCATTGATTATTTACAACTATTGAGGCCAAGTAAAATATCAAGAAATGAGTCTCGAGTTCTTGAACTTTCAGAAATAACTCAAGGCCTTAAAGCTTTAGCAAAAGAAATGAATATTCCTGTTATAGCATTATCACAATTATCTAGACAGGTTGAGCAAAGGGAAGATAAGAAGCCTTTATTATCAGATCTAAGAGAGTCAGGTTCTATCGAGCAAGACTCTGATGTAGTTATGTTTATTTATAGGGAAGAATACTATTTGGAAAAAAGTGAGCCTGCTCTCGGTACCGCAGATTACATTGAATGGCAGCAAAAAATGGATGAAATCCACGGTCAGGCAGAACTCCTCATATCAAAACAAAGACATGGACCAACTGGAAATATAAGACTAAGCTTTGAAAGTAAGTTTACAAAGTTTGGGAACTTTATTAGCAAAGATCACTCAAACAATTATGAGTAAAGTCTTTCAAAATGAAGAATGTTGATCAAAATACTTTTTTAGACATTGACTTAAAGTCACTTGGTGACAATTACTTAAAAATCAAAAAAAAAGTGAATAGAAATTGCATAGTTGCAGCAACTGTAAAATCAAATGCATATGGTCTTGGAGTTAAGAAAGTACTGCCCTCGCTAATTAGATCAAAATGTAAACATTTCTTTGTAGCTTCCACCGATGAAGCTGTCGAAATTAGAAAAATAAATAAGAAAGTAGAAGTGTATATTCTAAATGGTTTAGTTTTAGATAACTTAAATATAATAAGTAAATACAAATTAATACCTGTAATCAATAATTTGAAACAACTTAAGAAAATAGAGCGCTATCAAAGTAAATTTAATAAAAAACTCAAGATTGCAATTCATTTTGATACAGGCATGTCGCGACTTGGTTTAGATAAAAATGAAACTATTAATTTAATTAAAAATAAATCAAGATTAATTAAAAATTCAGATCTTGTTCTGATAATGAGCCACTTAGCTTGCGCTGATGATCCAAAAAATAAAAAAAATCAAACTCAATTAAAGGAATTTGATAAGATAAGAATACATTTTCCAAGTTGTCTACACAGCATATCGAACTCTGGGGGAGTGTTGCTGGGGAGAAATTATAATCTTGATATGGTTAGGCCAGGAATATCTCTTTATGGTGGGAATTGTCAAATAAGAGAAAGAAAACATTACAAAAATGTGGTCTCTTTAAAGAGTAAATTGATTCAAACAAGGGAAATAAATAAAGGGGATACCGTAGGCTATGGAGCAACATTTAAAGCAAGTAAAAAGATGAAAATTGGTACTTTTGCTATTGGTTATGGTGATGGATTCAGTAGACTCTTTTCAAATAATTGTAAAATTTATTTAAATAATAAACGAATTAATTTGATTGGAAGAGTCTCAATGGACTTAGTAACAGTTGATTTGACAAATTTTATAAACTTAGAACAAATAGCTAATAAAGAGTTTGAATTCATTGGAAATAAGAACCCTATTAATACAGTGTGTGAGAGCATAAATACAATACCATATGAGATTTTAACAAACCTAGGCAAAAGATACCAAAGAAGATATATTTCATAAGTAATGAAAAAAGTATTTTCGTCAGTTCTTGATAATTATTCAAAATTATCTTTGTTTCTACTTGTAGCAATTGCTTTTCTTTTCCTATTTAACTCAGATAATTTTCAACTTGACGCATCTTCTGATACTCTCATCTTAGAACAAGATGACGATTTAAAAAGATATCAAGAGTTAATCAAGGACTATGATTCAAGTGACTTTTTAATTGTTACGTTCACGTCAAAACAGAAATTTATTAAAAAACAAAATCTTGATTTTTTAAATTCTTTTATTACAGAAATTGAAAATCTTTCATTTGTTGATTCAACTCAATCAATTTTTGACGCACCATTATTAGAGATTAATAATCAATCTTTATCAGATCTAGTAAATGAAATAATTACAATTAAATCACCACAAGTAAATATTGCTGATGCTGAGATAGAATTGCTTAATAGTCCAATTTTCAAAAACTTGATTATTAGTGAAGATGCGACCACTACAGGCTTGCTAATTAATCTAAAAAAGAATCTTGATTTCGATACAATAGTAAATGAAAGAATAAGGCTTAATGAGTTAGTTAAAATAAACGATGCTGAGCGTGAACTTTTATCTCAACTAGACGTCAAATATGAAATTGAAAAAAAGAAACAGGATAAGGAGAGAGAAAATAATATTTTAATTATCAGAACAATAATTGAGCAATTCAAAGATAAGGATATTAAAATTCATCTAGGAGGAGTTTCAATGATTGCAAATGATACTATCTTATTCGTAAAAAATGATATTATTATTTTCGGTATTGGAGCCTTTATTTTTATATTAATTGTGCTCTATCTTGTTTTTAGAAGCCCTTTGTGGATGATTGCATGTATAGCTAATTGTATATTCATTTTAATCACTATGATCGGGTCTATTTCGCTACTTGGGTGGAAAGTAACTGTTATTTCATCAAACTTTATCATGCTTATTTTGATCTTATCTTTATCAATGACCGTACATATAGTTGTAAGGTATCGGCAAATAAGTTTAGAGAAGGAAAAATCTACAATTAATCAAAATATTATACGTGCACTTGAAAAAATGTATAAGCCTTGTCTGTTTGCAGCTCTAACAACTATTTTCGCATTTGGATCGCTTTATACAAGTGGAATTAAACCAGTTATGGATTTTGGCCTAATGATGTGCATGGGTCTAACTATCACATATGTATCCAGCTTTATTTTCTTACCAATTTTGATATCAGTCTTAAATTTAAAAAGTACTGCTTTATTGAATAAAAATAATAGTAAAGATGTATTTTCTGTCTTATCGATCAAATTCCCAGTATCGACGTTATTATTTTTTACATCTTTGTTTGCTACTGGCATATATGGAGCAAGTACTCTTAAAGTAGAAAATAGTTTTGTGAATTACTTTAAAGAAGATACTGAAATATACAAAGGAATGAAATTGATTGACGAACAGTTGGGTGGAACTACTCCCTTGGATATCATTATTCAATTCAAAGATGGGTCAAATGATGATTTGTCTTTTGAAGAGGAAGATTTTATGGATTTCGGAATTGATTATGATCCTTCAGACTACTGGTTTACTAAAGAAAAAATTGACAATGTTAAGAGTATTCACGACTATCTAGAAACGTATGATTTTGTAGGTAAAGTACTTTCATTGGCATCCATTATAAGAACTGCTGAAAAACTTAATTCAAATGAAGAATTTGATACTCTTGAACTCTCAGTTTTATATAAAAAATTACCACAAGATATTAAAGATCAAATTTTAAAACCCTATGTGTTGATAGATAAAAATCAGGCAAGAATATCTCTACGTGTAATCGATACTCATCCTGAGTTAAAAAGAGCAAATTTCGTTAATGAGCTTAGAGAACATTTGGAGTCAAATTATAACAATCAAAATATTGAGGTAAGTCTTACTGGAATACTAATTTTGTATAATAACATGCTGCAAAGCCTTTTTGACTCTCAAATTAAATCTTTAGGAATTGTTTTAATGGGAATATTTATAATATTAATTATTTTATTCAGATCATTTAAAATAGCTTTAGCTGCTTTGATACCGAATTTAGTCGCCTGTTTTGTTATATTGGGAACTATGGGATTATTGAATATACCCCTAGATTTGATGACAATTACGATTGCCTCAATTACGATCGGAATAGCGGTAGATAATTGCATACATTATGTTTATAGGTATCGTGAATATATTGCGATATCCGGATCACACACAGATGCGGTCAATAACTGCCAGAAAACAGTTAGTACTGCAATCAAAAATACTTCAGTGACTATTATGGCAGGTTTCTCAATTTTGGTATTTTCTAATTTTTACCCTACAATTTATTTTGGAGCATTTACAGCACTTGCAATGTTTATTGCTTTAGTTGGAAGTCTTACTATCTTGCCAATATTACTCGGATATTTTAATAAAAATTCATAGGATGAACGAACTTAATTATTCTCAATTTCTCAATGCTTTTGACATTACTTTCCTAATCATTTGCCTAATATCATTTTTTTTTGGTATTAAAAATGGATTATTAAAAAGTTTTTTTAATTTAATCAAATGGATACTAATATTTTTTATACTTAAAAATTGTTTTGCCTTATTAAGGCCAATTGCAGATCAATATATTACTAATGAAACTTTATCTGATGTAATAATATTTCTAATAACCCTCATAACCTCATATATATTTATTTCATTCTTACTGAGACTTTTTATAGGTTTTTTACAACCTAAAAAAAAGGGGCTTGTTGATATGGGGTTTGGAGGGGTCCTGGGCATTTTCAGGGGGTATATTGTAGTTGTGATAACTTTGTTTTTTATAAATCAGAATATATCTTCCAGCTTATTAAGTGACTTTATGACTAGCAGCTCATTTGCTGAAATGGTAAATATCGGAGTGGATTTTTTTGAACATATTCCAAGAAATTTAGACGAAATAGGTATTTAAACATGAGAAATCTAAATTGTCTTATTACAGGCGCCTCATCTGGAATTGGGGCAAGTATTGCTCAGGAGTTATCAAAGTCAGTTAAACACATATATATTTTGTCACGCAATACATCTAAATTAGAAGAGATAAATGATAAGATAATTTCAAATGGATGTGAATGTACAATTGTTCCAATTGATTTATGTGAGCCTAATGTAATAGAAAATCTTTCTGAAGCAATTTTTAAAAAAGATAGATATTTAGATATTATTGTTTCAACTGCTGGTCAAATTACTAAATTATCGCCTGTAGAGTCAATTGATTTAGATGAATTCAATGAAACTATCAAGTTAAACTATATTTCTAATTTTAGAATTATGAAACATTTTCATCCTTTGTTGAAAAATTCTAAGAAATCTAACTTTGTTATTATTTCCTCAATAAAAGATGAAATGAAGTCCCAATATTGGGGCATATATCAACCAATTATGACAGCGTTAAATGAATTAGTTATAAGTTTTGCCAATGAAAATAAAGGTACCTCTATAAATGCTAATATTATATATCCGGGTGCAGTAAATACTAAATTTCGAGAAAATATCATGCCTGGTGAGAATAAAAAGAAAATAAAAAATCCTATCGACGTAGCAAGAACGGTTGTAAATTTCTTACTATCAAATGAAAAAAGTGGCGAGATTATTAAGCTTTAGTCTGAATAGGGATTATTAGAGCTTATAAATTGATAAGAAATGGGCACTCCTTTTATTTTAAAAAAATCCCTAAATGCATTATCAAAGAATCTTTGAAATATAAGGGGCGCTTTCCTTTTTGAATTAATAAAGACCTTAAAAAGTGGAGTACCAGTCTTTACTTGTACAATATACTTAGGCTTGATTTCTCTTTTTTTAATTTTTGGATATTTTGATTGTTTATTTAAATAATTAAGAAATTTATTTAGATTGGTTTTTGTGATTTCAATGTGGACAAGTTTATTTTTGTTGATAATTTCTTTTATGAAACTCTTAATTCTAATATTTTTCTTTGCAGAAATGAAATCAGTATTTATCATTTGGTATTGACTATAATTATTACTTAAATATTTATCGATCTTATATTCAAATTTCTTACCTTCATCAATAAGGTCCATCTTATTAAACAAAAAAAATATTATCTTTTTTTTTATTATTGCTAAATCAGCCAGCCTAAAGTCTTGCTTGGATATATTTTCAACTGAATCTATGAGCAAAATTACTACGTCAACCTTATCAACAAGCCTTATGACTTCCTTGTTTCTCTTTTTTTCATCCAGATCACTTATCTTACTTTTTCTTCTCAATCCTGGTGTGTCAAAAATCGTAAAATCGTGACTATATAATGTAAATTTATCTCTAAATAAATTCTTTGTAAGTCCATATTCGTCACCAACTGGAGAAATACTATCTTCAAGTAAACAATTAAATAAAGTCGATTTACCTGAATTTGGTTTACCAATAATACAAAAATTTATTTTATTCAAAATAGAAGACATTGGAATTTTCATCCATTAAAAATACCGCATTACTTAATATTACTGGCGGCATTATAATGCCTTTAACTCCTAAACTATCAGAGGATAAAACTTCTCCTGTCATTGGTGATACAATTTTTAACTCTCCAAAGTAAGAAATATTATATAATAAATTATTTATTAAATAAGGACCTAGCCACAAATTCAGATCCTTTGCTTTCTGACCTTTTTTAAATTTGTTAAGCTCTGTAATCCAAAAAACTTCACCAGTATTTTTATTTAAACAGATAAGTTTTCCGTCTTCATCAATGACGTATATTTGACCTCCTGAAATAATTGGTGTCCTGTATCCCGATAGATCAATTGACCAATTCCTTTTTCCATTAATAACATTGGTCGATATCAATTTGCCATTAGTGCTAACAGAAAAAAGTGTATTATTTGTCAATACTGGACTAGCTGAAATGTCTTTAATATCAAAATTACTTAATAATGAGATTTTTGAGACATTTTCTGACCACAAAGGTCTGCCAGTATCATTTGTAAAGGCTACTAGTTCACCATTACTAAAAGGAGCTATTATCATATTCTCAAAAGCTATTGGGGATGCTGTTATAAGACTCTTTTTATCTTCTGCTACTGTTTGAAATGACCACTCTATTTCACCAGTTTCTAGAGCAAGTGAGAATAATCGATTATCTGAAGATATAAATAAAATTTGATTTCTATAAATTAGTGGCGGAGATAATATAGGAAATTCAATTTTTTTTTCCCATATTTTACTTCCATCATTAGAGTCAATAAGCAAAATTTGCCCATAAGCATCAACTAGAACTATTTTATTATCGAAATAAGCAAGTCCGCCCCTTATAACCTCATACTTTTTATTGCCATCAATTTTAATATCAATTGAAAATATTTTTTCATTACTTTTATAGTTTTTGCATTCTAAGAAGCCCTTAGGTAAAATGTAGCAAATTGTATCATTAAAATAAACTGGCTGAATAATATTTAAAGCTCCTCTAGTTCCAGAAACAATTTTTGTCTTTTCTTTAATAGCAGACAAAGAAAATATATTATTCAAATTATTTCTAGGATTTTGAAAATGCTGCGACCAATAATTTATTTCCTTCGGGCTATCAATTCTTATATCTTCTATATTTAGACCTAGAGTTTCTGAAATCTCTGCGTCATAAGATAATATAGAAAAACTATTATTTTCTTTCTCTATTATTTCATTTTTTGTACAACCAGATATTACAAATATTGATAGTAAAATAATATATAAAGTATTTCTCATGCTACTTAATTGTATCTAAAAATTTAGCCGCTCTAATAACAATATCTTTTGGAGTATCTTCATCACTAATTAATTCATTAAAATTTTCTTTAGATATTTTAATATTGCCTACTAATAAATTTTTAATAGCGATAGTTTCTTTAAAAAGATATTTATAAGTACTTTCCTCTAATTTATCACTGGTCAGATATTTATTTAATTCATCCATCGATATATCATTTAAACTGCTCATTAAATAAAAATAGATAGCGAGGTCAGTCAGGACAGTATCTACTTTACCTTCATTCATAATTTCTAAAAGCTTAGCTTTGCTTTCTTGCATTTTTCCATTCTCCATCAATAATGTTGCAATTTTAATTTGAGCTATACCAGAAATAAGTAATTGATTTGAATTTTCAATTTTACCTAGATTTTCAATTGTTTGATTAAAATCTACCAAATCTGTAGTACTTAAATATTTTTCTACTTCATCTTCATAAAATGACTGATTTATCCCTTTATTAAGTTGATAACCAAGCACTGAACCAATTAATAATATTAAACCTCCGATTATATATATGCGATAACGTCTCCACAAATTCAATAAACGATCCTGTCTCAATTCCTCATCAACTTGCCTTAAAATGTCTGACATTAATCTTCTTCACCTTTTCTAACGATTTGAGGTTTCATGGCATAAGTATGTTCATTGCCTGGAAACTCTCTATTTCTCACCTCACGTGCGTATTGATGTGCTGCCTTCTTTATTAAACTATCTAAATTGGCATATTTTTTAACAAATTTTGGAGCAATATTAGTTAAGCCTAACATATCTTCCGTTACTAAAACTTGGCCATCGCATTCAGGCGAGGCACCTATGCCAATCGTGGGTATCGAAATTTTAGATGTAATCTCAGCAGCCAAAGGTTCTGCCATGCCTTCCAATACTACCGAAAATGCTCCAGCCTCTTCAATTGCAATTGCATCATCAATATATTTACCCCAATCAAATTTATTTCTTCCTTTAACTTTGTAGCCGCCATCTATGAGGACACTTTGAGGCTGAAGACCAATATGCCCCATTACTGGGATTGAGCGATCGGTTAAATATTTTACAGTTTCAAACATATTTCTTCCACCCTCAAGCTTTACTCCGTTACAGTTTGTTTCCTTCATTACTCTTGCAGCATTCATAAAAGCTTTATCAACAGACTCCTCATAAGTGCCAAAAGGCATATCGACTATGATGCAAGACTGTTTTGTTGCATTAACAACTGATTTTGAATGCTCTATCATCTGAAAGAGTGTTACCGGTAATGTATTTTGATAGTCATAAAGAACCATGCCAAGTGAATCACCTACTAATAAAAGATCGCCACAATCATCGATAGATCGTGCAATTGGGGAAGTGTACGCCGTTAAGCAAACTATGGGGGTTTTCCCCTTTTGGTTTTTGATATCAATTACAGATTTACGTTTCATCCAGCGGTTTATACTTTAGAAATAAGAAAATTTCTATAAAAAGCTATATAACCGTCTATTTTCGCCTAACATTAGGGATTACTTCTTCTTGATACCCTTCATTGAAAGAGTCAGAGTCTCCATAAATTTCTTCTTCAAACCACTTAATAAACTCATCTGACTTTACCCCTTTCCAATATTTCCATGATGATTGTGCTATAGGCGCTTTCATAACTCCAAGTTTTAGCATATGCATTCTCATCTTTAAATGCGACTCGTCAACAAAGCCTTTATCAACTTTTTCGTAGGTATCAAATATATCCACCAATAATGTATTTATAAAAATAGCGACTCGCCATTTGTCTGAGTCCTCTAGGTCACCTGTGGCCCAATCTTTTGCTAAAAAATTACTAAACTCCTTATCTTTCGCTGTATTAAAATATCTTTCATACATTCGTTGTGTAAGAGAATGTCCAAATTGAGCTTTAGTAATTTCATTTTGTTGATGAATTTGTAATCCCAAATAAATAACTGAGACGAGCACACCAAATGCCGCTACCATTTGTACAATAAGAAGAATAGTGTCTGTATTCATTAGGCTATTAAAGTTTTAGTTGTGGCAAATGCCTCTAAAGCTTTTTGACGGGATGAGCCAATTTCAACAATAGGCAGTGGATAATTCTCGCCAAGCTTTACACCTGCCGATCTTAGGACATCTTCAGGGGCTTCCCAAGGGTTAAATAAGAACTTATCTGGCATATCATTCAATACAGGCAGGTATTTTCTTGTATATTTTCCGTCAGGATCAAATTTCTGTCCCTGAGTTATTGGGTTAAAAATTCTAAAATATGGAGCGGCATCCGCGCCTGAACCAGCGATCCATTGCCATCCAGCACTATTGCTCGCTAGATCTGCGTCAATCAAGCAGTCCCAAAACCATCTTTCTCCATGATGCCAATGTAAAAGTAAATTTTTTACAAGAAATGATCCCACTACCATTCTTAGTCTATTATGCATGTAGCCTGTTTGCCATAATTCTTGCATACCTGCATCTACAATCGGATAGCCAGTTAGTCCTTTTTGCCATTTCTTTAATTTGTCTTTATCATTATCCCATGGAAAATTGTCGAATTTCTTTTGCAAGTTTTCTTTTGGAAGAAATGGAAAATGGTAGAGCAAATTAAAAGAAAACTCACGCCAACCTAATTCACTCAAGAAGTGGTCTAGGTCTTTTTTAATGCCTAATTTTCCCTCTTTTGTCTTAGCTCGGTACCACACTTGATTTGGCGAAACTTCGCCAAAGTGTAGATGAGGTGAAAGTTGAGAAACATTATGATTGGATGGAAAATTTCTTCCTTCCTTATAATTATTCAATCCATTTGATATAAACTCTTCAATTTTATTAAGTGCTCCTTCTTCTCCAGGTGACCAAAGAGAAATCATTTTATTATACCAATTATGCTTAGGCATTAGCTCCAGGTCTTCTATTTTTAAATCATGATTATCAATTGATATTAAATTAGATAGATTAGGTGCTTGCAGTGGCATCCGGGGCTTATCAGAATTTAGACACCCTTTTCGATAGTATGGGGTGAATACTTTGTAAGGAGTGCCATCTTTTTTCGCTATATTCCATGGCTCCCATAAAAGCGATCCATTAAAGGTATTCACGTTTACGCTTTGGTCATTGAAATATTTTTTTATCTTTTTGTCTCTTTTGATTCTCCAAGGTTCATAACAGCGACTCCAAAATATATTTGAAATTTCAAATTGTTTGTTAATTTCATCCAGAATATCTATTGGGTTGCCTCTAAAAAAACAGAGTTTATTTTTTAATGATTTATTTAACTTGATTAATGAATGATGCAGCCACCATTTACTTGCAGCACCATTTACGTGTTCTTTTGAATTGAAATCATCTAATATAAAGATTGGTAAGGTCTTGCCGTCCTCAAGTGCTTTAGTTAAAGCAGGATTGTCGGCTAAACGCAGGTCTTGCCTAAACCACATTACATTTATATTTTTTGCTAATGCCATAACTTATATATAGCCTAATTATAACTAGTTTCCATGGATTTGAACTGAAAGTCTGCAGTATTAGAAAGAATATTCAAAATTCTGAGTTGTGGGATTATGTCCTAGGAGTTTTGCTCCGTTTCTAATGTGATAATGAGTAGCCATTGGTGTCAAAGGAGAGAGTGTTACAATCCTTTTGTACCCCATCTCTTTACCAAATTTTAAAGCCTCTTCCATAATTTTTTTTCCCGCACCCTTTTTTCTCGACCATACAGTATAAGCAATTATTGTATCAGCATTTTGCTCGTAAACGGCCAGTCGGCTCATTAAGTCCAATTCTTTTATTGAATGAGGAACATCCTTTGTGAAAGCTAAACACATAATTCCTTCAATTTCATTATTGTATTCTAAACCATATATTTTTCTGTCATGAGTGGTTCTCCATTCAAGATCAAGCTCTGGTCTTACAGGGTCTTCAGAAACATCAATATTATCTAACTCAATAAATTTAGCTGTTTTAATCCAGGTGTAGTCAGTGAAATTAAATTTAAATATTGCTTTAAAAAAATTAAAAATTTTATAAAAAAAGTGTTTCATAGCTTTATTATAGTAACATAAATCTATTTTTTAGATTAGATTTTAGTTAAATAATTACTTTATTCCCACTTAGTATCACCAGTTTTTAAAAAGCGATGTATCTTTATTATAAGTTTGTTCAACTAAATATTCTCCTATTTCTCCAACAATATTATTAGTTCTTATTATTTTTATTTTTTTTAACTCGTCTAATAGTGAGGGATATAAATTTATAAGCTCGTCGGTTGTTAATTTAGATAAATCCATAAAACTTCCTATTCCCACTCAATTGTACCAGGAGGCTTAGAAGTTGTATCGTAAACTACGCGATTAATTCCTTTTACTTCATTTATAATTCGAGTTGATACTTTGCTTAAAAATTCACCACTTAAAGGATAGAAATCAGCAGTCATGCCATCTACAGAAGTTACAGCTCTCAAGCCACAAACAAACTCATATGACCTTTGATCACCCATTACGCCAACAGTTCGGACAGGTAATAAAACTGCAAAAGCTTGCCATATTTCATTGTATAAATTGGCTGCTTTAATCTCATCAATGTAAATTTGATCTGCATGTTGTAACATACGCACTTTATCTATTGTAATGTCACTTAATACTCGAATTCCTAATCCAGGACCTGGAAATGGGTGTCTTTGAATAAATTCTTTAGGTAATTTTAGCTCTTTACCGAGTCTACGAACTTCATCCTTAAATAATTCTTGCAAAGGTTCGACAAGTCCCAGTTTCATTTCTTTAGGCAGGCCTCCAACATTGTGATGTGACTTGATTACTGAAGTTGGTCCCCCATGAAAACTTTGACTCTCTATTATATCTGGGTAGATCGTGCCTTGAGCTAAAAATTTTGCTTTAGAGATCTTGCTAGACTCAGCGTTAAATATTTTAATAAACAAATTGCCAATAATTTTACGTTTTTTTTCTGGATCAGATACTCCTTTAAGGGAAGTGAAGAATCTATTCTTGGCATTAACTGTAATAAGCTTTGATTTAAAATGCTTTTTGAACAAATTTTGGACTTCCTCAGTTTCATTCAACCTCATTAAGCCAGTATCGACATAGATACATGTTAATTGTTTATTAATTGCTTTTGAAATTATTGCTGCAGTCACCATACTGTCAACTCCTCCAGATAAACCACAAATGACATGGTTTTTTTCAACCTTAATCTTTATTTTGGCAACTTGAGTTTTAAGATAGTTTTGCATACTCCATGTAGGTTTAGTTTTGCATATATTGATTATGAAGTTCTTGATTATCTTTTCACCTTGATGTGTGTGAACAACTTCAGGATGAAATTGAAGACCATAAATATTTAGTTTTTTATTTTCTATGCCCACAAATTTAGAGTTTTTACTTTTCGCTATGGTTGTAAAATCATTAGGCAATTTAATCGCCTTATCACCATGACTCATCCATACATAATGTTGCTTATTTCTTAACTTAATATTTTGAAAAAGCTTACTTTTGTGAGTGTGCGTAATTAATGTTTTGCCAAATTCGCGTTCCTTTGATATTTCAACCCTACCTCCAAGTTGATGAACTATAAGTTGCATTCCGTAACAAATTCCTAGAATTGGAATATTTAGCGAAAAGATTTTCTTATCAATTTTTGGTGTACGCGACTTATGAACACTTGCAGGTCCTCCTGAAAATATAATTCCAGTTGGCTTCGTATTCTTAATTTTATGCAAAAGGTTCTTATTGCTTACAATTTCGCAGTAAACCCTTGCTTCTCGAACCCTTCTTGCGATTAATTGAGTTACCTGAGAGCCGAAGTCTACAATATAAATCATACTACTCAGCCAGTAATTTTAGATTATTAATTTCTTCACAGTCATTTTCACAAAGGATTTCTAAATTAGAAATATATTCAGCATAATCTTCTATGTTACCCAAGTTATATGCAGTCTTTCCTAAAAGAAAATTAAGCTCTAAATTGTGAGGCGCTAATGTAAACGCAATATTATAATATTTATTAGCAGTGGTTAAATCATCAATTTTTTCGTAAGATTTACCTAATAAAACAAACGACTCTGATGATTTGGTGTTAAAAACAATTTCCTTTTCTAAATATTTAATGGCTGTTTCATATTTAGTTTCGTTGAAATTCTCTAGAGCATTATCATAAAAATTTGACGCTGACCAAGAATGCGATGAGTGTAAAAAAAGAGTTAAAAATATAAAATATTTCATCAACTTAAATGTTGGTTGGATAATTTGGTGACTCACGAGTAATATCAACATCATGCACATGACTCTCTTTTAATCCTGCTCCTGTGATTTCAATAAACTGAACATTCTTTTTAAATTGCATTATATCTTTTGAGCCTGTGTAGCCCATTGATGCTTTCAGGCCGCCAACGAGCTGGTATATTATTGGTGCTATTGGACCTTTGTAAGGCACTCTTCCCTCAATTCCTTCAGGTACATGTTTATTGCTTTCTGTAATTTCCTCTTGAAAATATCTATCTGCAGACCCTCGCGCCATTGCGCCCAAGGAACCCATTCCACGATATGATTTATAACTTCTACCTTTAAATAAGTAGACTTCACCTGGTGACTCGTCAGTTCCTGCAAATAATGATCCTATCATAACTGCGTTAGCTCCTGCGCCGAGCGCTTTTGCAATATCACCAGAATATTTTATGCCTCCATCAGCAATAACTGGAATATTTTTTTTATTCGCAATTTCAGCACAATCCAAAATTGCTGAGAATTGAGGGACCCCTATTCCTGCAACCACTCTAGTAGTACAAATTGACCCTGGACCTATACCAACTTTTATACAATCTGCGCCTTTATCAATTAATTCTTCTGTAGCTTCTTTTGTAGCTACATTGCCAACAACTATATCAATGGAAAAATGAGATTTAATTTCCTCAAGAGTAGAAATGACTTTTTCTGAGTGGCCATGGGCAGTATCTATTACTAAAACATCTACACCAGCATCAACTAAGTGTTCAGCCCTATTAATTGCTTCAGTTCCAACACCTATTGCAGCACCTACAATAAGTCTTCCTTTAGCATCCTTCGATGCATGAGGGTTTAATTGACTTTTTTCAATATCCTTAACTGTAATTAAACCAATGCACTTTCTACTATCGTCAACAACGATTAATTTTTCAATTCTATGGGCATGTAGGAGTTTTTGGGCATCATCACTAGAGATTCCTTCTTTTACAGTAATCAAATTTTCACTTGTCATTAACTCACTAATCTTTTGAGACATATTAGTTGCGAAACGAACATCCCTATTCGTTAAAATACCAAGCAATTTATCTTTACTATCGACTACAGGGACACCAGAAATCTGATGCTCTTTCATTAGATCTAAAGCATCTGATAGAGTGGCTTCAGGTGCTATGGTTACAGGATCAATTACCATGCCAGTTTCAAACTTTTTTACTTTTGCAACATTTTGCGCTTGCTTGTCTATAGGCATATTTTTATGGAGTATCCCTAGCCCGCCAGATTGAGCAATAGCGATAGCTAACTTATATTCTGTGACAGTGTCCATTGCCGAAGAGATTAATGGTATACCAAGTTTAATATTTGAAGTTATAGATGTATGTGATTGGACCTCAGTTGGCAGAATAGACGATCGCGCAGGCTTTATTAAAACATCATCAAAAGAAAGGGATTTCTGAATAGTGGAGCGCTCCATCTCTGATGTTTAAATTATTTAACAAATTATGTCAATCAAGGTGTTATTTTTTTCTAAGGCAAACTAAATAGATTTCACTTGAATTTTTCCTACTTGATTTTGGCTTAAATGAAGTAACTTTATGAAAATTCCTTTTACATATAGTAAGTACATCTGAAATATCACCTGTTCTGAAATACTTAGCCACAAAATGACCATTAGTATTAAGATTCTGAAGTGAATAACTTAAGGCATTTTCAACCAAATCCTTTGAAAGAAGGAAATCAGACACTTTATTCCCTGATAAATTTGGCGAGATATCTGAAAGCACTAGATCAAATTCACCTATAGTTTTAGAGATATTTTTGAATTCGGGAGATAAAAAGTCCGATCTATAAAAAGTAACACCTTTAATTTCTTCCATTTCTAGGATATCGACAGAAATTATTGAATTTAGACTTTTCCCATGATTTTTTAATACTTGGCACCAACTTCCAGGGGCTGAACCAAGATCGATTACATTTTCAGCCTCATCTAATATTTTATATTTATCAATAATTTCGATTAACTTGTAAGCAGCCCTTGATCTGTAATTATCACTAATAGACTTTTGCACAAATTCATCGTCTACATGCCTCTTAAGCCATTTCTTACTTTTATCTTTAAATGATTTATTTTTAATTTTCATAATAATGTTTTTTTTCAATTATTTAATAAAATATGTATTTTACTTGAAAAATAGGCAAATACTACTATATCACATTGATATAGGTATTGATTATATATATCAGCCTGATATAGATACGTTTTTTTAAGGATGTTTATGAAATATTTTAAATATTTAGCGACAGTGGCAGCTTTATTTTTAAGCAATAATGCCGGTGCGTTAAGTCTTAATGATGCAATTAGTGAGTCTTTAGCGAATAACCTGCTCCTTAAAATGGAGGCTAATAGTGTGGATATTGCTAAAGAAGATTATTTTCAATCTAAATCAAATTACTTTCCATCAATTAGTCTTAATGCCAATATATCTGAAAATGAATACTCAAGCATCAAAACGCAATCTGGAATTAGTACTAATGAATATGAGTTGACCTCAAGTAGTAAGTCAGTTATTTTATCTCAAAACCTTTTTAGTGGTTTCAATCGATTTTACAATTCACTTTCAACGAAAGAAACTCTAAATTTAAAAAGACTTAATCAGCAAAAAGTTACTCAGGATATAATTTTAGAAACAATTGAAGCTTACTATAATGTCCTTGTTGCTGAAAAGTCGCTTCGATCATACAAGGATAACCTTGAATCTGTTTCAGAGAGATCAAATGCTACAATAAAAGAATATGAGGTTGGCCTTGCGTCAATAACTGATGTAGCTCAGGCTGAAGCTTACTTAAATACTGCAAAGATTGATTTATTAGATTCTGAAATATTTCTAAAAAATTTAAAAAATTCATTCCTTGATTTAGTAGGTGTTGATGCAAGAAATTTAATTTTTTCAGAAATTAATGTAGATATCCCAAATTCATTTGAAGAGTTTAAAGAAATTTTAATTTTGAATAATTACTCAATTAAAATGGCAGAAGTAAATATGAAAATAATGAGTGCTAATGTGGGAGTTGCCCGTTCAGCATATTATCCTCAACTTAATCTTACTGCTACTAAATCTGAGTTAGACGAATTTTCGTCAGAGATAGATGAATTGACCAATGAAGAAGTCCAAGCTACACTAGATTGGCCTATTTTTACTGCCGGGAAATCGCTATCTAGTGTTCGTAAGGCAAAAGAACTTAAAAATTCACAATTAATTCTTTTGCAAAAAACACAAAATGAAACAGTAATCCTCTCTGAAAATATTTGGGATAAATATAAAATTTCGGAGAAAACCATTGAAGCTGCAGAGCTGAATTACAATGCTAATAAAACTGCATACGAAGGTACCGTGATTGAGCAAGAGGTTGGTGAAAGAAGTATACTTGATGTTTTAATTGCAAGACAAGCGTTACTCAACTCAGAAATCAATTATTTCAATAAACAAAAAGATAGAGAAATAGTCAAAACTCAAATTATGTATCTAGCTGGGATGCTTAATTTAGAAAATTTAGAGGTAAATTAAAGTGAAAAAAGAAACTCTTTGTTTAGGCCTCTTGTCATTAGGGCCAAGATCTGGGTATGAAATAAAACAAATGTTTGAAGGTCCATTGTCAGATTTCTACAGTTTAAGTTTTGGAACAATTTATCCCACATTAAATAATCTACAATCAAATAAATATGTTTCTTGCAAACAGCACACACAAAGTAAAAAACCAGACAAAAAAGTTTATACAATTACAAATAAAGGATTAGATCTAATGAAGTCTAATTTATTAAGTGATGCAGCAGAATATATAAGATCTGGGAATTTTGGCGATCAGATAAAATCTGAGTTTTTTTTATTGGTATTATTTTCTAAATATCTCCCAAACGAAATGTTAGACACTGTAATGAATGAGAGAGTTTTATATTTAAAACAGAAGCTTGAACAATTTAAATACGACGGTCCTATTCCCTCTGAACTTGCTGCTTTAAGAAAAGAAAAGTCAATTAAATTTATTAGAGGTTTAGCATCAACACTTTTTGAAACAGGAATTAGGTACGTTGAGAAGAATAGATATCTATTAAAGGAATGATTTATTAAACAATATTGAGGTTTAAATATGAGATTTTTATTAAGTAATTATATGATAGCTTTCTACATCCTTGCGGCTGTGCTCTTATGGATTCTATCAGGAGTTCTAAGTGGAGATAACAGCAATGAAGTTGTTGAAAATATTGAGAAATCGATCGAAATAGACGAATCTGTATCTGTGAGAGTAATGGAGACTAGTTCTGAGAAAAAAGTTTTTTATTTAACGATTAGAGGCAAAACCGAAGCAAATAAAAAAATTAAACTTAATCCAAAAACTTCTTCAAATGTTATTTTTACATCGAAAAAAGGAGACTATGTCAAAAGAAATGATTTAGTTTGTAGTTTGGAAGAGGAAAACAGAACTGCAATCTTAGACGAAGCACTCGCTCTACAAAAACAAGCTAGCCTTCAGTATGACGCAATAAATAAGCTTAAGATTGATGGATATCGTTCAGAAAATGATCTAGCAATGGCTGAGGCAAGGCTTAAAGGCGCTAATGCTAAAGTTGAGATGACACAAAATGAATTAAATAATACAAAAATATTAGCTCCGTTTGACGGATACATTGAAGAGGTACATGTTGAGATGGGTTCATTAATTGGTCCAAGCTTGCCGTGTGTGACAATTATTCAATTAGATCCAATGAAGGTTGTGGGAGAGGTAACCGAAAAAGAAGTAAGTAAAGTTAAAAATAAATCAAAAGTAGAAATTGAGCTTCTTAATAACATAAATTTAAAGGGCCAAATTAATTTTGTCAGTAAGAGTGCTTCACCTCTAACAAGAACTTATACAGTTGAAGCTGAGATATCTAATGTAGATGGTGAGATTAGAGAGGGATTAACAGCAGAAATAAAAGTACCAGTGCGCGAAACAACAGCACATTTAATACCTTCTTATTTATTATCTTTGGATGATAATGGAGAGTTGGGTGTTAAAATCGCAATTGATAACAGAGCAACATTTAAAAAAATATCAATTATAGAAGACACTCCAGACGGTCTTTGGGTAGAGGGATTACCTAAAACATCAAAGATTATTACAGTCGGCCAAGAATATGTGATTGAAGGACAGGAAATTAATTATTAAATGATCGAGTTTTTTGTAGACAGAAAAAGAACAGCCCTTGCTTTCTTATTAGTACTTATTGTTGCTGGAATATTCGGGAGGATAAATATTCCTGTTGAAGCTGAACCTGATATTACGATTCCTGTTGTTTATGCAGGTGTTGGACTTCCAGGCGTATCTCCATCCGATTCTGAGAGATTATTAGTACGTCCTCTCGAAGAAGAGTTGAGATCAATAGAGGGTGTAAAAAAACTTCAAGCGTTTGGTTTTGAAGGCTATGCGGCTGCAGTTGTGGAGTTTGAAGCGGCTGAGACAATGTCAAAATCTTTAGATAGTGTAAGAGATGCTGTAAACGAAGCTAAATCAAAGTTTCCAGAAGATGCTAAAGATCCAATAGTTAGAGAAGTATCTTTATCTGATGACCCCTCAATTATTGTAGCAATTTCTTCAGATGTTGCTCAAGAGCGAGAACTTTTAAATATTATAAGAGATATTCAAAATGAAATAGAGCTTCTTCCAGAAATTTTTGAAGTTGATTTAATCGGAAATAGAGATGAACAATTAGAAGCAATACTTAACCGTAATCAAATTGAAAATTATAATATTTCTATTTATGAAATTATAAGAGCAATAAATAATAATAATCAGGCTGTTATGGCTGGCGAAATTGAAACTGGTCAAGGGCAATTCTCGGTGGATGTACCAGGTTTATTTGAAGACGAAAGTGAAATTAATTCTATACCTATCAGATCTTCTTCCGACGGAGTTGTCCTGTTGTCTGATATTTCCGATGTTAAAAGAAGCTTCAAAGAGCGAACCTTTTTCGCAAGTATTAATCAAAATCAAAGTATTTGCTTAGGAGTTAAAAAAGCGCGTGGGGCGAACCTAATAAGTACGATTAATAGAGTTGAAAATATAGTAGAAAAATATCAATCAAAAATTTCACCTGATATTAGTCTTGGCTATGTATTAAATACAAAAGATGTAATGCTTGAACAAGTTAATTCACTTCAAGGAAATATTATAATGGCTACTATATTTGTGCTAATTGTAGCAATGATAACTTTTGGCATCAGGTCCTCCTTAATAGTAGGATCTGGTATTCCAGTATCAATTATTATTGCCATTTTTATTTTATATGCCCTCGGGTTTACATATAATTTTATGGTTATATTTGGAATGTTGGTGGCTTTAGGGATGCTGATAGACGGCTCGATAGTTGTTGTAGAATTGGCTGATAGAAAAATGGTAGAAGGATATGATAAGAAAACAGCTTTTATTTATGCTGCAAAAAGAATGTTCTGGCCTGTTACTGCATCAGCAGCGACAACGTTAGCTGTTTTTATTCCTTTATTTTTCTGGCCAGGTGTAAGTGGGCAGTTCATGAGAGTTCTACCTATTACAATATTCATCATCCTAACTGTGGCTTTAATCTATAGTCTGATGATTGTTCCTGTGATTGGCAGTATTTTTGGCAAGGCTTCCGAAATGAGCAAAAAAACTGTTCAGTCAATAAGTTCGGAACATGCATATGATCTTTCTAAAGTTGAGGGAATTGTTGGAAAATATATTAATTTTCTGACACTAGTCCTTAAAAGACCATTGATAGTTAGTGGATCAATAATTATTTTCTCATTCATTGTTATTTCAACTTATTCTTCAATAGGTAAAGGTGTTGTTTTAGTTTCTCAAAGTGATCCGTATGCTGGATTTGGAAAAATTCAAGCACGTGGTAATCTTACAATCGATCAAATTGATGAATTATCTGAGTCAGTTGAAGAAATCGTACATGGAACAAAAGGTGTTAAAAATCTATTTTTACAAACTGGAAGATTTAATAATTTTAGAACAGGTGGTAGTAGCTCAGATGATACAATTGCCTCATTTTTCTTTGAATTTACCGACAGAAAAGAGAGAGAAAATGGAAGAGTTGTAATTGAAAATATGAGAAAAGAACTGGATAAGATTCCAGGCATCAAGACTGAGATCAAAGCACAAGAAGGTGGCCCACCAACTGGTAAAGATATTGAAATAAGAGTACTTGGGCCCAACAGAAGCTCTACAATGACTGTTGCTCAAGATATTAAAAGCTATTTGAATACATTAGATGGCCTTATCAATTTAGAAAGTACTCTTCCAGTACCAGGCGTTGAGTGGGAACTTTTTGTTGATAAACCAAAAGCAGCAAAGTTCGGTGCAGACATACCTACCATTGGGAATTCAATTGGCCTTATTACTAGTGGGCTTACAATTGGTTCTTATAGACCAAAAGATATTGATGAAGAATTAGATATTGTCTTGAGATATCCAGAAAAGGAGAGGTTTATTGATGAACTGGACAATATTTTAATAAATACGGAGTCTGGTATGGTTCCGATTTCAAATTTTGTTGAAAAAAAACCCCAACAAAAAGTAAATTATGTAAGAAAATTTGACTCTAAACACGTAACAATAATTAAAGCAGATGTTTCATCAGAATTTACACCTGAGTCTAGATTGAAATTGTTTGAATCATGGATTAAAGAACAGAGTATTCCAGCAAATGTCGATATTGAATTTGGAGGTGATAATGAAGAGCAAGTAAACTCACTGAATTTCGTTACACAGGCTTTTGTTATTTCAATCATGCTTATGGCTGCATTATTAGTCACACAATTCAATAATTTTTATCAGATGACAATTATTTTAAGTGCTGTTGTACTCAGTACAGCTGGGGTGATGTTGGGCTTACTTATATTCAACCAAGTATTTAGCGCACTTTTAACAGGAATTGGTATAGTTTCTTTAGCCGGAATAGTTGTAAACAATAATATAATTTTAATAGACAGCTTTAATGTTATTTCTTCTAAGTCTAATGAGGATGTAAGAACTCGAATCATTAAGGCCTGTGCTCAAAGATTGCGTCCTATTTTTCTTACATCACTTACAACAATGTTGGGCTTGATACCTTTAGCGCTGAACTATTCTATCGATCCAATAGCCAGAGATATCGCGTATGACTCCAATGCATCAACATCTTGGGCTCCACTGGCTCAATGCATCATTTATGGCATTTCTTTTTCAGCAATTTTAACTTTAGTGCTAACTCCTTGCCTTCTAGTTTTACCAGATCATATCAAAGATATTGTAAAAAAATTTAGAAAGCCTTCATTTGCCTAAATGCTAAAAAAAATACTTGATACAATTTTTTTCAGAAAAAAGACTATTAATACTATTTTGGTAGGTATATTTTTAGTTGGTATTCTATCCTATGCTAGCTTTCCACGGCATGAATGGCCAAATGTAGACCTAAAATCTGTTTCAGTAATTGTCTATTATGATGGTGCATCTTCAACAGATGTAGAAAGATTAATTACAACTCCGATAGAAAAAGAGATGATGACAATGAAAGATTCAAAGGAAGTAGTTTCTATCACAAAAGACGGCCTGGTATCATTTTTAATTGCATTTGAATTAGATACTGAGATACCAAATATTGCAAAAGAAGTAAGAAATAAAATTTTAAATATTGAAGACCTGCCTCAGGGTTATGACCTCAGAGAGGTAGTTGAACATAAATCATCTAATTATCAATTTGTATTAGTTGGCATTCACGGCGATATGGGATACCGAGAATTAGTCAAGGTTGCTGAAAAATATGAAGACGAATTTGAGCAACTTTATGACGTTACAGATATTGAATTTAAAGGAAAAAAAGATGAAATAATAGACATAAATATAAATGCATCCTCAATGGAAAAATATGGTCTAGGAATTAATAATGTACTTGATTCTTTTAAAAAATATAACAACCTTATTTCAGCAGGGAAGATTACAAACAATAATTCTGACTATTCTGTTAAAATAAAGTCTCTATACAAGTCCGCAGCAGAACTTAATAAGCTACCGATAAAATCGTCATCTAATAAGACAATTTATTTAAGCGATATTGCTAGTGTAAAACAAACATATGATAAAAATAAAGACTACGTAAACATAAATGGTAATCCAGGTATATTACTTCAAATAAATAAAAAAGAGAACTCGAGCACAATTACTCTTTATGATAGCATAAAGAAAAAACTTTCTGAATTAGACGGGACCATTAGCCCTATTGCATCAGCTGTACTCATAGCAGATGAATCTAAGGATATAAATGATAGAATTTCAGCATCTGAAAATACTGTAATAACAGCCGTTATCATTGTCATGACCATTATTGTAGCTATTCTTGGGTGGCGTGTTGGACTTCTTGTAGGCATTTCAATACCAACCACTTATTTGCTTTCAATAACGATTCTGAACTTCATGGGCATGTCGTATAATTTAATGAGCATAATGGGCCTTGTATTATCAGTTGGACTACTTGTTGATGGACCGATCGTAATAACTGAATATGCTAGAAGAGAACAGGAAAAAGGCGTTAGGAGATCATTGTCTTACCTTAATGCAGCTCACGACATGTTTTATCCAATATTTGCATCTACATTAACTACTGTATTAGCATTCTTGCCTTTAGCATTTTGGCCAGATTTTTTTGGTGTATGGATACGAGTAATTCCAAGGACAGTGCTTGTCGTATTGCTATGCTCTTTCTTTGTTACAATGATTATAATTCCTGTACTTGGGTCATCTTTTGGAGTGAAGACTGCGGGAATGGTTACAAAAAAAGATCCTTACGATAGTTTGTTTTATACA
>CABZHU010000004.1 GCA_902525575.1 uncultured Pelagibacteraceae bacterium
TTGTTATATTGAGCGAAATCCTCTAACTTCTATGAATTTACAAAAACATACTAAACTCAGAAAAACCAGTTATTTTCCAACAATTTTGTTTTTGGCGTTTCTTTTCGCAAATGGGTGTAGCCAACTAGATATTGTTCAAAATGAAACAGACCCTCGAACAGTCATTGTGGGTGACAATGTCAATGACAGAGCGCTTAGCTATAGAACAGGGGACAACAAGTCTACTTTTCGAGAATTAGTTTTAGGTGGCGATGGGGAATTTGATGCATCAATTGACAGCTTAACATTTAATGTTGTGTTGGATAAATTAAGTTTCATGCCGCTTGCATCGGTAGACTCTGCATCAGGCGTGGTCATAACCGATTGGTATGCGGTTGATGCAAACAAATTAAGAATAAAAATTAATGTTCGCATCATAGATAACCAATTAACAGACGACTCAATTGTTGTTCAAATATTTAAACAAGAGTTTGATGGTAATAAATGGAACGATTTAGGTTTAGATAGTGAACAAGCAAATAAAATAAAAACTAGTATATTATCTGAAGCACGTACGCTGAAAAGTGCGATCGACTTATCATAATAAATAACTTAGTTTATTTAAATGTCTGAAAAA
Source organism: uncultured Pelagibacteraceae bacterium (assembly GCA_902525575.1). Lineage (GTDB taxonomy): Bacteria > Pseudomonadota > Alphaproteobacteria > Pelagibacterales > AG-422-B15 > CACNXQ01. Next base: position 617 of record CABZHU010000004.1, read on the forward strand.
TATAATCCAAGAGTTATAGAGTCAAAATGGCAATCGTTTTGGCGTGACAATAATACGTTCAAAAGCGAGATGAAGACTGAGAAAGAGAAATATTATATTTTAGAAATGTTTCCTTACCCTTCTGGTAAAATTCATATGGGTCATGTTAGAAATTATACTCTTGGTGATGTCATCGCAAGATACAAAAGAGCAAAAGGTTTCAATGTTATGCATCCAATGGGTTGGGATGCGTTTGGTTTGCCTGCAGAAAACGCTGCCATCGAAAATAATATCTCGCCTGGTAAATGGACCTATGAAAATATTGATACAATGAGATCTCAACTTCAATCGATGGGTCTCTCGATTGATTGGGATCGTGAAGTGGCTACGTGTGATAGAGAATATTATCACCAACAGCAAAAATTATTTCTTAAGTTTTATAAAGAAGATTTAATTTACAAAAAAGAATCGCTTGTTAATTGGGATCCTGTTGAAAATACAGTACTAGCAAATGAACAGGTGATTGATGGTAAAGGTTGGCGATCAGGTGCAGACGTAGAGCAAAAAAAATTGTCACAGTGGTTTTTTAAAATTACATCCCATGCAAATAGCCTCTTAGAGAGTTTAGAAAATATGCCTGGCTGGCCAGAAAAAGTAAAAACAATGCAAAAAAATTGGATTGGACGGTCTGTAGGCTGTGAAATTCATTTTGAAATAGAGTCTGGCTATAAAGAATATAAGCCTGAAATGTTGGAAATTTTCACTACAAGACCTGATACAATTTTTGGAGCAACTTTCATTGCTATCTCACCTTTTCATCCAATTGTGGACGACATACTTGAAAATGATCCAGATATTGTTGAGGAGATCATTGGTCTCAGATCTCAAAAATTAAACGAGGAAACCATTTCAAAAAATGAAAAGATTGGAATTTCAACAGCACTGAAAATTAAACATCCTTTTATAGACGGCAAAAAACTACCTTTGTTTATTGCAAACTTTATTTTGATGGATTATGGAACAGGAGCTATTTACGGTTGCCCAGCACATGATCAAAGAGATTTTGATTTTGCAAAAAAATATGATCTTGAAATAATTGAAGTTATCAAACCTGACGATACGAGTGCTACAATTGATAATGGAGCCTACACTGGAGAAGGTTCTTTAATCAACTCGTCCTTTTTAAATGGACTAAAAATTTCTGAGGCTAAAAAAAAGATTATTAGTGAATTAGAAAAAATTAAAATAGGGAAAAAAACAATTAATTATCGACTAAGAGATTGGGGTATTTCAAGACAACGTTATTGGGGTTGCCCTATACCGATTTTATATCGTGAGGACGGAAAAATTATTCCTGTTCCGGAAAAGCATTTACCCATTGAGCTTCCAACTGAAGTCGATCTAAGTCAATCTGGCAATCCTCTAGAAAATCATCCTTACTGGAAATACACAACATGCCCACACACTGGAATGAAGGCAATTAGAGAAACAGATACTCTCGATACTTTTGTAGACTCAGCATGGTATTTTTTGAGATTTTGCTCACCTAAAAATAACAACCCCTTCGACGAAAATGAAATTAACTACTGGATGCCTGTGGATCAATATGTTGGCGGGATCGAGCACGCAATTCTACATTTACTTTATTCAAGATTTTTTACAAAAGCTTTAAAAATAAAAAAAATTGATGAACCATTTGAGTCTCTTTTCACACAAGGAATGGTTTGTCATGCGACCTATAAAAATAAAGATAATGCATGGGTATTTCCAAATGATGTAGAAGAAAAAGGTGGTAAATTTTATCAAACATCAAATGGGTTAGAAGTCACTATGGGTGCGATAGAGTCAATGTCAAAATCAAAGAAAAATGTCATTGATCCCGAAGAGATTATTAAAAGCTACGGATCTGACTCAGCCAGATGGTTTATGTTATCTGATAGTCCTCCCGACAGAGATATAAATTGGTCTGATTCTGGAATTCAGGGTTCTTGGAGATTTTGCCAAAAAATATGGTCAACAATCACTTCAAATCTCTCAATACTAAGTGATGAAAATATTACAATATATAATCAAAATACCTCGAAAAATGCTGTAATGCTACTTCAAAGTACCCATCAATCATTGGACGCCGTTACAAAAAGTATTGAAAATTTTCAAATGAATGTTGGGGTTGCTAAAATTTATGAACTCATAAACCATATTTCTAAATTTAGAGTTTTTGTTGAAAATGATAAAAGTGCCCTCAAAGCCTCTTTAAGAATATTAATTCGTATTATTGAACCCATGGTTCCACATTTAGCTGAAGAGTGCTGGAGTTTATGTGGAAATAGTAAATCCCTATCATCAGAACCTTGGCCTGATGTTGATGAAAAGTATCTTGTAAGAGAAACAGTCAAAATTGTAATTCAAGTGAATGGCAAAAGGAGAGCTGAAGTTGAAATAAAAGTTGAAGCGAGTGAAGAAGAAGTAATGAAAGAAGTTGAGAGTATTAAAAGTGTTAATGAACAAATTCAAGACTCAGTTATTGTCAAAAAAATATTTGTCCCTAATAAAATTTTAAATATTGTAATATCTAAAAATGAATAGACACGAACGCAGAAAAAATAAAGGCAAAGGAATAGAAGATAAAAAATTTTTTGAAGCATTAGCAAGTGCCATTAAAGTCCACGAAACTCGTAATTTTAATAAGGCTGAAAGTATATATAAAAGACTACTCGTTACTCATCCTCAAAGTTATGAATTAAACAGACATATAGGAATTCTGTACCAAGATAGTGGAAGGGCTGAGGAGTCATTTAATTTTTTTGTGAAATGCATAGAAAAAAATCCGAAGGGTTTTGAAGCTTATAATAATATGGGCACATCTTATATTATTGTTAAGGAGTATGATCTTGCAATACAATGTTTTACGCAGTCATTATCAATATCAAATAATTATTATCCTGCAGTCAATAACCTTGCTAGCTTGTACGCTCGAAGAGGTGACGGAGAAAAATCTCTAGAATATTCAAAAACCTTGCTCAAAATTGATCCCAATAATCCAAATGCAATAAGTACTCACGCAAAATCATTAATTTTAAATCACGACATAGATAAAGCTATTGATTTAATGGAGAGCCTTGTGAAGGATTATCCAAAAAATGAAGAGTTTCAAATTAATTTAGCTACAGCCTACCGAGAAATAGGTGATTTTAAAAAATCCAAAAAAATTATTGATATTGGATTTAAAAATTTATTCAAAAAACGATTAAATAATGAACCTGTCAAAAACCTTATTCAATTTTTCGCACAGTATGTAGGTGATAAAAAAAATTTATTGGATGAGCAAGAAATGAAATTTTTTACAGATAGGCTCCAAAGTTCTGATCTCAACATCGACCAGAAAATTACATTAGCTAAAGCATTTTTTGAATACTTTAGAAATATCGAAGATTTTGATAAGTCTTATGAATACTTAGAAATAATGAATGAACTATGTTCTCGAATCACTGATTATGACGTCAAAAAAGAAGAGGTTTTGTTTAATGAACTTGCAAACACTAAAAATTACCCCACAATTCAAAGAAAAGGGAATTCAATAATACCGATATTTATATGCGGAATGCCTAGGTCGGGTACAACTCTATGTGAACAGATTTTATCTTCACATTCAGAAGTATATGGAGCCGGCGAGTTGCGGTACTTGTTACAATTGACGAAATTACAAGATGTGGTTAACAACCCTGAAACCAACAATATTGAGAAATACATTAAAAACATAGAAACCGAGGAAATTCTTTTAAATATTAGAGAAGAATATCTCAAATTGTTAGCCAATATAAATAGGCGGGGTGAAAGATATATTTGTGATAAAATGCCCCATAATTTTCTATTAATAGATTTGATAAGATTTATTTTACCTGAAGCAAAAATAATTTACTGTAAAAGAAAACCCGCAGATAACTGTTTTTCATTGCTAACACAAAGGTTTGTGGAAGGAAGACATCTTTACTGTTATAATCAAAAAACACTTGCCAAATATTATCAGTTTCATGAAAATCTAATGAGTGTCTGGTTAAAGAAATTCAAAGAAGATATTTTTATCCTCGATAATGAGGAATTGGTCAATGACCAAAACAATATCACTGCTCAATTACTCAAATTTTGTGGTTTAGACTGGGAAGACAATTGTATAGAATTTTATAAAAATAAGCGTCAGGTGAGAACTGCAAGTTTAGAACAAGTAAGACAACCAATAAATAAAAAATCAATTGGTGCATGGGAAAATTACAAATCTCACTTAACCGAGCTGATAGGGGTTTTAGAAAAAAATGTTACGTAATATAATTAGAATCAGTCTTCTCTTATCCGTGTTTTCCTATTTTGTAAGCTGCGGCTTCAAGCCTATGTACAAGTTTTCTGAAAACAGCATTAATTTAAATAGTTATTCCGTAAATATAATAAATGAAAGTAATGTCTCTAGACAAATAAAAGAGGAAATCAAAAAATCTTTTCCTCCTGGCCCGGAGACTGTAAAGGAGTTTATTATTGATTTGGATATATTAGAGAATTTAGATCCTTTAATCACTAACGCAGATGGAACTGTTTCAAAATATAGAATTGAAATAGTTATGTATTTTAAAGTAAAAACTATAAATGCAAATGAGACTTTAATAAACGATGTGGTTAGAGGTTTTGCGGAATACACTGTTGAGACATCTGAAATTGAAAGTGATGACAAAAAAAAGAGAATGATCCGTAGCGCAACCAGTAGTGCTGCTCAAATGATAATCTCCAAAATACAAATTGAAACTTCAATCACGAATGATAATTAAAGATTTTCAAATAGAAAAAATAGTAAAAGAGAATAAAGGTTTTTTACCTTTTTTGATTTATGGGCCAAACGAGGGGTTAGCAAGGGATCATATCAAAAAAATTAAAAGTGACTATTTAAATGATGTTGATTTTGAAGAGGTCTCTATAACAGGGAAAAGTCTTGATCTAAATCCTGACATTCTTGAAACTTCAGCAAGTTCAATTTCCATGTTTAATAGCTATAAACTCATTATTCTAGAGTCACTCAAAGATAAGAATATCTCAGAGCTTGAAAGAGTTATCGATTCGGCTCCCACTCAAACAATGCTGATCGTCAGAGCTGACAATCTCAAAAAAACTTCTAAACTCAGGAAATTTTTTGAGAGCAATTCACAATGTTATGCATTGGCATGTTATGAGGATGATGCTAAATCAATGATGAGGCTGATTGATAGTTTCGTGAAAGAAAATAGTATTTCAATTGATCGCGATATAAAAAACTATCTCATGCAAACCTTAAGTACTGATCGTATGATCAGTTATAATGAACTTCAAAAAATCAGTTTATTTTATACGAATGTTGATGCTACTCCAAATCTTGAGGAAGTAAAAAATTTACTCAATGATGCAAGTTCAAATAATCTTCAGAAAATGAATGAGTCAGTGATGTATGGAAACACTGCTAAAAGCTCAAATATCATTAGTAAACTGTTATCCGAGGGAAATAATCCAATTTCTATTCTACGCAGTCTCGTCAATTACCTCAAAAGAGTTCACAAAGTAAAAGTAGAAATGAAAAAAGGGAGTAATTTTGATACTGCAATAAAGTTTTTAAGGCCTCCCTTATTTTGGAAAGATAAAGATAATTTTCATCAGCACTGCACCCGTTGGCCTTTAAATAAAATTGAGAGAAATCTATCTCAACTTCTTGATGCTGAAATTAATTGTAAAACCAATAATAAATTATCAAACGTTCTTTGTGAACGTTCAATACTGACAATTTGCCACGAGGGTAAGCGGCGTTTTCAAAATTAGATTTTAAGTTTTTGGGTGACCATTTCTAATTGATCAAGCGTTTTGTAATCAATTTTTATACTACCGCCTTTTTTACCTTTATGATTTATATTGATGGTCAAGCCAAGTTTTTCTGAAATTTTATTTTCAAGATCAATTGTATCAGGATCTTTTAGTCTTAATTTTTTAATAATACCCTTTTTGTCTTTTGCTAGATTTTCTGCATCTCTTACGCTTAAGTTTTCATTAATAATTTTTTCTGCTAGTTGCTCTGGAAATGCACTGTTCATAATTGCGCGTGCATGCCCTGATGATATTTTTCCCTCAGTTATCATATCTTGGATGGATTGTGGCAAGGATAATAATCGAATGATATTGGCTATATGACTCCTGCTTTTTCCCACAATTCCTGACAAATCTTCTTGGGTATGACCATGATTTTCGATCAATCTTTTATAACCTGCAGCTTCTTCAATTGGTGAAAGATCCGATCGTTGAACGTTTTCAATGATAGCAATTTCGAGTGCTTCAGTATCATTAAAGTTTCTTATAACAACGGGCACCTCGTGTAGTTGTGCAATTTGTGCTGCACGCCATCTTCTTTCCCCGGCAATAATTTCATAACTATTGGCATCATAGGGCGATGGTCTAACCACTAATGGTTGCACTAACCCTTTTGCTTTTATAGAGTCAGCCAATTCATTAATACTATTTTTATTAAACAATCTTCTTGGTTGAGAGGGACTTGGTTTTAAATTAGCAATTGGTATTTTTATTTCTTGACCAACGTTACTATTTTTTGTTTGTACAGTTTCTGTATCTCCCATTAAAGATGAAAGACCACGACCTAAGCCTTTTTTTGTTGTGTTTGTAACCACTATGCTGCCTCTTGTTCTTTGTTTTGTTTAATAACTTCGTTTGCAAGTCTTAAATAAGCTTGACTACCTGATGCTCTTTGATCATAGATTAAAGCAGGCATGCCGAATGATGGAGCTTCTGAAACTCTTACATTTCGAGGTATAATGGTTTCATACACTTGCTCTCTTAAATGATTTCTAACATCTGTCGCGACTTGAGAAGATAATTTGTTTCTGCTGTCGTACATCGTCAACACAATCCCATCAATAGATAAACCAGGATTTAAATTCTGTCTCACGCGCTCAATTGTTTTAATTAACTGACTAAGACCTTCGAGTGCAAAAAATTCACATTGCAACGGAACAATAATTGCATTGGCCGTCGTCATGGCCATCACCGTCAACAAGCTTAACGCGGGTGGGCAATCAATAAAAATAAAATCAAACTCATTTAATTTTTCATTTGCGTTAAAAATATTTTTTAATGTGAAAGCTCGATCATTAACATCAGCAAGCTCAGGTTCAATCCCAGATAAATCAACTGTTGAAGGAATTAAAAAAAGATTTTCAATTTCAGTTTTTCGAATGGAATCTGAAATGTTTGCTTGTCCTGCTAATACTTCATAAATAGAGTTTTGCCTATCGCTGTAATTGACCCCTAAACCAGTGCTTGCATTGCCCTGAGGGTCTAAATCAATAATTAATACTTTTTGGCCTGTTGCTGCGAGGGCTGTGGATAAGTTTATAGCTGTGGTCGTCTTTCCGACCCCACCTTTTTGATTTGAAATAGCAATTATTTTTCTTTTCATACTAAGTCATTGATTTTATTACATTATTAAGTTCTAAAATATAAGATCCCTTTTCAACACTATTTTCGTGCAAGTTATGATCAAATTTCCAACATTTAGTGGCTTCATCAATCTCATCATCTATATGTATACCTTTATGAAAAAGGAAAGTAGTACTTTTTTTTGATATATTATAACTTATTGATAATAAATCATTTAATCGTCCAACTGCTCTGGCTAAAACAACATCAAATTTTTGATTCGTTGCTTTCTCAGCTTTATGGGGAATCACATAGGTATTCTTGAGTTTTAGTTGGTCAATACAATGCTCTAAAAATTCTGCTCTTTTTCTTCTATTTTCACATAAAAATATTGAATTTTCCCCATTATAAAACAATGATAACGGTATTCCAGGAAGTCCTGCTCCGCTTCCAATATCAATTATGTTTTGTTTATTTTCACGAATCAAATCACTTATTCGGAGCGAATCATAAAAATGCCTAATCCAAAGAAGGTTTTTGTCCTTTTTTGATATAAGGCTTTGCTTTTCTGCTAGTATTAGTGTTCTGTATGCATCGAGTTTATTGATTGTTTCACGTGAAACATTACTTTTTAGCTCCATAAGAGCTTCTAGCGAATCCTCCATAATGAAGATATTAAGCCAGTTTTTTTAATTTTGCTTGAGTTTTTATATGGGCCAATATTACCCCTAAAGCTGCAGGAGTGACACCGTCAATTCTTGAAGCCTGGGCAATGTTTTTTGGCTTAATTTTTGATAATTTTTCCTTAATTTCATTGGATAAACTCGATAAATCATCATAGTTCATTGTTTCAGGTATCTTTATTTTTTCTTCTTTATTTATTGAAATGATCTCACTTTCTTGCTTTTTAAGATAACCTTTATAGTGAGCTTCAATTGAGACTTGCTCTAATATCTCTTCTGAAAAATCGTTTAAATTTATCTCAAACATGTCTCCTACGGTATTGATATCAATATCTGGGTAAGCCAATAAATCAAATGCAGACCTTTTTTTACCATCTTTATTAATTTTGACACCCATTTTTTCAGCTTTATTTGGTGTAACATATTGATTTTTAACAATATTTAATAAATCTTCCATTTTACTTTGTTTATTGGTAAAATGCTCATATCTGTTCTTTGAAACCAGTCCTAATGTATTAGCGGTTTCTGTGAGTCTCAAATCAGCATTGTCAGCTCTTAATAGTAAGCGGTATTCTGCTCTTGATGTGAACATTCTATAAGGCTCTGTCACTCCTTTAAGAGTCAAATCATCAATCATCACTCCAATATAAGAGTCATTTCTAGAAAAAATGTGTTCCTTATTTTTAAGAGAGATCGCTGCATTTAAGCCTGCAACCAATCCTTGAGCTGCAGCCTCCTCATATCCTGTTGTCCCATTAATTTGTCCTGCAAGATAAAGGCCCTTTATTCTTTTAGTCTCTAAAGTTTGATAAAGTTCTTGTGGATCAATAAAATCATATTCGATCGCATAACCATGTCTTATAATCTTTGCCTTCTCTAAACCATTGATTTTACTGATAAATTCTTTTTGAACGTCTGCAGGTAATGAGGTTGATATTCCATTTGGATATATCAAATCACTATCTAAACCTTCTGGTTCAAGGAAAATCTGGTGTCTTAATTTATCTGCAAACTTTACAACTTTATCTTCAACAGAGGGGCAATATCGCGGTCCTGTTCCACTGATTTGACCCGAGTAAATAGCTGATTTTGCTATATTTTTTTGAATAATGTCATGAACTGTTTCATTCGTATGAGTGATGTGACAAGGCAGTTGCTCGTTATAAGTTTTGTTCGTTAAGAATGAAAAATATGAATGCTTTTCATCTGCATCCTGTTTTTCAAGCCGATCAAAATCAATAGTATTTTTATCAATTCTTGCAGGAGTGCCTGTCTTTAGTCTTCCAATATTAAAGCCTGTTTTATATAGAGATTTTGCTAAGCCGATTGATGGAGCATCACCATGCCTTCCAGCAGGTATTGTTTTTTCACCCAAGTGAATAAGGCCATTTAAAAATGTACCAGTCGTAATGATTACTTTTTTTGTTGAGACCTTTTTTCCACTTTCGCATAAGACGCCAGCTATTTGATTATCCTGATCGAAAATTAAATCTTCGACAGGATCAAATAAACATTCAAGATTTACTGTTTGAAGGATCTCCTCTTGCATATATTTTTTATACAATTTCCGATCCGATTGAGCGCGAGGCCCTCGCACAGCTGGACCTTTTGTACGGTTTAAGAGACGATATTGAATGCTTGAGAGATCTGCAATTCTTCCCATGATACCATCTAAAGCATCAATTTCTCTAACTAAGTGACCTTTACCCAGTCCACCAATGGCTGGATTACACGACATTTCACCAATAGTCTCAAATTTATGGCTAATTAAAAGGGTTTTAGCGCCTACTCGTGCAGCCGTTGTTGCTGCTTCACAACCCGCGTGACCACCACCTATGACGACTACATCAAAACTAGACATGACTAAGTTAAATAAATTAACTTAGCTTAATTGCAATCAATAATTTTTGTTATTTCCCTATGCAAAAATCTTTGAAAATGACTTCAAGATATTCTTCTACATCAACGTGACCTGTTATTTTTCCAATTTCCTGTATTGCTAATCTCAACTCTTCGACCATAAGCTCTGAGTTATTTTTTAAATCAATTGTTTTCGCATTCAACAAGCTCTGGATAGAATTTTGAACACCTAAGATGTACCTTGTTTTAGTCGGAATAGTATCTGAGTAGCTTCCAAAATTATTGGAAACTTTTTCAGAAATTTCTTTGATTAGATGATCAATGCCTACTCCCGTTGTAACAGAGATATTAATGGCCCTATCATATTTCTTGTTTTCCTGATTATGGAGATCACATTTGTTTAAAATAGTTAGGCGCTGATCGTGAAAATTTAATTTGGTTGGATCGTCAAATAATTCAATAACCAGATTTGCTTCATCAATTTTCTTTTGTGTGATTTCGATTCCCTTTTTTTCAATCTCATCACTTGTCTGTCTCAGTCCTGCTGTATCTGTAAAAACTACAGGAAATCCAGCAATATTTAGCCTTACTTCAAGTGCATCTCTCGTAGTCCCTTCTCTATCAGATACAATCGCAACATCGCGGTTGGCTAATAAATTTATGAGACTTGATTTTCCTACATTCGGCGTGCCCACAATTGCGACACGGTATCCGTCCCTTAGAATCTCTCCTTGATTGCGTTGATTGATATGCTCATTCATCTCAACTAAAAGTTTTTCAATTTTTTCATTTATATTTTTTAAAACATCATCGGGAATATCCTCTTCTGCAAAATCAATATCAGCTTCAAGGTACGCAACCAGTTCAATCAGAGATTTTCTCCAAGACAGGTATAACTTATTCAATGAGCCGTCCATCTGACTTAAAGCCTGATTGTGTTGCAGTTCTGTTTGAGCGTTGATTAAATCTCCCATTGCTTCAATGGCTGTAAGATCCATCTTATTATTTATAAATGCTCTTTTTGAGAACTCTCCAGGTTCCGCAAGTCGCAGCTGATTAATTCCTGATAAAGTTTTTAAGAGAAGATCAACTGTTGCTCTTCCACCATGAATATGAAATTCAACCACGTCCTCTCCTGTGAAACTTTTTGGCTTAGCGAAGTAAACAGCTAATCCACGATCGATTAAGTTTCCATTTTCGGAATCATAAAAACTTGTCCTTGTTAATACATTGGGATCAAAGTGACTCTTGCGAGAGATAGTTTTAAGTGCAGTCAGCGCTAAGTGACCGGATACACGAACTACAGCCAGACCTGCAATTCCGCTTGCTGTTGATAGTGCAAATATTGTCATAATAAATTATGTGATTGCTGTTTAATCTAAACGATTAATCCCATTTAGTCACAAAGTCACTTAATTCTAATTCAGGTATTCTTTTTTCAGATCCTTCTGGCGTCCCGACGTATAAATAACCAAGGACTTTTTCATTTTCTTGAAGGCCTAAGTAAGAGGAAATTTTTTCATCGAGAGCTAAAGCACCCGTTCTCCACATTCCTCCAAATTTAAGAGCGCTAAGTGCCAATAGAATATTTTGTGCTGCAGCTGCTGTTGACATAATTTGTTCAATCTCAGGAACCTTTGGATGTTCTGTTATATGAGATATTAAGATGATTATCATTGGTGCTCGGAAAGGCGCGTTTTTATACTTTTCAACTTTTTGTTGATCGCCGCCTGCAATATGATCATTAGCAAATTGAGAGAATATTTCAGACAATTTTCTAATTCCATCACCTTTAACCTCTATAAACCTCGATGGCCTCAACCAAGCGTGATCTGGTGCTCGTAAGGCTGCCTTGTATACAAGCTGCATCTGTTCATCTGATGGAACAGGCTCTGAGAGTACTCTGGGCGAATTTCTTGAAATAATATTTTCTAATGCATCCATATAATATATCTTAATGTATACATGAGTTCTTATGTTTTCAAATCATTGATTGGCAATATAGAGGTTATCTCAAGTAATAATAAAATAACTAGCATAAGTCGAACTCGAAAAGCCATTTCTAAGACTGAAGATAAACTCTTACTTCGAGCAGCCTTTCAAATTAACGCCTATTTAGCGCGCAAGCGAAGATCACTTTCTTTTCCAACAAGACAGATGGGAACTCGTTTCCAGAATCGGGTTTGGAACCACTTGAGACGTGTTCCTTACGGCCGTACTACAAGCTACAGTCAAATAGCCAAAAAGTTAAGAACATCTCCACGAGCTGTTGGAGGAGCACTAGGACGGAATAATTTAATGATGAAAGTCCCATGCCACCGCGTTGTATCCAAAGACGGCAAGCTTACTGGGTTTACATCAGTCGGTGGGATTAAAACAAAAAAGAAATTGTTAAACGTTGAACAAAAAACTCGTAAATAAATTAAAAAAAAATATTCGAGTAATTCCCAACTTTCCAAAAAAGGGGATTCTTTTTCAGGACATCACTTCCATTACTGATAACAAGAAATTATTTACTGAAGTAATTAACGAAATATCAAAATATGCTAGTAAGCAGAAGTTTACTAAAATTGCAGGTGTTGAGGCAAGGGGTTTCATCTTCGGTGCTGCGGTTGCTTTTAAACTAAGCCTTCCTTTTGTTCCGATAAGAAAAAAAGGAAAGCTTCCTGGAAAGGTTCTGCGGCAAAAATATTCTCTTGAGTACGGCAACGACGAAATTCAAATTCATAGTAATTCGATTACTTCACGAGATAGGGTTTTAATAATTGATGACTTAATCGCAACCGGTGGTACCGCTATAGCTTCAGCAAAGCTTATCTCCAAGTGCAAAGTAATAGATATCGAATTTTATTTTATAATCGATCTCAAAAATGTTGGGGGTTCGCAGAAATTAAGAAAGAAATTTAAACTGTCTTCAATTTTAGAAGCTGAAGGATAATTGTTGGTACGCTTACTTATTCATTGATTGAAAAAAATCAGCGTTATCTTTTGTTTCTTTCAATTTACCAAGCAAGAATTCAATGGAGTCCATGGTCCCCATTGGGTTAAGAATACGTCTTAGAACATACATTTTTTGTAGTTCATCTTTATCAAGAAGAATCTCCTCTTTTCGAGTACCAGACTTAGTAATATCAATCGCTGGGTAGATTCTCTTATCGGCGACTTTTCTATCCAATATGATTTCTGAGTTACCTGTACCTTTAAATTCCTCAAAAATAACTTCATCCATTCTGCTTCCTGTATCAATTAGAGCAGTGGATATAATCGTTAAAGAACCACCATCTTCAATGTTTCTTGCGGCGCCGAAGAATCTCTTTGGTCTCTGAAGTGCATTGGCATCAACACCACCAGTTAAAACCTTTCCTGAGCTTGGAACAACTGTGTTGTATGCGCGGCCCAATCTCGTAATGGAGTCAAGTAAGATCACAACATCTTTTTTGTGCTCTACTAATCGTTTAGCTTTATTAATAACCATTTCAGCAACTTGTACGTGACGTGATGCTGGCTCATCAAATGTTGAACTGACTACTTCACCTTTTACAGAACGTTGCATGTCTGTCACTTCCTCAGGTCGTTCATCAATTAACAGTACCATCAAGTAACATTCAGGGTGGTTATCTGTAATAGAGTGTGCAATGTTTTGCAGTAGTACAGTTTTACCCGTTCTTGGGGGCGAAACTATAAGGGCTCTTTGACCCTTACCAATTGGTGAAACCAAATCTATAACTCGCGCGCTTTGATCTTTGTCGGGCTTTTCTGTTTCAAGCTTAATTTGTTCATCAGGATATAGAGGCGTTAAGTTATCAAAGTTAATTTTATTTCTACTTTTGTCAGTAGCCTCATAATTGATTGTATCTATCTTTAATAAAGCAAAATATCGTTCACCTTCTTTGGGAGCTCTGATGGGCCCCTCAACTGTATCCCCTGATCTTAATCCAAATCTCTTGATCTGACTGGGACTAACATAAATGTCGTCTGGGCCAGGCAAGTAATTTGCTTCCATTGATCTGAGAAAACCAAAACCATCCTGTAGGACCTCGAGAACACCTTCTCCGTCTATATCTTTTTTGTTTGCAGCAAGAGATCGTAGTATCTCAAACAGCATATCTTGAGTACGCATGGAGCTTGCGTTTTCAACGCCCGTTTCTTCAGCATATTTCAGAAGTTCTTGTGGAGTTTTCTTCTTAAGTTCTCTTAATTTTAAGCTCATACTTTTTTGAATATAGAATTAATTTTTTTTTTTTGGAAAGTGTAAAAGAGACCGTTTTCTAACTTTAATTTTTTATTATAGCAAGGAATAAATCTGTTAAATAAGATAGATATGTTGGTATAATTAACTTAAATAATTGAAATTATTAAATAAAGTATAAAAATATTTTAATTCTAACTATCAAATTTCTGATACCTTTTTAGCAAATTGCTCTACTTTTTTCCAATTTGTAAAGTCATATGTATTAGACAAGTCGGTAGGGCCTGAAGTAAGCCACATAATAAGACGAATTATATGCTTATCAAAAAAACCATATCTTGGATAATCGATTTTTCCAGCAAACACAGATATTTCCTTTGGGTTCCATTGAGAAAGCGCTAAAAATTTTTTTGTGTAGGGGTTTGTCGATGGTGAACCCTTCTCTGAATTTCTTGCTACAGCGTTCACACTAAAGAAGGCGTTCTTTTTAGCTTCGAGTATTGAAATATTTTCTTTTATAAACTTGTATAGTTCTTTCTTATGTTTTCCGTATCTGATGCTCGCGCCTATAACTATCCTATCAAACATCATGAGATTTTCATCAAATGCCTGATTTAAACTTATGAGTTTTGTATGAGATGAATCATTTAGGATGCTGACGATGTGGTTACAAATTTTTTTTGTATGACCGTCTGTTGTTGAATATATAATTAAGCACTTCTCCATGATATTTTACATAACTGAAATATGTTCGTTCAACAGTGTATTGATAAAATTAATTTGCTCATCTGAGTCATTTAGACATGGTATATAATGAAATTTATTACCGCCTGCTTTTAAAAATATTTCTTTATTTTCCTCGTCAATTTCTTCAATTGTTTCCAGGCAATCAACACTAAAGGCAGGAGCAATTACCATGATATCCTTTATGCCTTCAGAAGGCAATCGTTCCATAGTCTCACTTGTGTAAGGCTTCAACCACTCTGCTGGTCCAAAACGAGATTGAAAAGTTGTAATGTATTCTTCATCTTTCAAATTTAATTTTTCAGCAACTAGGCGAGTAGTTTTTTGACAAAAGCATTGGTAGGGATCGCCTAATGTAAAATTTCTCTTAGGTATACCGTGATACGTAAAGATTATTTTTTGTGGCCTGTGATTAGAGATTTTATTTTTTATTGTTGCGACCAAGCCTGATATATAACTGTCATGATCGTGGTAGCTGTTTATGAAATTAAGGGCAGGAACCCATCTCCACTTGGAAAGAACTCGGGTTACCTCGTCAAAAACACTGCCTGTTGTTGTTCCTGAATACTGAGGAAACAAGGGAAGAATTATAAGACTTTGACAATTTTTTTCCTTAAGTGAAAGAAGTGCTTTTTCCATATTGGGTTTTCCGTAGCGCATTGCTAGTTCAATTTCAATATTTTCTGGAACAGTTCTTTTTAGCTTTTCTAATATCCTCTCAGAGTAAACAAGAAGTGGTGATCCCTTGTCTGTCCATACTGACTTATAAAGCTTTGCTGATTTTGCTGGACGAAAAGTAAGGATTATTCCATTTAAAATGAACCACCAAATAAACTTTGGAATTTCAATGACTCTGCCATCTGATAAAAATTCTTTTAAAAAACTTCGTACGTCGCGAGTTTTATAACTTTCTGGTGTCCCCAAGTTACAAATAAGAACTCCAATTTTTTTTTGTCTTCCGTGTTCATAGTCTTGTGTACCAATAAATTTCATTTTTTTCTTTAATTATTTCTTACCTTTTGTACGAGTCTCTCCACATTTTTTATAGGCGTCTTAGGAAGAACACCGTGACCTAGATTAAAAATATGTGGGTAATCACGAAAGGCAAGTAAAATTTTTTCAAGACCTTTATCCATTTCATCACCTCCATTTAAGAGCAGTTTTGGATGTAGGTTTCCTTGATATGAAATATTTGGATTTAACAAGTTGAGTTGTTGTAGATTAAAATTATAATCTAAACAAATACAATCGAGTTGATTAATAAATGAGTAATTTTTATAGCCGCTTGTGCTAGCGTTTCTAGGGAATCCAATTATTGGTATATCGGATTTACTTTTAATTTCTTTTACTATTTTCAGAGTAGGGTCAAGAACCCATTTTTCAAAGAGGTAATCGTCAAGATCACCAGCAGCAGATTCAAATATTTGAAACGCGTCAATGCCAGCGTTTACTTGTTGGATTGCGTAATTAGAAACTATATCAGTTAGCTCATTAATGTGATTGTCTATCCTCTTTTTGTTTTTATTAATAAGATCTTTGTTCATCTGTAATCTTTCTTCTTTATTAAATAAACAATACAATAATGTCGTCCAGGGTCCGCCCACAAAGCCTATTAAAGGGGTGTCTGATACTTTTTTTATTTTTTCTATTCCTTTTGTTACTGGATCCAGTTTGTGTGACTCAAATTTAAATTTCTCAATGAATTTAACTTGGGGCCCCATTCCCTCTTTAAAACTAACATCGGACCCGGATGCATAAGGGATCGTCAATATGTCTGAAAACAGTATACAGGCATCTAATCCGTATCTTTTAACTGGTTGGAGAGAGATCTCTGCGATCACCTCAGGGTCTAGAAACATTTCCATAAGATCTTTATATTTTTGTCTTATCTTAATATACTCTGGCAAGTGTCTTCCCGCTTGTCTCATTAACCAAATGGGAGTTCTTGTTTTATTGCCTTTTAGTGTTTCTATAAAAATACTCATATAATATATATATAAGGTAGTATTAGTTTATGTACCTGTGATGATGTGTATATATAAAAACCTCTTATTTGCCCACAAATCAATACATGCCTCTAACAAGGTTATTTAGAATATTTGTGATGTTGTCCACAAGGTAGAATTATAGTTAAGTCATTATCAACAGGTGGATGAAAAACAAGAAAACATAGGATAAATAAGCAAAAATATTGTAAATGCTTAAAAACAGTAAACATATAATATATATCCACATTTATTACCCGGGTTGTTAATAGCTTATGAACACACAAATAACACTAGCGTCTAAAAGTCAAACACGCTCAAGGCTGCTAACAAATGCCAAAATAAAATTTAAGACAGTTGATCATGGTGTTGATGAGGATGAGATTAAATTATCTATGTCAGAAAGCTCACCTGAAGATATTGTAACAAGGCTAGCTGAGATGAAGGCTTTAAAGGTATCCATATCGAATGAAGGTTTGGTTATAGGTTCTGATCAAGGATTGGACTTGAATGGAAAGCTAGTTAATAAAGCAAAAAACTTTAATGAAGCACACGAACAATTAAAAAGTATGAGTGGACAGGAACACACACTTATAACAACCACGGTCGTGGCTAAGGAAAACAATATTATTTGGAAATACGTTGATAGAGGAAAAATGAAAATGAGAATTCTTGATGAAAAAGTTATCAAAGAATATTTAGAAAGCGTTGATGAAAAGATTCTGGGGTTAGTTGGTGTTTATGCGATTGAAGAAGAAGGCATAAAACTATTTGAACATGTTGGTAGTGATTTATTTTCAATACAAGGACTATCAATGATACCATTAACACAATTTTTATGGGACAACGGTCTGTTGTTTGAAAACAATGGCCATTGATAAAACTGCCGTTATAGGATTTCCTGTTGATCACAGTCTCTCACCCATTATTCACAACCATTGGATTAAGGAGCTAGTCTTGAATATAAAACCATACGAGAAAATAAATGTAGATCCAAGTATGTTTGAAGAACAGATCAACAACCTTAAGGCAGAAGGCTATGGAGGGTTAAATGTTACAGTCCCACTTAAACAACTTGCATTTAATATAAGCGATGAAACATCTGTTGTTTCTAAGAAACTTAAGTCAGTCAACACTCTTAGTCTAAGTTCTGATAAAATAAATGGTGACAATACCGACGCTATTGGATTTATCAATTCTTTAGATAAAAAAATAATAGAAAAAAATATTACCAACAAAAAAACTCTTGTTCTTGGTGCCGGGGGCTCGGCCAGGTCTGTCGTTCATGCATTAAATGAATTGGGAAGCCGGGTGAGATTATTTAACAGAACACCTGAAAAAGCAGCAATTTTGCTTAGTGATTTATCAATAAACTCAAGTCCCGTTAGCACAGAAGAGCTGGATGATTATGCTAACTCTTCATCGTTTATTGTTAATACAACCAGCCTTGGGCAAAAGGCAGGAGAGCATAATAATATTTTGAGTTTTGAAAATATAGAAACAGAAACATTTATTTATGATTTAATTTATAACCCTAAGCGATCCAGCTTTTTAGAACAAGCTGAAGCAAGAGGTTTGAAAGTTCAAAATGGATTACGCATGTTAATCGAACAAGCAGCTTGCTCTTTTCAAATATGGCATGAAATTAAAGTGGGTGTTAGTGAGGAATTAATGTCATTGTTGGAGAGCGTATAATGTTGTTGATAGGCGTAACAGGATCTATCGGCATGGGAAAGTCTACAGTAGCTAAGATGTTTACCGAATATGGTTTCGGCCTCTACAATGCTGATGATACTGTTCACTATATTTATGAAAACGATGAGGAAGTAATTAATAAAATTGAAGAAACTTTTCCTGGAACCAAATCAGAGGGAAAAGTTAATCGAATAGCGCTTAGAGATATACTCAATAGAGAACCTGAAAAATTTAGGGATCTTGAAAAAATTGTCCATCCAGCGACTAGACGTTATCAAATTGTATATATTGAGAAATTAATAAGCGAAGATAGCCCAGGATGTATTTTGGATATTCCTTTATTGTTTGAAACAGGTGGAGAAAAGTATATCGATGTTTCCGTTGTGGTAACAGCATCGGAAGATAAGCAAAAAGAAAGAGTGGTCGCAGAAAGAAAGGTGCCATTAGAAATTTTTAATTCTATCAAGAATCAACAAATGCCAGACCGAGAAAAACTAAAGAAAGCAGACTATATAATTTCAACAGATCAAACTTTAGATGAGACAAAACTTGAAGTAAAAGATGTTGTATCTAAAATAAAGTTGATTAATCCAAAGGCATGGAAAGCTTTCTATAAGAAATGAGAGAAATAATTTTAGATACAGAAACTACAGGCCTGAGACCTTCTGAAGGTCATAGAGTGATCGAAATTGCAGCCATTGAATTGGTTGATTTTCTGCCGACAGGAAAGATTTATCAACAATATATTAACCCCATGAGGGACGTTCCAGAAGCCTCTTTTAAAGTTCATGGACTGAGTTATGAGTTCTTAAAAGATAAGCCTTTGTTTGAAAAGATTGCTGACGAGTTCCTCGATTTTGTTGGACAAGATACAATCATCGCGCACAATGTTGATTTTGATATTGGTTTTTTAAACCATGAACTCAGTGCATGCGGTAAGGAGAGCATCAAAAACAAAAAAGTGGACACCGTTTCTATTGCAAGAGAAAAGTTTCCTGGTCAGAGCGTTTCGCTAGACGCTTTGTGTAAGAGATTTTCCATCGATAATAAGGAGCGAGAAATACACTCAGCTACAATTGACACAGAACTACTTGCACGAGTTTACATAGAACTCATGGATGCTCGTGAGTTGAGTCTTGATCTAAACGTCAACAATCAAAATGATAGTTCTGTGTCAAATTTTGATATTCAAAAGATTCAAAACAGGGAACTCGCAACGCGGCTATCAGACAATGACAAAGATTTGCACAAAGCTTTCGTTGAGACACTTGGTGAAAACGCTATTTGGAAAAAGAAAGAGCAGTTTAATAATGAATGAATATCAAAACTATAAAATCAATCATACATTATCAAATGCGAATGAAAGCGATCAACCATTAATACCAGCAGCAACAGTTTTACTGGTAAGAGATCATAATTCTACAATAGAAGTTTTTATGATTAAGCGTGCTATGAAAACAAATTTTGGGGGAGCGTGGGTATTTCCTGGAGGAAAAGTAGATAGTAATGACGACATTAAAAATATTAGCAAGTACAGCCCATTATTAAATGATGAAGAAGCTTCTAGAAGACTCGGTATAAAATCTGGTGGATTAATTTATTGGACTGCTTGCATACGAGAATGTTTTGAAGAGAGTGGGATACTACTTGCTGATAATGAACAGAGAAAAATAAGCCTAGGCAGTCTTACTGGAACTGAAATAGATAATATTAATCAATACAAAAAGAAATTGCTCAACGGAAAAGATGTCTTCTTGGAATTAATCGACAAATTTGATTTAACATTATCTACCAATGAAATAGCTTATATTTCCCATTGGATTACCCCAAAAATTGAAAAAAGAAGATATAGTACCAGATTTTTTATTGCTCGCTGTCCCAACCAACCTGCTAGTCACGATGGCGTTGAAGGGGTTGAAAGTCGTTGGCTGGAGCCCAAAGTTGCACTTGATTTATATAAGTCCGGAGAGTTTCCCATGATTATGCCAACAATAAAAAATCTTGAATTGATTAAAGACTTTCAAGATACCCAAACTTTGCTACTTTCAATGAACGACAAATTGATCACTGACATCCCAAAAGTTGAACCTGTGTTTGATGTTGTGGACGGTAAACCAAAACTTATCAGTTATTAATTTGTCTTTTTTCTTTTTTCATAAAGATCAGCAAAATTAACAGGGTCAAGCATTAGGGGAGGCAAAGATCCATCTGCATGCATATCGTATACAATGCGTCTTGCAAAAGGAAACAATTGCCTTGGGCATTCAACCAATAAATAAGCCTCCTTTATATCATCTGTAAGATTTTTAATTTCAAATAAACCAACATATTTTAAATCAATAATATAAACATTTTTATCTTCACGTTTAGCACTAATATTAATGTTTAATTCAACTTCATAAATTTCGGTATCTTTTCTATTAGTAGCCTTTACATCTACATTCGCATTAATGGCAGGTCTTTCACTTCCTTTTTGAAATGCACCAGGTCCCATGGGGTTTTCAAATGATAAGTCTTTTACAAATTGTGTTATTATTTTCGCAGATACATCCATTATTTTATTTTATCCTCATCGTCATTAATTTCTTCAAAGTCTCCTTCGATGGATCCATCATCTGAACTTTGATTTTTCATACCATATCTAGAAAGAATAGAGTTCGCTACTATCTTTATGAAAATTACTCTTGTTAGGGGGATGAGTCCAAGAAACCCTAATGCGTCTGTGAAAAAGCCTGGAGCGATTAGCAAAATTCCAGATATTAATATTACCAACCCTTCAAACATAGTTTGAATTGGGGCCTCTTGATTCTGGAGTTGATTATATAACTTAGAATAGGTACTGATTCCTTGTTGTTTTACAAAATAAACTCCGATCAATGCAGTTGTAAAAATTAGCAATATTGTGTTAAATGAACCAATAAAACTGCCGATTTCAATAAAAAGACTAATCTCTATGACTGGGATTACGATAAATATAATGAGTAATAATAGAGACAAAATAGCTATAAATGTTGAATCTTTAGTTTAAATACCTAAATAAGAATCTTATAATATTTGTACATATGAGTGAAGCATTTCAATACTTAGATATATTAATACTAGCAATTATAGCTGGTATAGTTTTACTGCGTTTAAGAAGTGTTCTGGGAAGACGAACTGGTCATGAAAAAACCGACAAGTCTTCATTCAATTATGAAACTCCTCAACAAACTCAAACTGAGAAAGTTATAGAAATCAAACCTGAAACTGACGCACCAATCAGAGAGGATGGTTGGTTTGACAAGGATGATTTCCTTAAAGGTGCATCTAATGCTTATGAGACTATTGTAACTAACTTTGAAAACGGTAATAAAGAAGCTTTAAAGCCTCTTTTATCTAGCGATGTAATGGACAGCTTTTCATCTGTGATAGATGAGCGTAACAGTAAAAGTGAATCAGTAGAATTTAATTTTATAGGTATTGAAAAGTCCGAAATTGTTCATAAAGATTTAAAGAAAAATCCTATGGAAGTTAGTGTGAGATTTATTTCTGAAATGATTACATGTATAAAGAATAATAAAGATGAAGTTATTTCTGGAAGCTTGAATCAAGTCCAGAAAATAACTGATGTCTGGACTTTCGAGAAAAATCAAAAATCAAAAGGTTCTAATTGGCTTTTAGCAGCTACGACTGACTAATTTAATATATATTTTCCAAACTTATTTTTTAAATCTTTCGGAATAGATGCTGGCTTCATTTCATCTTGATTAGTATTAACCCATATAATTTCAGCTTCATTTATCAATTCATCAGATCCATCTCTATATATTTCTTGCGTAAATGTAATGCTTGAATTTCCAATTTTTTTAATTGCTGTGTAAATGCTTATTTCGTCATTTAGTCTTGCTGGATTTTTAAAATTTAATTGAGCCGCAACTGTATGAAACTCATTATTAGTTTTCTCAATATATTCTTCTTGATCAAATAAACTATCAAGCATCTCACTTAAGGAAATGTCATAATAAGTTAGGTAGTGAGAGTTATAAACAATATTCTGTCTATCAACTTCTGAATAGCGTATTTTCAATTTACTAATATATGTTTTTTTTTCCTTTAAAGACATTGCTTAAAGAATGAATTTAGATAAATCTGAATCCTTAGATAGTTCGCTAACATTACTTTTTACATACTCTGCGTTTATTGTAATATTCTCTCCACCTTTATCAGCTGCGGAAAAACTAATGTCTTCTAAAACTCGCTCAAGAATTGTATGAAGTCTTCGTGCTCCAATATTTTCGATCGTCGAATTTATATCAACTGCAAGAGTTGCAATAGCGTCAATTCCATCCTTACTGAAGTT
This sequence comes from uncultured Pelagibacteraceae bacterium, assembly GCA_902525575.1. Classification (GTDB taxonomy): domain Bacteria; phylum Pseudomonadota; class Alphaproteobacteria; order Pelagibacterales; family AG-422-B15; genus CACNXQ01. The sequence continues at coordinate 23,525 of CABZHU010000004.1, forward strand.
AATTTTGACATTCTCAGTTCCCATTAAGGCTTCATACTGCTTGATCAAACTATACTTCGGTTCAGTGAGTATGCGTTTAAAGTCCTCTTGTGTTAATGCCTTTAAGTTTACTCTTATAGGCAGCCTTCCTTGTAATTCTGGGAGTAAATCCGATGGTTTTGATAGTTGAAAAGCTCCTGAAGCGATAAATAGTATATGATCTGTTTTTATAGTTCCGTGTTTTGTATTCACAGTTGTGCCTTCAATTAGTGGAAGAAGGTCTCTTTGAACGCCCTCTCGAGATACATCACCACCCACTCTCTCACTGCGTGCACAGACTTTATCTATTTCATCAATAAATACAATACCATTATCTTCTACTGCTTTTTTTGCCTCATTTACGATTTGATCTGTATCAATAAGTTTATCCGACTCTTCATTTACAAGTGTCTCGTATGAATCTCCTACAGTCATTTTCTTCTTTTTTGTTTTTGGACCCATTGCCTTGCCTAGCATGTCGTTGAGATTAATCATGCCAACACCGGCTCCCTGTCCTCCTTGCAAATCAATTGTTGGAAAGGATCCAGTATCTTGAACTGATACTTCTATTTCTTTTTCTTCAAGCTCACCGTTCCTTAATTTTTTTCTGAAACTTTCACGTGTGGTAGGTCCAGCACCAGGACCAACTAATGAGTCCAACACTCGTTCTTCAGCTGCCAGTTGCGCTTTTGCTTTAACTTCTTTTCTTTTAATTTCGCGTACCATCGTGATTGCAATTTCAATCAAGTCACGCACAATAGACTCTACATCTCTCCCAACGTAACCGACTTCTGTAAACTTTGTCGCTTCAACTTTCATAAAAGGCGCCTGAGCCAGTTTCGAAAGTCTTCTAGAGATTTCTGTTTTACCAATACCAGTTGGACCAATCATTAAAATATTTTTTGGAAGAACTTCCTCTCTCATGTCTTCAGGAAGCTGTTGTCGTCTCCATCGGTTTCTTAGTGCAATAGCAACTGACTTCTTAGCATCATCTTGACCAATAATATATCTATCTAATTCAGAAACTATTTCTCGAGGTGAAAATGCTTGCATGATTAATATTCTATTTTTTCTAAAGAAATATTATTATTAGTAAAAACACAAATTTCTCCTGCAATCTTAAGTGACTTCAGAGCAATTTCCTCAGCAGTTAAATCGCTATCGATAAGTGCTTTTGCTGCAGACAATGCATAGTTGCCACCACTGCCTATACCAATGAGAGATCCTTCAGGGTCCAACACGTCACCCATGCCAGTAATGAGCAATGAAGTTGATGAGTCAGCAACAGTAAGAAGTGCTTCCAACCTTCTAAGATACTTGTCAGTTCTCCAATCTTTTGCAAGTTCAACACAAGCTCTCGTTAATTGTTTTGGATGCTTTTCTAGTTTTGCTTCTAGTCTTTCAAACAGGGTAAATGCATCAGCGGTCGCCCCTGCGAAGCCAGCGATAACACTTCCATCTCCAATCTTTCTTACCTTTTGTGCTGTACCTTTAATAACAGTGTTACCTAAACTGACTTGACCATCTCCAGCAACGACTACTTGATTGCCCTTACGAACACTAATGATAGTAGTCCCGTGCCATGATATATTTTGTTGATTTTCCATTATATAAGTCATGTGGCTATTTATTTCATAACTTCAAGGCTATTTATCGACCAAATATTATATTTTTTATAGATAAATCAGTAATTTATTGATAAAAACCGATTGGATTTGATATGAGAACTGCAAATTATAAAAGAGAGACAAAAGAAACTTCCATTAATGTTGAGATCAACATTGATGGCACAGGTTTGTATGACGTGAAAACTGGAATAGGTTTCCTTGATCACATGTTGGAACAACTTTCAAAGCATTCATTAATGGACATGAATATTAAGGCTACAGGTGATACGCATATTGATTACCACCACACAACAGAAGACACTGGCATTGCAATAGGTGAATGCTTATCAAAAGCCTTAGGCAATAGACAAGGTATTAATCGTTATGCTCATTCTTACATACCAATGGATGAAACACTCTCAAGAGTTGCTCTTGATCTTTCCAATCGTCCTTACTTAATATGGAATGTAAAATTTAGTACTCCTAAAATTACTTCGTCACAAGGTGACTTTGATACAGAGCTTTTTAAAGAATGGTTTCAGGCATTTGCGCAGGCAAGTGGAACAACTCTACATGTTGAGAATATTTATGGAGAAAATAATCACCACATCATTGAGTCATGCTTTAAAGCTCTTGCACGAAGTTTAAGACTAGCAGTTCAAGTAAATGAACGTGAAGGTAACATAGTGCCATCTACAAAAGGCCAACTATAACCATGCTAAAAGAAGGTCAAAAACTTCCATCCTTTAGGCTGAATAACCAAGAAGGTGTCTCAGTTAAATTTCCAACGAAAGAAATGACTATTATTTATTTTTATCCAAAAGCGGATACCCCAGGCTGCACAAAGGAGTCTTGTGAATTCCAAAGTAATTTAAAAAAATTCAATAAGCTCGAGACCTCAGTTTTTGGAATTTCAAAAGACTCAGTTCAACGTCAAAGTAAATTCGCTAAAAAATATAAATTAAAATTTAATCTTCTTTCTGATGAGAGTGAAAAAATTTGTGAAAAATTTGGAGTTTGGGTTAATAAAAGTATGTACGGAAAAACTTACAAAGGAATTGAAAGATCAACTTTTCTTGTGAGCAGAAATGGCAAGATCCTAAAAATATGGAGAAAAGTAAAAGTTAATAATCATGTTGAGGAAGTCTTAGATACTATTAAAGAATTTAGTAAATGAATTTAGCTATAATAAACTTCGGCTCAGGAAATTTACATTCTGTTCATAAGGCTTTTGAAAACGTAAATTCAGAATTAAGCAATCCTTACAATATTGTTGTGACCAATGATCCTAAAGAGATCCAGTCAGCTGATAAGATTGTCTTACCTGGAGTAGGTGCCTTCGGTGATTGTAAAAATGCAATTTTTAAAATTGAAGGTTTGCATGCATCACTTGAAGTTTCAGTTTTAAAAAACAAGGTCCCTTTTATGGGAATATGTGTGGGCATGCAGTTATTAGCTGATCTTTCGCATGAGTTTGGTACACACTCGGGTTTTGGCTGGATACCAGGTGAAGTAAGGAGGATTGCATCTCCTAAAGAATACAAAATTCCTCACATGGGATGGAATGAGATAAGGTTCTCGGATCACAAGTTATTTGATGGTTGTGAGCAAGGGTCAGATTTTTATTTTGTTCACAGTTTTTATTTTCAGAATCAAAAAAGTGAACATTCTATAGCCACAACGAAATACCCTGATCAAATTACAGCGGCAGTTTGCAAAGAAAATATATGTGGTACACAATTTCACCCAGAAAAAAGCCATATAAATGGGAAAAGAATAATTCACAACTTTTTAGAGTGGAGACCATAATGATCTTATTTCCTGCTATAGATATGAAAGATGGTAAATGTGTACGCCTTATTCAGGGCGATTTTAATAAATCCACTACTTATAATAATTCACCCTTAGATCAGGCTAAGTTATTTGAAGATCTAGGAATAACCTGGCTTCATTGTGTAGACTTGGATGGAGCTCTGGCAGGTCACTCAGAAAATGTAAAGTCAATTGAAGACATCGCGTTAAAAACAAAATTGAAATTGCAATTTGGTGGAGGTATTCGAAATATAAATTCAGTTGAAACTTTATTCAATATTGGCATACAAAATGTGATACTTGGAACAGCAGTATTTGAAGATTATGAATTATTTCAAACTGCTGTTCATAAATATCCAAACAAAATATCTATTGCTTTAGATATTAAAAATGAGCAAATTGCGCTGCGTGGTTGGAGCGAAGTTAAGTCAATCAATCTTGAAAAATTTTTATTATCGATTGAAGGTTTGCAAATAAATTCAATTATATGTACAGACGTGATGAGAGATGGAATGAAAAAAGGAATTAATTTTGATATGCTGGAGAATGTTATGAAAATGACGAGTTTTTTATGTGTTGCTTCAGGTGGCGTATCCTCAATCAATGACATAAAAAATATCAAAGGTAAAAACTACTCTCAAATGAAAGGTGTTATTGTTGGTAAAGCAATTTATGATAAAAACATTGATATTAAAGACGCATTAAAAATATTAAGTAAATAATGTTAAAAAAAAGAATTATACCCTGTTTAGATGTCGATAATGGCAGGGTTGTTAAAGGGGTTAATTTCATCGATTTAGTTGACGCAGGAGATCCAGTTGAACAAGCTATAATCTATAATGCTGAAGGTGCCGATGAGCTTTGTTTTTTAGATATTACTGCGTCAAGTGATAATAGAGACACTTTGCTAGAGGTGGTAAAAAAAACAGCTGAGAATTGTTTCATACCTCTTACTGTAGGTGGCGGTGTCAGGAGTTTGGATGACATATCGCGTTTACTTCATTTTGGAGCAGATAAAGTGTCAATAAATACTGCAGCAGTGGATAATATTGATCTGGTAGCTGAGGCTGCAAACAAGTATGGTTCATCAACAATCGTAATAGCTGTAGACGCTAAGCAAACTGCTGAAAATCAATGGAAAGTATTCACTCATGGTGGGAGAAATGAGACCGACATTGATGTTGTTACTTACTGTAATGAAGTGGCAAAACTAGGCGCCGGAGAAATATTGCTTACATCAATGGATAGAGATGGAACAAAAAGTGGGTTTGACAATAAACTATTAAAAGCTGTTACATCAAAAGTTAATATACCAGTTATTGCGTCAGGTGGAGTTGGTAACTTGAACCATCTTCTTGATGGAATTCTCGAGGGTGAGGCAAGCGCATTACTTGCTGCTTCTATTTTTCACTTTGGTGAATACAGCATAGGTGAAGTTAAAAGATATCTTGCTGATAATAATATACCAGTTAGGATCTAATCATGAAAGGTTATTGGATCGCAAAAGTAAATGTACTTCATCCCGAGAAACAAAAAATGTATTCTGAACTAGCTTCTAAAGCAGTGCAAAAATATGATGGAAAATTCTTAGTGCGTGGAGGAAGTCAAGTTATTACTGAAGGTAAAGAGTATGAACGAAATGTCGTAGTAGAATACTCCTCATTTGACAATGCAAAAAAAGCTTATAACAGCAAAGAATATCAAGAGGCAAAAAAATTACTTGGTGAAGATAAGGATCGACTTTTTGCCATTGTTGAAGGTTACGAATAATGGTTAATAAAGTTGATGTTCTTGTTCGTTTATTTGAGACTATTGAAAAACGTTCAAAAGAAGACCCCTCTAAATCATACACAGCAAAGCTTTTGTCTGAAGGTAAAATCAAATGCATTGAAAAACTAAAAGAAGAATCTATTGAAACTGTTGAAGCTGCAGAGCAAGATAACGCGAAACAAATAATATATGAATCTGCTGATCTCATATATCATTTGCTTGTACTTTGGAAAAAATTTGATATTACAGCGGACCAAATATATGCCGAGCTAGAAAGCAGGGAAGGTAAAACAGGTTTACGTAAATAATGAATTACGACAAAGATAATATATTTGCTAAAATAATAAGAGGAGAAATTCCGTGTGATAAAATTTATGAAGATGACTTTGTACTTTCTTTTAAAGATATAAGGCCTCAAGCGCCCTCTCACGCATTAATTATTCCTAAGGGAAACTATCTAGACATTAATGACTTCAGTTTAAACGCTAGTGATAATGAAATTATAGGGTTTAATCGCGCCATTGCGAAAGTAGCAGATATGTTGGGTATTAGTGAAAATTCTGGAGGAAATGGTTATAGAGTTATAGCGAATGCTGGAAATGATGCACATCAGGAAGTACCTCATCTTCACTTTCATTTACTGGCTGGCAGACCTTTAGGTCCAATGGTTTTTCCAGAAAAATCTAATTAAGAGTAATTTATAATGACAAGTAAGATTTCAGATGAAGAACTGGTAAAATTATTTAATAAAAATAAATTATTCAATTTATTCAATATGACAGTTCTTGACGTAAATACTGATGCTGGAAGTATTAAAATGGAATTTGAAGTAGAGCAAAAATATTGTAATCCTGCAGGTGATGTTCAAGGAGGTATTGTAAGTGGGATGGTTGATGACGCTACTGCCCTTGCCTTTATCTTTCAAAACCATTTCAAGAAAAGACCACCAACTATAGAACTAAAAACTAATTTTTTATATCCTACAAAACCAGGAAAAGTAATAGGATATGGCCAAGTAGTTAAATCAGGAAGAAATATTGCTTTTCTAGAAGGAAGACTTGAACAAAATAATAGAACTGTAGTTACAGCTACATCTACTTGTGTAATTGTAGACATGCCTCAAGTAAATTTAAAAAAAATGATGGGGGAAAAACATGATTAATAAACAATGGATACTAAAAAATTTCCCAGTAGGAGACATTAAAGAGGGTGATTTAGTAATGGAAGAAACTTCTGTTCCTGAATTGAATGAAAATGAGCTTTTGATTAGAAATATTTATTTATCACTAGATCCAGCTAATAGAGGATGGATGAGTGGACGCTCATCCTATGTTGATGCAATGCAAACAGGTGATGTTATGAGGGGTGGAACAATAGGTATAGTTGAGAAATCAAAAAATCAGAAATTTAAAGAAGGTGAAATTGTTAATTGTATGGGTGGATGGCAAGAATATTTTATCACTAACGGCAAAGGTGTTAGACAAATACCACAAGGTACCGGGTTCCCACTAGATAGCTATATGAGTATTTTGGGAATGACAGGCATGACTGCTTATTTTGGTTTACTAGATATTACAAAACCTCAAACAGGCGAAACATTAGTCGTTTCAGCCGCAGCGGGTGCTGTGGGTTCTATAGTTTGCCAAATTGGAAAAATAAAAGGATGTAAAGTTATAGGTATTGCCGGTTCTGACGAGAAATGTCAGTGGTTAGTAAATGATCTTGGTATAGATGGAGCAATAAACTACAAAACAGAAAATGTTAGAAAAAAACTCAAAGATCTTTGCTCTGATGGAGTCGATATTTATTTTGAAAATGTTGGAGGACCCATTACGGATGCTGTTCTAACAAGAATGAACATAAATGGAAGAATAAGTTTATGCGGCTTAATATCTGGTTATAACGCTGAGTCATTAGTTCCTGGACCAGCATGGGGAAATTTATTGATTAAAAGAATAAAGCTCAAAGGTTTCATCGTTTTTGATTATTTTAAGAGATACATAGAAGCTTACCAAGATATTACAACTTGGATTAAAGAGGGAAAAATTAAATATAAAAATCATATAGTCCCTGGATTAGAAAATGCAGAAAATTCTATTAAAAAGTTATTTACAGGAGAAAATGAGGGGAAACTAATAATAAAAGTTTCAGAAGATACTACTCAAAATTGAACCAATGAAAAAAGTTTTAATCTTCAGCAATGGAGAGCAAATTGGAGATGGCATTTTAAAATTGCCGATAGTTTATCAACTTAAAGATAGATTTCCAAATTATGAAATTCATTGGATGACTGATACAATCTATACTGAGTATAATCAAAGACTAAAAAAGTTTATCTCAAACCACATCGATAAAATATGGGAAAAAGCAAAACTAAGCCCCTTTTTTTGGAAAAAAATTTCAAATACTTACGATTTAAAAAGTGAAGAATTTGATATTATTATTGATACACAAAAAGCAGTATCCAGAACTTTTGCCTTAAAAAGAATAAGAACGAAAATTTTTATTTCATCTGCAGCTAATTGGTTTTTTTCTAACCTAAAACCCAAAGAATTAAATAAAGAAAGAAAATTTTATATAAAAAGTATAATAGAAATGCTCGATCTGGTTTCAAATTATGAAAATGAAAAAGAATTCGAGATAGATATACCTCAAGCAATAACAGAGACCCTTAATAAATTATTTGACCCGAGTAAAAAGTATATTGGTATTGCGCCTGGTTCAAATACTCCTAAACGAATTTGGTCATTTGATAAATACATAGAAGTAGCTAAATTTTATGAAAAAAAAAATTTCAATATTGTTTTTTTCCTTGGTCCTGAAGAACAAAATCTTCGTAAAAAAATAGTTGATATTATTAATGAACCCCTTTTTCCAGAAGAAGAAGTCAAAAATTATTCTGGAATTGAAGTGGTAATGGCATCAACAAACTATTTAGATATTGCCATAACTAATGATAGTGGAACAGGTCAAATGCTCTCAACTAATATGTGTCCATTGTTAAAAATCTGTGGTCCAACAAGTGCAGTCAAATTTTTGAATGATCAGTTCACTAATATTGATTTTATCTCATCTCAGAGTTTTGGTGGCGATGATATAAATTTAATAACTACTAATGCAGTTATTAATGAAATTGATAAAATCTTAGATAACTAAACTCTATAATCTAGCCCCATAGATTTGTATTATCTCTGAAGCAAACCTAACTCCTTCTTTGCCACATTGTTCAAGGGGTTGTCCCTGAATATATTTTAGTAAAAATCCTGCAGCAAATAGATCGCCAGCTCCCGTTGTATCAACAAGATTATCTATTTTTTGGGGTTCAATTTTAATCACCTCTTCATTATTTACGATCATTGCCCCTTTTTCACCGAGTGTAATTGCAAAAATTTTATTCTTATCTTTAATAATATTTATACTCTCGTTCAAGTCTGATGTGCCTAATAGAGATTTCATTTCCTCTTCATTCGCAAAAACAATATCTGCATCTTTATCAATTAAACTTAAAAAGCTGTCTTTAAAACGTTCAATGCAGAATACGTCAGATACACTAAAGGCTACAATTTTATTGTTCTCTTTAGCTACCTTTGTCGCTTTTTTGATTGCTACTTGCGCATCATCTAGGTCCCAAAGGTACCCTTCTAGATAAGTGATTTTTGATTGAGAAATAACATCTTCATTAACATCATCAGAATTAAGCTTTTGGGATATTCCTAAATAGGTACTCATTGTCCTTTGAGCATCAGGGGTTACCATAACTAAGCATCGCCCTGTTTCACTCTCATCAGATTGAGGGACATTCGCAAAAAATACATTTTCTTTATTTAAGCCATCAATAAATGCGTTACCAACTTCATCCATTCCGACTTTTCCAATAAAAGCTGTTTTCATATTATTTTGAGCTAAAGCAACTATGGAGTTTGCAACTGAGCCACCAGAAACTGTTTTTTTAATGTCAATTTTTCCTGAGATATCTTTAATACCATCTAAGTCTACTAAAGACATGAGGCCTTTTCTTAATTCGTGATCATCTAAGAATTGATCTTCTACGTCTGTAATTACATCGACAATAGAATTACCAATTCCAACAATATCATATTTATTATCTACCATGTTTCCACCCAAGGACGCAGATCTATTTCGTAAGTCCACGCATTTTTTGGTTGATTATGTATCATTAAGTAGTTCTGTGCAATATCATCTGGATTCATTAGTCCATCAATTTTCTTTTTTTCTTTCACATAGTCGGGAAACAATTCATTGACCCACGGGGTATCAATTGCTCCATCAATAACAACATGCGCAACATGAATTCCTTTAGGTCCTAACTCTCTTGCCATACTCTGTGAAAGAGCTCGTTTCGCATGCTTTGCACCTGCAAAAGCAGCAAAACCCTCTTTACCCCTAACACTCGCTGATGCACCAGTAAAAATTATTGTTCCTTTTTTTCTAGGAACCATCTTTTTTGCGACCTCTCTGCCCATTAGGAATGCGCCGAATGCAGCCATTTCCCAAACTTTATAATATTTTCTGGATGTTGTTTCTAATATGCCATATCTAATGTTTGCTCCTATGTTGTATACGGCAACTAAGATCTCTCCGATTTCGTTTTCAATTTTATTGATTAAGTTTATGACATCGTCTTCTTTTCTTGCATCAAGGGAATAAAAGAAACATTGACCACCGCTTTGTTTAATTTCTTCAGCTAACCCGGATAACTTATCACCATTTCTTCTTGCAACTACAACAGTGAACCCATCATCTGCAAAAACTCTTGCTATTGATGAACCTAAACTATCACCAGCTCCAATTATCAATGCTACTTTATTTTTCATTTTGAAAGAACTCTAGCAGTTACAGTCAAACTATCAACTCTCTATTGTAAAAATATCTATTAAGGTTTTTTTGTTTTTACTGGCTTTTTTCTATTTGGAAAACAGGTTTTGCAAATTTTACAATCTAAGCCAAAACATTTTCTAGCTTCACAATACTCTCTTCCATAAAAAATAATCTGTAAATGAAGTTTGTTCCAACTATCCATCGGAAAGATTTTTTTTAAATCTTTTTCTGTTTGCGTTACATTTTTTCCATTAGTTAGTCCCCATCTTTGTGCTAATCTATGAATATGCGTATCAACAGGAAAAGCTGGATAACCAAAACCTTGTGACATTACTACACTAGCTGTTTTATGCCCAACACCAGGAAGCTTCTCTAGTTCATCAAAGCTTTTTGGTACCTTGCCATTAAAATTTTTAACTAATATTTTAGATAACCTATAGATCGCACTGGACTTTTGCGGAGCTAGGCCACACGGTCTTATAATCTTGTATATTTTATTTTGAGACAATTTTTGCATTTTTTCTGCATTATTTGCTTCTTTAAAAAGTATTGGTGTAATCTCATTCACTCTTTTATCAGTACATTGTGCACTTAGAAGAACAGAAATTAAAAGTTCAAACTTGTTCCTATGATTTAGAGGTATGGGAGTTTTAGGATATATTTTATTTAGTATATCCATTATTTTTGTTGCACGTTCAGCTCTTTGCATCAGCTATTTCTTACTGTTCTAAATATTCAAAACGTCGGCCATTGAATAAAGGCCTGGTTCTTTATCCATTCCCCATTTTACAGCTTGGAGCGCGCCATTGGCAAAAATACCCCTATTTTTTGCTAAATGCTGAATTTTAATCGTTTCATCATTTGATGAGAATATTATCTCATGGTCACCAACGGCTTCACCTTTTCTAAAGGATGACATTACAATTTTATCCTTTAAATTTTTACCAATTGTATTGATACGATTAATTTTCATTATATTTTCCAATTTTTTCTTCTTTCCATCAGCAGCAGCTTTGCCAAGCATTATTGCTGTCCCTGAGGGTGCATCAATTTTATGTTTATGGTGAGTTTCATTTATTTTTATATCAAAAGAACTATCTAATTTGGAGGATGCAATTTTTACAATACTTTCTAATAAATTCATACCTAAACTCATGTTACCAGATTTAATAATTGTGGCGTGCTGCGCAGCAAAATCTATTTTACGTAATTGACTTTTGTTAAACCCAGTTGTTCCAATTACATGAACAATTCTTGCCTGCGCAGAATATTTTGCATGATCTAATGTTGCTGTTGGAACTGTAAAATCAATAACTGCATCAGCTTTTGCAAACAGTTCAATAATATTATCTGTTATTAAAATGCCAGTTTTTTTTATTTTTAAAATTTGACCTATATCTTTTCCTAAAGAAGGATGGCCAACGCTCTCGGTTGCTCCAAATAATGCAAAAGATTTATCTTTAATAATCCTCTTTAGAATTTGTGTTCCCATACGGCCTGAAGCACCCGTTACGATTACTTTAATTTTTTTCATTTTTTAAAGATAATTCAAATAAAGAAAAAAGTAATGTTATTTAATTTTTTGTTTTCCAGAAATCTCTGGCTTTTTTAAAAAAAGCTGAGCTAAGAGGATTTTCTTCGTTATTGCTGACTTCTTGAAAGGACTTTAAAATTTCAATTTGCTTTTTGTTTAAATTTACGGGAGTTTCAACTTTGGTTTGTATATACAAATCACCAAGATAGCCACTTCTTATATTTGGCATTCCTTTTGATTTAAGTCTAAATTGATCTCCTGTTTGAGTTCCCTGAGGTATCTTTAATCTCGCTTTACCCCCATCTATAATTGGTACATCAATAGATCCACCAACAGCGGCATCAATCATTGAAATAGGTACCTCAGCAAAAAGATTTTCATCCTCCCTGGCAAATATATTATGTTCGTTGACATTAACAAAAATATACAAATCACCCTGCTGACCACCATTTGTACCAGCCTCACCCTCGCCACTTAGTCTAATTCTTGATCCATCATCAACTCCCTTTGGTATTTTAACCATTAGACTTTTTGTTTTTTGAGTTCGACCGGAACCACGACACGGACTACAAGGATCAGATATTGTTGAGCCTGATCCCTGACAGGTAGGACACGTTTGTTGAATTGAAAAGAAACCTTGTTGTGATCTAATTTGACCTCTTCCACCACATGTTTGACATGTTACAGGTTGGCTTCCTTTCGATGCTCCTGAACCAGAACATATCTCACATTGAATCTGTGTAGGTATTTTTACTTTGAATTTTTTTCCATTATAGGCTTCTTCAAGTGAAACTGTAATATCATATCTTAAATCAGATCCACGATTGTTTGACTTTCTCCTTCTGTTACCACCTCCTCCAAAAAAAGATGAATCACCCCCAAAAAAATCCTCGAAAATATCTTGAAAAGCTGATGAAGAGAAATCGAATCCTCCTCCGCCCTGTCCAGAGCTTCCATCGACAGCTGCATGACCAAACTGATCATACGCAGACCTTTTTTCTTTATCTTGAAGAACCGCGTATGCCTCACTAGCTTCTTTGAATTTCACTTCAGCATCTGCATCTCCCTGATTGCGATCAGGGTGATATTTCATTGCAAGTTTTCTATAGGATTTTTTTATCTCGGAGTCGTCAGCAGTCTTGGATACACCAAGAACTTCATAATAGTCTCTTTTCGACATAAGCTTACCTGCTTACGATTCTTTATTGTCTTCTTTAACTTCTTCAAATTCTGCATCAACAACTTTTTCATTGTTTTCTTTTGCATCATTAGGTTCACCGCTAGTTGGCCCACCTTCTGGTGAAGGAGCATCTTGTTGTTGAGCTTTATACATTGCTTCACCTAATTTCATGGAAGATTGAGTTAAAGCTTCAAGGCCACTTTTAATTTTTTCTATATCATCAGAAGAAATTGCTTCTTTCAAAGTTTTAATATCGTTCTCAATTGCATCTTTTTCTTGATCTGAGACTTTGTCACCAAATTCTTTAAGATTCTTTTCTGCTGAGTGTACCATCGTATCAGCTTGATTTTTTACGTCGACTGTTTCTCTTTTCTTCTTATCAGATTCAGCATTTGCCTCAGCTTCTTTAACCATCTTTTCAATTTCCTCTTCACTTAGGCCACCAGATGCTTGAATCTTAATCTGTTGTTCTTTTCCAGTTCCTTTGTCTTTGGCCGATACATTTACAATACCATTTGCATCAATATCAAAAGTTACCTCAACCTGAGGAACCCCTCTTGGTGCTGGTGGAATTCCAACAAGATCAAAATTACCTAGAAGCTTATTATCTGATGCCATCTCCCTTTCTCCTTGGCATACACGTATTGTCACTGCCGTTTGATTATCATCGGCTGTGGAGAAAACCTGACTTTTCTTTGTAGGTATTGTGGTATTTTTATCAATGAGTTTTGTAAATACTCCTCCCAATGTTTCAATTCCTAGAGAGAGAGGAGTGACATCTAATAATAAAACGTCTTTAACATCACCTTGAAGAATTCCTGCTTGAATAGCCGCTCCCTGAGCTACTACTTCGTCAGGATTAACTCCTTTATTAGGTTCCTTACCAAAGAAGTTTTTAACCGTCTCAATTACTTTGGGCATTCTTGTCATACCACCAACAAGAACTACTTCATCAATTTCACCGGCGCTCAAACCCGCGTCTTTTAACGCAGCTTCACACGGTTTGATTGTTTTTTCTATTAAATCATCTACTAATGTTTCCAGTTTAGCTCTTGTAACCTTAATGTTTAAGTGCTTTGGACCGGATTGATCTGCAGTAATAAACGGAAGATTGATTTCTGTCTGAGAAGTTGATGATAATTCTATTTTAGCTTTCTCTGCTGATTCTTTAAGTCTTTGTAAAGCTAGTTTGTCTTGGGTCAGGTCAATATTGTTTTCCTTTTTAAATTCATCAGCTAAATAACTGAGAAGTCTAGAGTCAAAATCTTCTCCACCAAGGAATGTATCACCATTAGTTGATTTAACCTCAAATACTCCATCACCAATTTCTAAAATTGAAATATCAAATGTTCCTCCACCTAAATCATAAACAGCAATTGTTTTTCCATCTTTTTTGTCTAGACCGTATGCTAGTGCAGCGGCTGTAGGCTCATTGACAATTCTTTCAACCTCTAGTCCAGCTATTTTACCTGCGTCTTTAGTAGCTTGTCTTTGTGCATCATTAAAATAAGCTGGTACGGTAATCACTGCCTTCTCAACAGTTTCACCTAAATATCTTTCTGCGTCTTCTTTTAGTTTTTGTAATACAAACGCAGAAATTTGAGATGGGGAATATTTTTCAGTTCCAGCTTCTACCCATGCATCACCATTTTCTGATTTTATAATTTTAAAAGGTACCATGTCTGAGTCTTTCTGAACCATTGGGTCTTCAAAAGAACGTCCCATAAGTCTTTTAATCGCAAAAAAAGTATTTTCTGGGTTTGTTACACCTTGCCTTTTAGCTGGCTGACCTACGAGTTTTTTCACTTTCAGCGCCAAAACTTATGATGGACGGTGTTGTTCGTGAGCCTTCTGCATTTTCAATTACCTTAGGATCTTTTCCATCCATTATTGAGATACAACTGTTTGTTGTCCCTAGATCTATACCAATTACTTTTCCCATAAAATTCTCTTAATTTGATTTGACTTATATATAGGTAGTCCATTTTTGTGTGCAACCCCCCCACAGAAAGTATTTTTACTTAATTTAAAAAACTTTCATATATGTATGATATTGATATTATTAGTTTTTTTTCTTGACGACGCCTACCATTGCAGGTCTTAAAAGCCTACCCCCAATGCGGTATCCCTCTTGTATTACCTCAGTAACAATACCAGGTTGTTTATCAGGATTTTCTACTTCAAACATAGCTTGATGCAAATTTGGATCAAAATTTTGGTCTAAAGAATCAATTTTTTCAATCTTGAACTTTTCAAAAATCGTTACAATTTGTTTTTCTGTCAATTCAATACCTTCAATTAACTGAGAAACATTTTGATCTGATTTTTTTAATTCATCTTGATCTATAGATTTTAACGCTCTCTCTAAATTATCCAACACGGACAAAATTTCTTTTGCAAAACTAGAAATAACATAGTTACTGAGATCCTCTTTTTCCCTGTCAAATCTTTTTCTAAGATTATCGTTATCTGCGAGTGAAAGCAAAATTTGATTTTCTGCCTCTTTTAACTTTTCTTCAAGTTCTGAATAGTCAATTTCCTTTAATTGGGCTTCCTCAACTTTCTCTTCAGATTTTTTCTCAGAAATATTCTTTTTTTTGTCTTTTGCCATATCTTTTTTTGAATATGTAATGATCTATATTATTTTCGTCAATACATAGTATAGTGAATTTAATAATATGAGAAATACAAGAAAAATTAGCGATCTTCGTAAATTTAAAATTATTCCAAATTTCTCCTCATATCCCGAGGGTTCTTGTATGGTAAAATTTGGTGAAACTCATGTATTGTGCAATGCGTCTTTAGATCAAAATGTTCCAAGGTGGCTTAAAAATTCACATCAAGGCTGGGTAACTGCTGAATATGGAATGCTTCCTAGATCAACATCTGAAAGAATGTCCCGAGAAGCTGTCAGAGGCAAACAATCAGGAAGAACGCAAGAAATACAACGTTTGATAGGCAGATCGTTAAGAGCTGTAACAGATCTTAGTTTATTAAAAGATATGCAAATCTTAATTGATTGCGATGTTATCCAAGCTGATGGTGGAACAAGAACCGCTTCAATTACAGGTGCCTTTGTTGCATTACAGTTATGTTTTTTGAGCATGATAGAAAAAAAAATTATAAAAATTAATCCGATAAAGGAAAATCTTGCGGCTATAAGTTGTGGTATAGTTGATAATGTTCCATTGCTTGACCTAGATTATATCGAGGATCAAAATGCTGAGGTTGACGCTAATTTTGTGATTACAGAAACAAACAAAATAGTTGAGATACAAATGACATCTGAAAAAAAACTTTGTACAGAAAATGAATTTAACTCCATGTTTGAATTGGCAAAATCAGGTATAAATCAAATAATTCAGTCTCAAAAAACAATTTTTGAAGGTAAATAATTTGTTAAAGGATATTGTAATAGCAAGTCATAATTCGGGAAAAGTGTCAGAAATAAAATCTTTATTAAAACCATTGGGTTATAATGTCATTTCTGCAAAAAAACTAAAAATTAACGAACCGATTGAAAATGGTCTCACATTTGGAGAAAACTCCCTTATCAAATCAAAAAATGCTGCATTAAAATCTAAAATGCCAGCTATAGCTGATGATAGTGGCCTTTGTATTTCATCATTAAATAATGAACCTGGTATTTATTCTGCACGATGGGCGGGTAAGAGTAAAGATTTTAATATTGCAATGAAAAAAATAGAGAAGAAAATGGAAAAAAATAATTATTTTAATAAATCAAGCAGAAAAGCTTTTTTTTGTTGTGCTTTATCAATTTACTTTCCAAACAATGTATGCAGTGTCTTTGAAGGTAGGATTTATGGACATGTCCAATTTCCCCCAAAAGGTAAGAATGGGTTTGGGTATGATCCAATTTTTGTTCCTAAAGGCTATAAAAAAACATTTGGTGAAATGAATTTTAATTATAAAGAAAGAATAAGTCACAGAGCTATTGCTTTCAAAAAACTGTCAAATTTTTTGTATAAAATAAAAAATTAATTTTTAATTACAAATTTATCACTGCCTACATGGAATATTATAGGTCTACGTTCTACTCTTCCACTTTCATTAAAACGGAACCACCCGTTTATACCTATATACCCTAGATTAGAGTGAAGAATTTCCTTCGTAATTTTCTTATGCTCCATATTTAAGCTGCTAATTAAACCTACTAAATCGTAAGCTAAAGCAGCTAATGAGTGAGGATTATTTTTGTAAATCTTTTTATACTCTTCATTAAATTTTTTTTGGGCATTTAAGTCTAAGGAAGAAAAATATGAATTCTTCATTGAAGGCTCTTTAAGTATTAATTCTTTTCCCCAAATAGAATTTCCAATGAATTTTACTTTTTTTGGGTCAACATCGTAATAGGGTAGTATTGAAATAAAATTTGTTAATTCGCTAAAAGAGCGAGCGATTATTATAATAGCTTCAAAATCTACTTCACCCAACGTATCTTTATTTCTTAATAATTTTAGTTCTTTTAGTGAAGACTCGGATTGTAATTCTTCTAGAAGTTTAATTCGATTATCTAAATCTAATTTTCTCTCATCATAATTTGAAACTTCCCTAGCTATTTTGTAATAGTCGGGATCTTCCGTTGGATAAAAAATAAATTGTGAAGATGAATTATTATTTACATTATGGAATATGTTGATTTCATTCTTTACTTTATTTCCATATTCATTATCAGGAATTATAACTGCAAATTTATTAATTCCTCTATTAATTGAATATTCGTAGATTCGGTTTAACTCATCTTCAATAGTTAATCCAAAAACATAGACATTACGATCACTTACTTCAGAATTATTTGAAAATGTTATAATTGGAATATTTTGTTCATCTAAGTACTCTTTTACTTTTAAAACTTTTTTAGTAAAAATCGGACCAAGAATTAAATCAACATCATTACTAATTAAAAATGATAGATTTTTATATAGTTGGTTTTCTTCTTCAGTGTCTACTATGTAAAATTGTAAACTTTTGTTACCAGTTTTTTCTAATGCAAATTGTGCAGAGTCGAGTAGCGATTTGCCTATCTGATAAAATTCCCCAGACAAAGGTAAAAGTAGGCCTATTCTTAAAATCTTATCATCATTTTCTATTAAATTTTTTTCTAGAGAATGTGTATCTTCATCTTCTTTTATAGTTTCTAGCAATTTTGTTTGATTGTGTGTTAGTGTTTTATCGTTAGTTAATTGGGTTGTTTCACAGCTATATAATAATAAACTTAAGCAAAGAATTACTAAAATAATAAATTTATCTCTAATATAAAACATGCAATCTAATTTAAATTTATCTTATATTACAAAGTTATTGGAACATGAGAAACCTCAAAGTGGTCTTTATATAGTTCCCACGCCAATAGGAAATCTATCTGATATTACAATAAGGTCATTAAAAATACTTTCTTCAGTTGATTTAATAATGAGTGAAGATACTAGAGTTACAAAAAAACTTACGTCGAAATATGGAATAAAATGTAAAATACACTCATTTCATAAATTTAATTCTAAAAATAAAATTCCTGGAATAATAAAAAAAATAAGTTCTAATTTTTCTATTGCCATAACTACAGATTCTGGAACACCACTTATTTCAGATCCTGGAGCTGACCTTGTAAAAGAATGTTTTGAAAATAATTTAAGTGTATTTTCTTTACCAGGTCCATCAGCACCAATAGCGAGCTTAGTTCTAGCAGCTTTTCAATCAGAAAATTTTACCTTTAGAGGTTTTTTTCCAAAAGAAAAAAAGAAAATAGAGAGCCAATTAGCAAGATTTAATCGAAGTGACTGTCCAGAAATATATTTTGAATCACCAAAGAGAATTATCAAAACATTAAATTCAATATTAGAACTAAGTGGTGATTGCAAAATAACATTTGTTAGGGAATTAACAAAAAAATACGAGGAAATTATTAATACAAATATTTCTGACCTTTTAAAGAAAATAAGTTTAAAAGAAAAAATATTGGGTGAGATAACATTTATTATTGAACCAATAATGGTCAAAATTACTAAACTTTCTGACGAAGAAATAATAAAAACTGGTAATAGCTTATTAAATAAAGGTATGAATATCTCTGAGGTATCGCGTCTTATGTCAAAAGATTTGAGTATATCTAAAAGGGATATTTATCAGTTATTAATAAAAAATAGGAAATAATATAAAATTAATATAATTTTGAATTATGACACTTAATAAATTTTCAATTCTCTCTATTTTGTCAGTAATTATATTTATACTAACAAATTGTTCTATACCAGTTGCAACAGGAGTAGCAGTAAAGGGAGTAACAGTTTCAAATTCTGATCGAAGTATAGGAGAGTTTGTTGATGATGTGTTAATTAAAACTGTTTTAAAAAATTCTTATTTTGATCAAAGCGAAAAAATATTTTTTAATGTTGATGTGGAGGTTTCTCAAGGAAGAGTATTGTTGACCGGAACTGTTGACAATATAGATTTAAGAATAGAGGCTACACGCATTGCATGGGGAGTAAAAGGAGTAAAAACTGTTATTAATGAGATTCAGATAAGTCAAAGTGACAGTATATTTAATTTTGCAGACGATTTAGTTATTAGTACAAAAGTCTTGGCCAAATTAATGCTTGATGAAGAAATTAATTCTTTAAATTATAACATCGAAACTGTTAATAAAATTGTATATATAATTGGGATCTCAAGATCGAGTGATGAAAAGCAAAAAGCTATAGAACTAGCTAAAGAGGTATTTGGAGTTGAGGAAGTAGTTGACTATATAACCATCAAATCTGAATAGGAATTAGTTTATGAAATTCGGTTTCCAAATAGATCCTATACATACACTTAATCATAATACTGACAGCACTTTGCCAATGATATTTGAGTCGCAAAAAAGAAAAAATAGAAATTTTATTTTCTCTCCGAGGTCGCTTACATTTAAAAAAAATACCTTATATGCACTAGCAAATGAAATTCAATTCAAGAATAATAAATTGAGTAGTTACAATATAAGCAGTGAAAAAATATTAAATTTAAATTCATTAAATTGTATTTTTATTCGTCAAGACCCACCTTATAATATGGAGTACATATCCTCAATGCATTTACTAGAGCAACTGGATCCAAAAACTAGATTAGTTAACAGTCCAGCAGGCATACGTAATGCTCCAGAAAAATTACTAATGTTGAAATTTAAAGATATCATTCCTCCAACTTTAATAACCAGATCTAGGAAAGAAATAGATCTTTTCATGAGCAACTGTAAGAAATCTGTTATTAAGCCTCTTTACGGCAATGGAGGACAAGGTATTTTTTTATTAGATAAGAACGATAAAAATTATAATCAAATTATCGAGAAGTTTATAGATGAAGATAGTGTTCCTTTCATAGTACAAAAGTTTCTGCCAGAAATAATAAAGGGTGATAAAAGAATTATACTCATTAACGGCGAGCCTGTTGCAGCATTAAAAAGAATTCCTAAAACAAATGAGTTTAGATCAAATATTCATGTAGGAGGAAATACTAAGGCAGTGAGACTCTCAAAAAATGACAGAAAAATATGCAGTATTATCAAAGAAACTTTAATAAACGAAAAGTTGTTCTTCGTCGGTATTGATGTAATAGGAAATTATCTTACAGAAATAAATGTTACTTCACCAACTTGTATCCAAGAGATTAATAAACTTCATAAGATTGACGTTGCAAAAATTATTTTTGACAAATTAGATCAGTAATTATTACTTTAATATTGTATGAGTATCAGAGCAAGAATATTAAATTACGCATTAAAAAAATATGTAAAGAAAGTTCAACCACCATTTGAAGATCGTTCTTATCTTGAAGCAAGAAAAATGATGAATCAAAAAGGCTATGAAGATACAAAGAGTTCAATTGTAAATACCAGTTTACAAAAACTTATATTTAATAAAAAAATTTCTAAAATTCAAACAAATGAGATTTATCTAAAAAATATTAGAACACTTTCATTTGATCATGAAGAATTAAGTAATGACAAATGTATACTTTATTTTCACGGAGGTGGATATATTGCTGGCTCTCCTGAAACCCATCAAAATCTCTTATCAAGTGTAGCTGAAAAATCTAATTTGAAAGTCTATGCAATAGATTATGCTCTTGCTCCTGAGAACCCTTTTCCAGCTGCATTAAATGATGCTGTGGAAAGTTATAAATGTTTATTAAGAATGGGGTATAAGAGTCAAAATATATTTATAGGAGGTGACTCTGCGGGGGGAAATTTATCAATAGTCACTATATTAAAACTTCAAGAACTTAATAAACCTTTACCATCAAAAGTTTTTCTACTGTCTCCTTGGGCTGACTTAACTGGAGAAGGCAGCAGCATTAGAGACAATTCAATGTCTGATCCTTATTTGTCTTATGATGACTGGCTTAATACTGCTAAATCAATGAAAAAAACTGTTGAAGAGTGGTATGCTCCAAACCAGGACTGTAGGAATCCCTTTATATCACCTGTATTCGCAAATTTTAAAAATTTCCCTCGAACACTTATCCAGGTAAGTAATATTGAAATATTATTCAGTGACTCGATTGCAATTTCAAAAAATCTTAAACATAACAATAACGGAGTAAAACTGAGTATCTATGAAAATCTACCTCATGTTTGGCAAATTTTTGGATTTTTACCAGAATCAAAAAAAGCAATTAAAGAAATTTCAAATTTCTTAAAAAACTAATTTTTAAAAGCCGCAAGTGCTGCAAGATTAACAATGTCAGATACATTTGCCCCCAAAGGAGCTATTTGAATACTCTCTTTAAATCCGACAAGATAAGGACCAACTAGGTTCCCACCACCTAATTCTTGTAGCATTTTAGTGGAAATACTGGCACTGTGAATTGCTGGCATAATTAGAAGATTGGCAGGACCAGAAAGTTTGCAAAATGGATACAAGTCCATCAGGTTTTCATTCAAGGCAGTATTTGCTCCCATTTCGCCGTCATATTCAAAATCAAGTTTTCTTTCATCAAGTATTTTAATGGCATCTCTCATATAAACTGAGCGTTCAGTAAAAGGTTTGCCAAAATTTGAATAAGAAACCAAAGCCGCTCTTGGTTCAATGCCAAATATTTCTTTCACAACTTCAGCACTCTCTTGAGTTATATTAGCAAGTTGTGCAGCGTTGGGCATGTCATGAACATTCGAGTCAGCAACAAATATGGTCCTTCCATTACATAACATAACAGTCATACCTAGAATTGTTTTATTAGGAATAGGATCCAATACATATTCTATACTTTCTAGAGAAGCAGCAAAACTTCTTGTCAGACCGCAAACCATTGCATCAGCTTCATTAAGCGATACCATACATGCAGCAAAAACATTTCTTTCTTTAGTAAGCAGATCTAGGCAATCTTTTCTTAAAAAACCTTTTCTTTGTAGTCTGTTATAAATGTGTTCAGCGTACCTATCGTGTTCAGTTTTATTTCTGGTACTATGAATTTCTATCTTATCAAAAAAATCAAGTCCCATTTCTTTCATTTTACTTTTTATTATTTCTTCCCTGCCAATTAGTATTGGTGTTCCCATTCCATTATTCAGGAATATAACAGAAGCTCTAATAATGTCTTCCTCTTCACCTTCTGTAAAGATCACACGTTTGGGATTTTCTTTTACTTCTTGAAATATTTTTTGTAATAACCCAGCTGATGGATTAAGTCTCGCTGATAGCTCATTAGAATATCTGTCCATATCAACAATTGCTTTACGCGCTACTCCAGTATCCATAGCTGCTTTGGCAACTGAGGGTGGAACTTTACTTATTAATCGAGGATCAAATGGAGAAGGTATTATATAATCAGGACCATATTGTGGGCGCTTCCCAGGGTAAGCATTTGCAACTTCATCAGGTACATCCTCTTTTGCTAAGTCGGCTATTGCTTTTGCAGCAGCTATCTTCATTTCCAGATTAATTGTGGTAGCTCTAACATCTAACGCTCCTCTAAATATGTATGGAAATCCTAAAACATTATTTACCTGATTTGGATAGTCGGATCTTCCAGTTGCAATTATTGCATCAGATCTACATTCTTTTACATCTTCGGGAGTAATTTCAGGTTCAGGATTTGCCATAGCAAAAATAATCGGATTATCAGCCATTGATAAAGCCATTTTTTGACTGATTATATTCCCGACTGATAAACCAAAAAAAATATCTGCACCAACTAGTGCATCCTCTAATGTTCTGCAATCAGTTTTTATTGCATGGGCAGATTTCCACTGATTCATATTTTCTTTTCTTTCTGAGTGAATAACGCCCTTTGTATCACAAAGTATTGCATTATTGTTGGGCATTCCCATTGCCTTAAGAAGTTCTAAACACGCTATACCAGCAGCTCCTGCACCATTAACAACAATTTTAGCTTCGCTTATTTTTTTCCCACTAAGGTCTAATGCATTTAGAAGAGCTGCTGTAGATATTATGGCTGTACCATGTTGGTCATCATGAAATATTGGAATATCCATTAGCTCTCTTAACGTGTCTTCAATAATGAAGCACTCAGGAGCTTTAATGTCTTCTAAATTTATTCCACCAAAAGATGGACCCAAATATTTAACAGAATTTATGAACTCATCTGCATTTTCAGTATCAATTTCAAGATCAATTGAATCAATGTCAGAAAACCTTTTAAACAATACAGATTTTCCTTCCATCACAGGTTTTGAAGCATGCGCGCCTAAATTACCAAGACCAAGAATAGCTGTTCCATTTGATACTACAGCAACAATATTGCCCTTACTCGTATAGTCATAGATTGCACTGGTGTCTTCTGCAATTGCATTAACTGGCGCTGCAACTCCAGGTGAATAAGCTAAAGATAAGTCCCTTTGTGTTTCAAGAGGCTTAGTCGCTTTAATCTCAATTTTTCCTGGCTTCCCCTGAGCATGAAAAACTAAAGCTTCTTTCTCACTAAAATGTTCTGCTCTATCTTTTTTCTTCATAAATCCCTTTTTGGCCATTTATATAGGTTTTTATCTGTGTTTCAAATTCAAAAACTATAAAATGGGAATGCGTACTTAATTTTGACGATATTTAGATGAAAATAGATTAATAAACAACAATTATATGAATGTAATAAAATCATCATTTATCTATTCTTTTTTTACATCCGTAAGCCGAGTATTTGGTTTCCTAAGAGATATCTTGATTGCAAATTTTTTAGGTACAGGAATATTTGCAGATATTTTTTTTGTAGCCTTTCGTTTTCCAAATACATTTCGCAGAATATTTTCAGAAGGGGCAGTAAATTCTGCATTCGTACCAGTTTACTCAAAGTTGATAAGTGAAAAGTTTTTGGAAGATGCAAAAAAATTTGCTGGAAATATCATTGTTATTTTTACAACCATAACAGTCATTATTGTCATTATTATTGAGATATTCATGCCAACTTTTATTTTATTCTTGGCACCAGGTTTTGCCTTGAACGATGAAAAGCTGGACGAACTAATTAATACATCAAGAATTATATTTCCTTTTCTTGTCATAATTAGTATTGGATCAATTTATTCATCTATTCTCAATGCAAATAATAAATTTGCCTTGTCAGCTTCGCTTCCAATAATTTTAAATCTCTTCATGATATTGGGAATACTATATGCTTATGTAACGAGTAATAATTTTTTACTTTATTTATCGTGGTCTGTAATCATTGGAGGTATAATTCAAATAATTTTTTTAATAGCTTCACTAAAAAATAATAAAATAGAGATAACTTATTTTTCTCCACTAATTACAACAAACACAAAACGTTTCCTTAGTTTATTTTCTACAAGTTTTTTTTCCTCAGGTCTACTTCAGATAAATATTTTTATAGGAACTATAATTGCTTCATATGAAACTGGTGCAATTTCGTATTTATATTATGCAGATAGAATATATCAATTACCTCTAGCATTGATTGGAATTGCAATTGGAATTGCTTTGCTGCCATCAATCTCAAAAAAAATTCAGAAGAATTCAAAAGCTGAGGTTTATAATACAATCGAGGAGACTACTAAATTTGCCGTATTATTATCACTTCCTGCAGCTGTTGGTATTTTTATTCTGCCAGAACTGATAGTTCGCATACTGTTTGAGCGAGGTGAATTTAATATTGAATCGACAGCGCTTACAGCTCAGGCACTAAAATTTTACAGTATAGGCTTGGTTGCATTTATATTAATGAAAATTTTTACACCAATTTTTTTCGCATATGAAAATGTTAAGCCAACACTTTATGTAACTTTTTTTAATTTAGTTTTGAATACAGTATTGAGTATAATACTCTTTATTTATATAGGTTTTGTAGGAATTGCGATTGCAACAAGTATTTCAGCGTGGATAAGCGTGTTTGTTCTTTATTATTACCTTCAAAAAAATTGTTATTTTATTTTTAGTTCAAAAATAATTAAACCAACAATCTTAGTCTTGTTAGCTTCTTTTATTATAGGAATATATATTTATTTCTTTAAAGATTATTTTGATGAAATATTTATTAGCTTTTATCTTGGAGAGACTTTTTTTCTTTTATTTTTAGTCCTTTCTTCAATACTACTTTACTTATTTATAATATCCTTTTACAAGCCTTTTTCGTATACTGAAATTAAAAAAGTTTTTAACAAATGAAAAATATAAACAAAATAGTACTCTCCGGAGTTCAACCAACTGGAGGCTTACATATCGGTAATTATT
The DNA here is from genome assembly GCA_902525575.1 of uncultured Pelagibacteraceae bacterium. Lineage (GTDB taxonomy): Bacteria > Pseudomonadota > Alphaproteobacteria > Pelagibacterales > AG-422-B15 > CACNXQ01. The sequence goes on from CABZHU010000004.1 coordinate 48,980, forward strand.
TAGGAGCAATAAAAAATTTTGTATCAATGCAAACTGAATATGACTGTTTTTTTTGTGTAGTTGATCTTCATGCAATTACAGTAAAACAAGATCCAAAGCTTCTTAAAAATAACACTTACGAGGTAGTAGCAACTTATTTAGCTTCAGGAATTGATCCTGTCAAAAGTGTAATTTTTAATCAGAGTAATGTTTCGTCTCATTCAGAACTGACTTGGATATTTAATTGCATCACAAGAATGGGCTGGCTCAACAGAATGACACAATTTAAAGATAAGGCAGGTAAAGATAAAGAGAATGCTAGCTCAGGACTTTTTATTTACCCCAATTTAATGGCTGCCGATATATTACTTTACAAAGCAACACATGTTCCAGTTGGTGATGATCAAAAGCAGCACTTAGAATTAACAAGAGATATAGCCCAAAAATTTAATCGTGATTATGAATGTGATGGTTTTTTTCCAATCCCTGAACCAATAATAGATAAAAATATCTCCAGAATAATGTCTCTCAAAAATGGAGAACAAAAAATGAGTAAGTCTGATCCATCAGATTATTCAAGAATCAGCTTAACTGATAGCGCTGATCAGATAGAAAAAAAAATAAAAAAAGCTAAAACTGCTGACACACTTATGCCAGACAATAATGAGGATGTATCAAAATTACTTGAAGTTAATAACTTATTAAATATATTTTCAGGTTTTTCAGAAATAGATAAATCTGAACTAATTGAAAAATATAAAGGACAGAACTTTTCAAATTTTAAAAATAATCTTGCTGAAGTAATAATTGAGCACATTAAACCTATATCAAAAGAAATAGATAAATTAATGAGTGATAAAGCTTATTTGAATCAAATAATTTCAAGTGGAGCTGAAAAAGCTTCAGAGAAAGCGAATGTTACAATTAAAGAAGTATATGATATAGTTGGATTTGTTAGAAATGAGACATAGATCAAAATTTTTAGTTATAGTAGATGACTCCATTGAGTTAAGGGTTGCTATCAGATTTGCTGCACAAAGAGCTAAAAATACAAAGGGAGGTATTATTCTATTAAATATCATCGAACAATTTGATCCTCAACAATGGCAATCTGTTGAAGAGATTATTCGTCAAGAGGCAACTGATAAAGCTCAAGAAAAATTACAAAAGTGGTCTAAAGTTATTCATGATCTCGTAGACATAGTTCCTGAAGTTATAATTAAAGAAGGCATTCCAAGCGAAAAAATTATTGAAACACTTGAATCTGATGATGCAATAAGGTTTCTAGTTTTAGCTGCAGCTGACGCTGATCAACCAGGTCCACTGGTTACATTATTAGCTGGACAAAAATCAGGTAAACTTCCAGTTCCAATTGTTGTAATACCACAAGGTTTAGAAGATGATGTTATTGATGATTTGGCATCAAGAGCTAATTAAAAAATATCGTTAAATTCAGACACTTACAAAATTATCACATGAATTCTTTAAAAAAAATAGAATCTAATTATATAAATTGAATAATTATTATGTTTATACAAACTGAATCAACACCTAACCCAAACTCATTGAAGTTTATTTTAGATGATCATGAAATATGTTCTGAGCCAGTTGAATATAATGCCGGGGAAGAAAATATAAATTCAAAGCTTGCAGAAAAGTTACTTAAAATTGATGGTATTGATAAAATTTTATTTAATAAAAATTTTATTTCGATTAACAAAAGCAAATTTACATGGGATCAGTTAAAAGCAACAATCTTACACGAGATATCTGACTTCATTGGTTCAGGCATTCCGATATTAGATACAGAGAATGAAGTTGACGAAATTAACACAGTTGAATTTGACGATGCAGATATAGAAGTTGTTAAGAATATTCATAATATTTTAGTATCAAAAATTAGACCTGCTGTTATGCAAGATGGCGGCGATATAAAATTTAAGAAATATGACGAGGGTATTGTTTCATTGGCCCTTCAAGGAAGCTGTGCTGGCTGTCCTAGCGCGACATTAACTCTTAAAAATGGAGTTGAAAATATGCTTAAACATCATATTCCCGAAGTCAAAAAAGTTGAACAAATCATATAGATGATATGAATTTTCTAAATTTATTTGTTACTAAAGATAACTCTTTAATTCTTTTGTTTAGGATTTATTACTCAATAGCATTATTATTTGTTTTCACAATTTTAACTTCTTTAATATTCAGTCAAAATGTTTACGACAAACAAATTAAAGTATTATATCCAAATAATAATTCTAAAAATGAAAACTTTGATCAAACTTTAGATAAACTTTATGCTGCCAAGCTTACTGAAGAAATTTATATAAGCAAAAACGTTAATTTAGACTCAATACTAGAAACAAACTTAGTACCAAATATCATTATATCTAAACTACCATTCAATATAACAACACTCAAATCATCTGAAAAAAGAAAAACTCTTTTTATAAAAATAGCTCTGCCCATAATCATTAAAGAAAATGAAAAACTGGTACTCATGAATAATAAAATTAGAAATCTAGCAAATAGAATTGACTTTATTTCTCGCGGTGATGCTAAGTGGTTATCAAGTAAAATGAAAGAATACAAATTGAAAGAATACTCTATTGAAAAATTATTACAAAAAGTTGACAAAATTCCAGTTTCTATCGCTCTTGCTCAAGCGGCAATAGAGAGTGGTTGGGGAACTTCTCGTTTTGCTATCGAGGGGAATGCTTTATTTGGACAATATATATGGGACCAAAATAAGGATGGGATTGTTCCTGAAAATAGAGATCTAGGTGAAAATTATAAAATTAAATCATTTAATACCCTGAGTGACTCTGTTTCGTCATACATGAAGAATTTAAACACTAATCATCATTATGCTGAGTTTAGAATAAACAGATATATTATGAGAAACAACAATCTTCCCTTAAATGGGGTTACACTGTCAAATTATTTATATAATTATTCAATTGAAGATGACTATTCAGAAAAAATAAAGAATATAATTAAAACAAACAAATTTGAAGACTTTGAGCATCTAAAAATGGAAAAGCAAAATAAAATTAAATTAACTGAAATTATTTAACCAAGAACTGATATCCAAACCAGTGCCATTTGTCGTCAATTTTTGACGTACAATTAAGTTTGCCTCTTCCAGATAAAAAATCTTCTTCTAATTTTATTTGAAATTTCAAGGGACTTATTTTTATTATTTCTTGTGAATTCCAATTTCCACCAGGATTAGAGTAACAATTTAACTCATTATTGTTTAGATCATCAACTAGTGTGAGTTCAATTAATGGACGCTTATTATTTTTTAAGAACATATCTTCAGGACTAAATTGATCTATCTGTAAGGGAAAAGAATTTACAGCAAACTCAAAACGATCTGATGTGCCAAAATTTTTGTTAAGAGAAAATCTAGGTAAATAGTAATGATTTTCATAACTTGAAATCACGCCTGAATGCTGACCAAACGCATGGCTAATATTGAGATCTTTAAGAAGCTCTATAATAGCTAAGCTTGTTTCACCGTAAGGATATGCGAAAAGCTTAGGCACAAAACCAATATTTTTTATAAAGCTTCTATGTGAATTTAGTATGTCTTCCTTCACAAACTTCTTACTGTTTAATGGCATATGAAGGTGAGTAGAAGTATGCTGACCAATAGAGCCCCCTTCGTCAATAAATTGCTTTATTTGAGACCAATTCATATACCCAGCGGTATTACTATCTATAATATCTGTAGAAACAAATAGAGTGACAGGTATTTTGTATTTTTTAAATATTGGCCAAGCATATTCAAAAAAAGATAAGTAAGCATCATCAACTGAAAAAGCTATACTTTTATCATTAAATTTTTCGTTATTTCCTAATTTACTAATAATTTTTTCTAAACTTATTACATCAATATTATTTTCAATTATGTATTTTATGTGCGATTGAAACTGGTCCTTTGTAACACTTGTCGTTGGATATCTATCTTCACCAAATCTATGATACATAAAAGTTGATACTCCCAATTCATTTTCTGAAAAGGAAAAACTAGGAATGCCAACAAAGCTAACTATAAGGAATAATTTAATCAGGTATTTAGGAAAAAATAACAGAAACTTATTCATCAAATTCATTTTTTAATCTATATGGTTAAAATATCAACCATATGTTTCTTTTTTTAGACTTCACAACTGATATGTCATTAACTTTAATTGGAAAGCATTCTTTTCTAAGTAAAAAGATTAAGTCTAATAAAAATATCTCAGAAATTCTAGTAATAGAAATAGAGAAAATTTTTGATAAAGAAAAAATAAATATAAAAAAACTTGATACAATTTTTGTTATTACAGGACCTGGTAGTTTTACTGGAATAAGATCTGCTCTAACCTTTGCAAAAACAATTCAGCTTACCAATAATACTGACGTAAGGGGGATCTCAAAATTTGAGTATTTGAATTTAATTGCGAACTATAAGAACTTACTTGATTTAAGGACTATACTAATCTTCCACAGAAGAAAGCAATTTTTCACTCAAAGCTTTAAGGGAAATACATCCATTTCTAAACCTGAAATCATTAGTTTTGAAGAAAATCAGAAAATATTTAATAAAAGAACAAGTATTCTTTGTGATAATAATATATTAACAAGTTTTGTTGATAAAAAATATTTTGAATTATTTAAACAGAATATACACTTTATCGATTATAATAATGAAAAGTTAAAAATATTAATTAATAAAAAAAATAAACTTACCAATGATCCAAGACCGATATATATCAACAGTAACTATTAGGTCTTATTTATCATGATAGATGTAAAAAAGTTGTGCAGTGAAAAAGGTTTAAGGATGACTGAACAGAGAAATACTATAGCAGATGTCATAACCGAGATGAGCGTAGAAGGGCATCCGGATGTAAATGAAATTTTTTTAAATGCTAATAAAAAAGATAAAAATATCAGTATTGCCACAGTTTATAGGACAGTTAAATTATTTGAAGAATACGGGGCTATTGAAAAACTTGAATTTAAAGATGGCAGGTCTCGTTATGAGGCGATTGAAGCAGCTCATCACGATCATTTAATTGATATTGAAACCGGAGAAATACACGAATTCACAAATGATGAAATAGAGGCTATACAGACTAGAGTTGCTAGCGAACTCGGATTCAAACTTGTTGATCATCGTTTAGAGCTTTATGGGGTTAAGAAAAAAAATAAAAATTAAATGTCAATCATAAGACTTATTTATACGTTACTGCTACTGTCATTTTTTATAATTATATCAATTCCGATTCAAATTTTACTAAATATATTTGCTTATAAATTTAAGAATATTTATGCAATATATTTTTATAAAATAATTAAACTTATTACTGGACTAAAAATTACTTATGACAAGAAAAATCATAGCCGCAAAAAAAAAGGAACTCTCTATGTAGCAAACCATGTCTCATGGTTTGATATTATTTGCCTAGGCACGTTACTTAATGCAAGATTTATTGCAAAAAAAGAGGTTTCTAAAATGGGAATATTTGGCTTTTTAGCAAAGTTGAGTAATACTTTTTTTATTGATAATTCTGATAAAAACAAAATTATTGAATACAATCGCATAATTAATAAAAAACTAAGCCAAGGTGAAAATTTTATTATCTTCCCTGAAGGAACGACTTCTGATGGAAATGGAATTAAGCAATTTAAATCATCAATGTTGGAATGTGCGTTTGATGAAAAAAATCTAATACATATTCAGCCTATTTCAATATGCTACTCAAGAAAAAATAACTTACCAATGGGACTCTTTTTAAGAAGGCACATTTCTTGGATCGGTGATACTTCAATGGTTGAGGCAATGTTTAATTTTTTAAGCTCTGGGCCTGTTACAGTTGAGCTAGTATTTCATAATGAGCTTAATGCAAGTAGCTTTAATAATAGAAAAGATTTGACCTATTATTGTGAAAATCAGATACTTCAGGGCATAAATCAAACTCTCAAAATTAGCTAAAATGCAAAACCGTTCATTTTATGTAAAATCTTATGGCTGTCAGATGAATGTCTATGATAGCCAAAAAATAACTTCAATACTTGAGAGCAAAGGACTAAAAAATAAATTAGACCCTAAATCAGCCGATTTAGTAATTTTTAACACATGTAATATTCGTGAAAAGGCAGCACATAAATTATACTCTGATATAGGAAGAGTAAATAAACTGGGATTAAAAAAAACAATAGCAGTTGTTGGATGTGTAGCTCAGGCTGAAAACTCTGAAATGTTTCGAAAAAATAAATCAATCGATATTGTCCTTGGACCGCAAAGCTATCATCTCCTTCCAAAAATGCTGGATGATTTAGAAAATAATTTCAAACAAATTAACACTGACTTTATAGTGAATGAAAAGTTCGATTATTTGTCTGAGCAAATGAGACCGCAAGGAGTGTCTTCAATGGTAACAATCCAGGAAGGATGTGATAAATTTTGTTCCTTCTGTGTCGTTCCTTACACAAGAGGTCCTGAATATTCTCGGTCCATTAAATCCATTAGCGATGAAGTAAAATTACTATCTCAAAAAGGAGCAAAAGAAATTGTATTCCTCGGTCAGAACGTCAATGCATATAATGATAAATCAAATAATAATAATGCCAAACTATCGGATTTGATCAGAGCAATCAGCGAATTTGATAGCGTTAAAAGAATAAGGTACACAACGTCTCATCCAATTAATATGGATGAAGAATTAATTCAAGAACACAAAAATAATATGAAGCTAATGCCATTTCTACATTTACCTGTCCAATCTGGTTCAGAATCGATTTTAAAAAAAATGAACAGAAAATATGACCCTGATTTTTATCGAAGAACTATCGATAGGTTAAAGAAAGCAAAACCAGATATTGAAATATCTTCAGATTTTATTGTTGGGTATCCAGGTGAGACAGATCAAGATTTTAATGAAACATTAAAACTTATTGACGATATTGAGTTTACCCAATCGTATTCATTTATTTATAGTTCAAGACCTGGAACTAAGTCATCGACAGAAGTTGACAATACTCCCATTTCAGTGAAAAAAGAAAGACTCCTAGTGTTACAAGAAAAATTAAAAAAAATTCAATACTCCTTTAATAATGAGTTCTGTAATAAAACTGTAAAAGTTTTAATTGAGAATCAAAGTTCAAGTAATCCTGAGTATTTCTTTGGAAGAACGCCATTTATGCAATCTGTTTATATTAAGTCCAATGATCTAGTGCCAGGTCATGAAAAAGATATTGATATTACGTCTTGCAACCATAAGAGTTTATATGGTATTTGTTGAAAATTGATTATCCGCTTAATTTGAAAAATAAACAAATAAAACCCATATCTGAAAATCAAAAGGACCTGCCATCAGGATCTTCCATAATAAATATCGATAACTTAGATGTTGTAGAGATATTTGGAGTTAACAATGAAAATTTAAATTATTTTGAAGATCAGCTTCCCATTAAAGTCTTTCAAAAAGGAAATCAACTAAACATTAAAGGTGAAAAAAAATACAGAAATATTTTGCGAAATGCAATTTTAAAAACACAACAGGATTTAAAATCTAACAGAAAAGGAAACAATATTAATTTAATGCAGGAGAATCTAAAAATGCAATCTTTAAATGAAAACGACAAAATAAGAAACTTGACAGTCACCAAGACAGCAAAACTCGATGTCATTGGTAAAAGTAAAATGCAAAATCATTATTTAGATATTCTCCAGAAAAAGAAAATTATCTTTGCGGTTGGTCCAGCCGGAACAGGCAAAACATTTTTAGCAGTTGCTGCAGCAGTTTCTCAATTATTAGATAATAAATTTGACAGAATAATTCTATCTAGACCAGCAGTGGAAGCTGGAGAAAAACTTGGTTTCTTACCCGGCGATTTAAAAGAAAAGGTAGATCCTTACCTGAGACCTTTATATGACAGTCTTTATGATCTTATGCCGGCAGATATAGCCCTAAGAAAAATTGAATCTGCTGAAATTGAAATTGCTCCCTTAGCTTTCATGAGAGGTAGGACATTAAATAATTCCTTTGTAATTTTAGATGAAGCACAGAATGCAACTCATACCCAAATAAAAATGTTCTTAACTAGGTGCGGTAAAAATTCTAGAATGGTTGTTACAGGCGATCCATCTCAAATAGACCTGAATAGAAAAAGTGACTCAGGGTTATTAAAATCAGTTAAAATTTTAGAAAAAATTGATAATATTGAGGTTGTTGAGCTAGGCTCTAAAGATATTGTTAGAGATGAAATGGTCACAAAAATTATAAACGCGTATGATTCATACGATGACCAAATAAAAGATCTTTTTGATAAATCATCTTAACTTTAATGGTGGATATCAGTTATAATATAAAAAGTTTAGAATGGAATAAGAATTTTCCATTATACAAAAAATGTATCTCTAATTCTGTTGACCAAATATTTAAAAAAGTAAAATTTTCATCAAATAATGAAATATCTATTAGTTTTCTTCTTACATCAAATAGTGAGATAAAACTTTTAAACCATAAATATAGAAATAAAAATAAGCCTACAAATGTTTTATCATTTCCCATGAATGAGCAGATTGAAAATAAAAATTACTTAGGAGATGTTGTTATTGCTTGTGAAAAAATTATTGATGAATCTTCTGAGCAAAATATGAAAAAGTATAAATATTTATCAAAAATTACCATACATGGCGTGCTTCACTTGTTAGGATATAAACATGATACTGACAGGCAATTTAATAAAATGAATTCAATTGAAAAAAATATACTCAAAGAAATTTATGAATAAATATGCTTAAAAACTTAATAAATAAAATATTTCCAACTAAAAATATCAATGGTGAGTCTCTCAAGGAAAGTATTGAAACAGTATTAGAGTCTTCTCAAAAAGGCACCGAAAGCATTTCAAAACAAGAGAGACTGATGCTTTTAAATATTCTAAAAATTGATGAAATAAGAACGATAGACATCATGATCCCAAGAGCAGACATTGGAGCAGTCGAGGTTAATGATAGCTTTGAAAAAGTATTAGAAATATTTATCAAAGAATCCCATTCCAGAGTACCAGTATATGAAAATAATTTAGATAATATTATTGGGATGATTCATATAAAAGATTTAGTTAAATATCAAAATGAGAACCGAAAAGAAGATAAATTTTTGGACATAATTAAAAGAGAAGTTTTGGAAATTCCACCTTCAATGCCAGTTTTAGATCTTTTATTAAAAATGCAAATCACACGACTGCATATGGGCATAGTAATTGATGAGTATGGTTGTACGGACGGTTTAGTTACGATTGAGGATGTAATAGAGGAAGTAATTGGAGAAATTGAAGACGAACATGATGAGAAAAATTTACCAATGTTGATCAAGACTTCAACAAATACAATTGAAGCAAGTGCAAGAGTCGAAATAGATGAACTTCAAAAAATAACAAATATAAATTTCTTATCGAATGAAAACAGTGATGATATTGATACTTTAGGAGGTTTAATTTTTTCTATAACTGGGCGAGTTCCTCAAAGGGGCGAAATTATTAAACATAGTTCAGGTGTGACCTTTGAAATCAATGATGCTGATCCAATGAAAATAAAATCAGTTAAAATTAAAATCATATAATAGTATATGAACTCAAAAGTTTTTTTTAAAAAAGAAAAACTTTTGATTTATTCATCCTCATTTTTGCTCGGGATACTCTTATCTTCAAGCTTTGAGCCTTTTAATTTGCCTTTTATGTCAGTTATTATCGTAGGCATATTATTTTTAGTGAATGATTATATTCATCAAAATTTACAAAATAAAAAGAAGATATTTTTTTTTACAGGACTAATTTTTGGTTTTGGATTTTTCATATCTAGCATCAATTGGATTTCAAATTCAATTTTGCAGTTTAATACAGATTTATATTACTTAATTCCGGTGCCGCTATTGATCCTACCGCTTGTCTTGTCACTATTTTATGCACTTATGCAAATTTTCAACTATATTTTATGGTCTCAGTCCACTTCACGTATTTTTTATTTCTCAGCTAATTGGGTAATCTTTGAATTGTTAAGAAGTTATATATTTTCAGGATTTCCATGGAACCTAATTGCCTACAGCTGGTCATGGTCCATATATTTCATGCAGTCTTTGTCTGTATTTGGTGTATTTGGTCTTAGCTTAATTACTGTTTTCTGTGCAGCTAGTTTTTTTTCTTTTAGGATGAATAAGGGCAATATCATGTTTCCTCTAATTGCCATCTTAGTATTATTGACAACATTTATATATGGATACAATCGAGTAAGCAATTACGAGGTAATAAAGTCTGGTACTAACTTAAGAATTGTTCACACTGATTTTAATCAAAATGAAAAGTGGAAAAAGGAGTCACACAAAAAGATTGCTGAGATGGGTTCACAAGACATGATTACAATTTTTCCAGAAACTGCGTTTGGAATGGTCGGTATAGGCCCATCAAATTGGTTCATTGGTCATATTCGTAATGAAGCAGGACTTTATTACAATTCATTATCTTTTAATGGTCACCAATACGACAAAATTAAACTAGTGCCCTTTGGTGAAAAAATACCACTCTCTAATTTTCTAAAAATATTTTTTCCAAAAAACTCTTTATTATTAAATTCAATGAGGAGCGGTAATGATGATCAATTATTTGAAAAAAAAATTACCCCACTCATTTGTTATGAGGCTGTTTTTCCTAATTTTGTTCGAAATCAAATTAATAATGAAACTGAATTACTGGTAAATATTACTAATGATGCATGGTTTGGTACTTTTAGTGGTCCAAAGCAACACTTTGTGCATGTTTTGTATAGATCAGTTGAACTGGGACTACCTCTTGCGAGATCATCTAATATGGGTATATCTGCATTGATTAACCCTATTGGCCTTGTAGATAGAATGGCTAGTTCAGATAAAATATCCTTTATAGATGTAGAAATACCTAAAAAAATCGATATGACTATTTACCGGCAGTACGGTGAATTGATGGTGTATTTTTTAATAGTTTTATTTTTTATTATTGGCTATGCTATCGATCAATTATTTTTGGGGAAAAAAAATGACTAAAGAATATTTATTTACAAGTGAATCCGTGTCAGAAGGACATCCTGACAAAGTGTGTGATATTATTTCAGACTCAATAGTTGATGATTTTTTATCGCAAGAAAATCCGGAGAATGCAAGGGTTGCAATGGAAACATTGGTTACTACTAATAAAGTAGTTATTGCTGGCGAAGTTCGTGGTCCTGAAGGTTACAATTGTAATTATGAAGAGTTAGCAAGAAATGCAGTAAAAGAAATTGGATATGAACAAGATGGATTTCATTGGAAAAACTTGTCTTTTGACTCGTCGGGTGTTCATAGTCAATCTGCAGACATAGCAATGGGTGTTGATGCATCTGGAAATAAAGATCAAGGCGCGGGAGATCAAGGAATAATGTTTGGATACGCATGTAAAGAAACACCATCTTTAATGCCAGCACCAATATATTATTCTCATAAGATACTTGAGTTAATGGCATCAGAGCGAAAATCTGGAAATACTACTGGAATACAACCTGACTCTAAAAGTCAAGTTACATTAAAATATAAAAATGGTGAGCCTGAAATTTGCACTAAAATAGTTGTTTCTACTCAACATGATGCTGAACTTGATCAGCAAGCCGTTAGTGATCTGGTAATTCCATTAATCAAAACCGTAATGCCTCAAGAATGGATGGATGATAATACTGAGATACTAATTAATCCAACTGGAAAATTTGTGATCGGTGGCCCCGATGGTGATACTGGATTAACTGGAAGAAAAATCATTGTCGATACTTATGGTGGTGCTGCTCCTCATGGTGGCGGAGCTTTTTCTGGAAAAGACCCAACAAAAGTTGATAGATCTGCAGCTTACATTTCAAGATATATAGCTAAAAATATAGTTGCAGCTGGATTAGCTGATAGATGCACACTCCAACTTGCTTATGCTATTGGTGTTTCAGAACCATTATCAATTTATGTAGATACCCATGGAACATCTCAAATAAAGGACGATGATTTAATAAAAAAAATAACTGATAACATTGATTTATCTCCTAGAGGTATAAGAGATCATTTAAATTTGCATAAGCCAATCTATAAAAAAAGTGCTGCGTACGGACATTTTGGTAGAGAACCTATGACGGATGGTTCTTTCTCTTGGGAAAAATTAGATCTAGCAGAAAAATTATAATTTATTGTTAGACTTGCGATCGAAATTTCCTGATTATTATCAGTATCATGGAAGAAATGTTTCTAAGAAGCTTTCATTATCAAATGTAAGAGTTCTAAATGATTACTATAGTAAGTACTCATTAGATAAAAAAATATTAAATATATCTTCTAAAACAAGCACGGAGCAGCTGCTACAATCGAACTTATTCAAAAAAGTAATAATAGAAGTTGGTTTTGGTGATGGAGAGCATCTTATTGACAGTGCTCTTTCTAATCCAAAAGTTTTATTTGTTGGGTCAGAGGTATATGTTAATGGAGTTGCCAAAGTATTAAAAAAAATATTAGAGCATGATATTAAAAATATTCGTTTATGCGGTATGAATTTTGTATATTTGCTTAATATACTTAATCAAAACAGCATTGACGAATTAAAAATTATTAATCCTGATCCGTGGCATAAAAAACGTCATTTCAAACGAAGATTAGTTAATCTAGAAAATATTATTAAGATAATTGTAATAGTAAAAAATAAATATTCCACCTACATAACAACAGATTCTGAAAGTTACTTTAAGTATATAAACGAAATTTTTAGTTCAAATTCAAAAATAATTCATGAAAACAAAAGTAAGATTCTATCGAAAAATGACCGATTATATGGTGTGTCAAGATACCAAAGAAAAGCCATTAAAAATGGAAAGAAAATATATCAACTAACTTTCTGATATCGTTATATATTTAGGTACTTGATTTATAAGAATTAGCAGTGTATAGATCTTTCAAAATATAGCTAAACCAAGCAAAAGTGGGTTAAGCCCACTTTTTTTTTACGCTAAAAGGAACAAATAATGGTTAGTGCAAATAAGATTGAAATTTTAAGAATAGCTGAGACTGTTGCTCAGGAAAAAATGATTGATAAATCAATTGTAATTTCTGCATTGGAAGAAGCTATTGAAAAAGCAGCAAAAAGTAATTATGGCGAAGAAAATGAAGTTGTTGTTGAAATAAATCAAGAGAACGGTGATATATCAATTTCTAGAAAAATGTCAGTTGTTGAAGAGGTAAAGAACAAATTTTTAGAAATAACTCTAAAATCAGCAAAAAAAATTAATGGAGCTGCTCAGTTAGGTGACGTTCTACTTGATCCGTTGCCAGCAATTGACTTTGGCAGAATTGGAGCTCAAGCAGCAAAGCAAGTTATTAACTCCAAAGTTCGAGAGGCTGAAAGAGAAAGACAGTATAATGAATATAAAGACAGAGTTGGAGAAATAGTAAACGGTATTGTAAAAAGATCTGAATTTGGAAATATCGTGCTTGATTTAGGTAAAGCCGAAGGAGTGGTTAGAAAAGATCAAACAATACCAAGAGAAAATCTTAGGAATGGTGATAGGGTAAGAGCATATATATATGATGTTAGATCTGAACTCAAAGGCCCACAGATCTTTATGTCAAGATCTCACCCACAATTTATGGCGAAATTATTTATGCAGGAAGTACCAGAAATTTATGATGGAATTATTTCTATTAAAAGTGTCGCAAGAGATCCAGGAAGTAGAGCTAAAATAGCAGTTCATACTGAAGATGGCTCAATAGACCCGGTGGGAGCCTGTGTAGGAATGCGGGGCAGCAGAGTTCAAGCAGTAGTGAATGAATTACAAGGAGAAAAAATTGATATAATTAACTGGTCCGAAAATGTTGCAAATCTTGCTATTTCTTCACTTTCTCCAGCTGAGGTTCTTAAAGTAGTTTTAGATGAAGATCAAAATAAAATAGAGGTTGTAGTCTCTGAAGAACACCTAAGTCTTGCAATTGGAAGAAGAGGACAAAATGTAAAACTCGCTACTGAGCTTACAGGTTATGAAATTGATATTCTAACTGAAGACGAGGAATCATCAAAAAGACAAGAAGACTTTTCAATTAAAACAAATGTATTTATTGACTCACTGGATGTTGATGAAACTCTTGCACAACTATTAGTAAGTGAAGGATTCGGAAGCATTGAGGAAGTAATAGATGCCGAAGAAAGTGAACTTTTGGCAATCGAAGGGTTTGATGAAGAAATTGCAGCTGAGTTAGTTGAGAGATCAAAGAAATATATGTCTGAAATGGATGAAAAAAATAATAAGAAGCTAGAGGATTATAAGGTTTCAAAAGACTTAATCAACTTCAGTTTTTTATCAAAAGCGATGTTAGTAAAACTTGCCGAGAATAATATAAAGACTTTGGAAGATTTTGCAGGCTTAACCACTGATGATCTAATCGGATATCTTGAAGATAGAAGTGATAAAAATTCTAGAGTTACTGGTCTATTCGAAGAATTTAATATTAATAAAGATGAAGGCGATCAATTAATTATGGAGGCAAGAAAAATATGGCTTGATTAGTCATATATCTGAAGGACTCTCATGACTGAAAATAAAGAGATAAAAAAAGGAAAAAAAAACGTTAAGTCTTAAGTTGGGTTCTAAACCCATCATTTCTAACAAAAGAGGGATTGAGGCAGGCAAGACAGTAATTGTAGAAAAAAAAAGGTATAAAAGAAATACTAACGCAGATCAGAAGCCTGAACAGGCATCGCTAAACAAAAAAGAATTTACCAATACACCAAATGTAGCAGAAGATACTATTAAAGATAAAAAATCAAGATCTGGTGTAATTTTGAAACCGCTTACCAAGGATGAGCAAAAAAAGATTTTACAAGCCGACAGTAAAGAAGAAAAAAATGATGCAATTGATAAAATAAGAAAAGGCAATTTAGCTGAAGAGTCCACAAATAAAAAAGATACAAAATTTGAGGACAATTCAGTATCAAGCATTGAAGCAAAAGAAAATAAAAAAGAAACAGAGAAAAAAAGAGCTATACAAGATAAAGAAACAGATTTTCAAGAAAAAAAGAGACCTTCCAATACTTTTGGAAGAAAAAAAATTAGAGAGAGGAAAGTAACTATTGTTACAGCATTGAGTGATGTCGATGAAAGAACGAGAAGTTTAGCTGCATATAAAAGAGCTAAGCAAAAGACAAGAAAAAACCAATCAGATCAAGAACCCGCTAAAAAAATTGTAAGAGATGTTTATATTCCTGAACATATAACAGTGAAAGAACTCGCAAATCGTATGACTGAGAAATCAGGAGATCTAATTAAATCACTAATGAAAATGGGAATGATGGCTACAATTAATGAGTCGCTTGATGCGGATACAGCTGAATTATTAGTAACTGAATTTGGTCACAACTATAAAAGAGAAAATATTGAGGAAATAGAAAAAGATTTAATCTCTAAGGATATTGAGGCAATAAAAGAAGACCCTAGATCACCCATTGTTACAATTATGGGTCATGTTGATCATGGAAAAACTTCTTTATTGGACAAAATCAGGAATGCTAACGTTGTTTCAGGAGAGAGTGGTGGTATTACGCAGCATATAGGTGCTTACGAAGTAGATCATAAAGGTAGCAAAATTACCTTTATTGATACTCCAGGACATGCAGCATTTACAGACATGCGGGCAAGAGGTGCAAATGTAACTGATATAGTAATTTTAATTGTTGCTGCTGATGATGGAGTAATGCCTCAGACAAAAGAAGCTATAGCCCATGCTAAATCTGCAAATGCCCCAATTATAGTTGCAATTAATAAGTGTGATAAGGAGGAGGCCCAACCTCAAAAAATTAAAGAACAATTATTATCGGAGGAATTAATAGTTGAAGATTTATCTGGAGATGTACAATGTATCGAAGTGTCAGCAGAAACAGGACACAACCTTGACAAACTTCTTGATTCAATTGTTGTTCAGTCAGAGGTTTCAGAGCTAAAGACAAATAATCAAACTTTTGCTGAAGCTACTGTAATTGAGGCTAATGTTGATAAAGGTAGGGGTCCAATATGTAATATAATTATTACAAATGGAAAATTATCTGTTGGAGACATTGCTGTTGCAGGAAGCGAATACGGAAAGGTAAGAGCAATACTTAATGATAAGGGAAAAAATTTAAAAGAGGCAACTTCATCTATGCCTGTACAGGTCTTAGGATTAAATAATCCTCCCGAGGCTGGAGATAGTTTTGTCACGGTTGAAAGTGAGGAAAAAGCGAGAGAATTATGTGAAATTAGAAGCGAAATAAAAACTAATAAAGCTTTACCAAAGAAGATCAAAAATCTAGATGGAGATACAACATTTGGCTCATTAAATGGTAAAAAAGAAATATTAGAAGTTGTGGTGAAATCTGATACTCGAGGATCTTCAGAAGCTATCGTTCATCAAATTGAAGGCATTGATAGTGATAAGATAAACATAAAAGTAATTCATTCAGGTGTAGGATTTATAAATGAAAGTGATGTTGCTCTTGCGTCAGCATCTAACGCATTACTCATTTCATTTAATACGACAGCGACAAAAGAGGCAAAATCAAAGGCTAAGCTAAGTAATCTAAATATTCAAAATTTTAATATTATCTATGAACTTCTCGAATATGTTTCTGATTTCGCAAGCGGTAAACTTAAGCCTACTCTTCAAGAAAGCTTTATTGGTAAAGCAGAAGTTCTACAAATTTTCAAAGTTTCAAAAATAGGCTCAATCGCAGGTTGTATTGTTGTTGAAGGTTCTGTTAATAAAAATGCTAAAGTAAGAGTAACAAGAAATTCAGAAACC
>CABZHU010000005.1 GCA_902525575.1 uncultured Pelagibacteraceae bacterium
TGCGCTAATAGAAGTCAGAAATGATTTACTTTCAAACCCAACTAAGATAAAAAGAGTTTCAAGGCTATTACACAAAACAATAGTTAAATCATTAAAGAAATTTACTTCATGAATACAAATACACCTCAATGGTTTAAAGACTCAATCGCTAATACGCCTGAGGCATGCTTTGTGAAAGTGAAGGGTACTAAAATTGTTTATAATACTTGGGGTGATAAAAAAAATCCTGGATTAATATTTGTTCATGGAGGAATGGCTCATGCTGAATGGTGGAACTTTATCGGACCTTATTTTGCTAAAACTCACAGAGTCATCGCAATGAATTTAGGAGGTATGGGCGACAGTGATTGGAAGAAAACATATTCAATAGAATCTTGGGGAGATGAAATTGTGGGTGTATGTAAAAAAGAAAAACTTAAGAAGCCTATACTAGTTGGGCACAGTTTAGGTGGTATGTGTAGTGTAATTGCTGCTTCATCAATGAAAAAAACGCTATATGGATTAGTAATTGTAGATACTGCAATAATGCCTCCTTCAGATAAGCCTCCAAAATTTGATCTCAAAATAAGAGCAAATAAAGTATATAAAAAACAGTCCGATATAAGAAACAGGTTCAGACTTGTTCCATCCCAAAATGATGCACTTGATTACGTAATGGATTACATTGCAGAAAAATCTATTAAAAAAGTAAGAGGTGGGTGGACTTGGAAGTTTGATCCAAATTATATGAGAATTTTTAATAGTGATAGTTTTGCAGAAAGACAAGCAATGTATAGAAATAAACTTAAGGGACTAAAATGTAGGGTTGCAATATTTAGAGGCGAAAAGTCATTACTTTTTCCAGGTCGGAGTGCAAAATACATGCATGAGTTAATGGACAAAAAATCTCCGATAATAAATATTCCTGAAGCACACCATCATATTATGGTAGATCAACCATTAGCGTTGGTGGCGGCATTAAGATCTCTCGTCATTGATTGGGATCATTCAAAGCCTTCTAAAGCATTGTAAAAATTCAATAAAATAAATTTTTATGCTAAAAGTTATATAAAAATAATGCTGTTAAATTATAAATTAAGAAATATATTACATTGAATATTATGGATATTTCAGAACAGAAAAAAACCTACTCATTTTTTGGAAAGCTAATTGTATGGGGATCTGTGGGAGTTGTCTTTGTCCTAGTATTTATGGCAATCTTCTTATTATAAATTCTATTCACTATGCAAGTTTATATTATTAAAGAAAGTAATACTGACTCTAGAGTGGCAGCTTCTCCAGATACTGTGAAGAAGATGACAGACTGGGGTCTTAATGTAGTTATACAGGACAATGCTGGGTTAAACTCAAATTTTTCTAATGAAGAATACATTAAAAGTGGAGCAACAATATCGAATGAAATTACTGACATAAGTATATCTGATCTGATACTTAAAATTAATAAACCAAATGACGATGAAATCGCACTTATGAATGAGGGATCCATACTGATTGCATCGCTCGACCCATATAATAATAGTGAAACACTTAATAAGTTAAAAGATAAAGGGGTGACATCATTCGCAATGGAGTTAATGCCTCGAATAACAAGAGCTCAATCCATGGATATTTTATCGTCACAATCAAATTTGGCAGGATATAAAGCGGTTATTGATGCGACTTATCTTTTTAATAAAGCAATGCCAATGATGATGACAGCAGCAGGAACAATAGCTCCTGCCAAGGTCATGGTATTTGGAGCAGGCGTTGCAGGACTGCAAGCTATCGCGACAGCAAAAAGGTTAGGAGCAATTGTTTCGGCAACTGATGTCAGAATGGCTGCAAAAGAACAGGTTGAAAGCTTGGGTGGCAAATTTGTAATGGTTGAAGATGATGAAGCTCAAGATGCTGAGACATCTGGAGGATATGCAAAGGAGATGAGTGAAGAATTCAAATTAAAGCAAGCAAATCTAATTTCTGAAACCTTAGCATCTCAAGATATTGCAATATGTACAGCTTTAATACCAGGCAGAAATGCCCCACTACTGATTTCAAAAGAGCAAGTAAATTCTATGAAGCCAGGATCAATAATCATTGATTTAGCAGCAGAAAGTGGAGGCAATTGTGAATGCTCAACTGCTGGCGAAACAAATAATGTGAACGGAGTTATTGTCGTAGGTGTAAAAAATATTACATCAACTATTTCTCAAGATGCTTCATCCCTTTTTTCTAAAAATATTTTGAATTTTTTAGATTTATTGATTGATAGTGAGACAAAAGAATTAAGCATTGATTGGGAAGATGAAATTGTAAAAGGTATACTTGTCACTAAGAATAAAGAAATAACCAATAAGGAGTTTATATAATGGAATTAGTTGATCCAAATATTTTTAGACTAACAATATTTGTTTTATCTATTTTTATTGGATACTACGTCGTATGGAGTGTTACACCTGCCTTACACACACCTTTGATGGCAGTCACTAATGCAATATCATCAGTTATAATTGTTGGTGGATTATTTGCTCTAGTTCTTAGCAATGATCTATCACTTTTAGGAAATCTCTCTAAAGGCTTTGGCTTCCTTGCTGTGCTTTTAGCCGCTGTGAATATATTTGGGGGGTTTCTAGTAACGCAAAGAATGCTTGCGATGTACAAGAAAAAACCAAAGAAAGAGGATAAAGAATAGATGCTCACAAACCTAGTTGCTGTTGCGTATGTTGTATCTGGTGTATTTTTCATAATTGCCTTAAGAGGGCTTTCTTCTCCAGAAAGTTCTAGAAGGGGAAATATCTTTGGAATCTTAGGAATGGTAATTGCTATTTTAGCAACTTTATTTTCGGTTAATTTTTTTACTTCAGATATTCAAACGGTCATACTCGTTATAGTTGCAATTGCTATTGGTGGAATAGTAGGGGCAATTATTGCGAAAAGAATTGCTATGACGGACATGCCACAATTAGTTGCGGGCTTCCATAGCCTTGTTGGTTTAGCTGCTGTATTTGTTGCGCTAGCTGCATTTTATGCACCTGAGGCATTTAAAATTGGGACCTTGGGAAATATAAAAACTCTAAGTTTAGTTGAAATGTCTTTGGGAGCAGTGATAGGTGCAATCACTTTTTCAGGCTCTGTCATTGCATTCGGTAAACTTCAAGGAATAATGTCTGGTTCTCCGATAGTATTTAAAGGTCAACACATGCTCAATTTACTTATTGGGATTATAATCATCGCAGGTATTGTTTATTTTTGCTTCAACCAAGACCAAAAGATATATTTAACAATTATCGCACTATCATTTATAATTGGATTCTTAATTATTATCCCGATTGGTGGCGCTGATATGCCAGTGGTTGTATCTATGCTTAATTCATATTCAGGATGGGCTGCAGCGGGTATCGGGTTTACACTTGGGAATACAGCTCTAATAATTACAGGTGCATTGGTTGGATCGTCTGGCGCAATACTCTCATATATAATGTGTGCCGCAATGAATAGATCATTCATAAGCGTAATACTAGGTGGTTTTGGGGGTGATGATATTGCAGTTAATAAGGATGTCGAGCAACGACCAGTAAAAGAAGGCGGCTTTGATGATGCAGCATTTATAATGAAGAACGCAGGATCTGTAATTATCGTTCCAGGTTATGGAATGGCTGTAGCTCAAGCTCAGCATGTACTAAAAGAGATGACTGATGCCTTGAAAAAAAATGGAGTCAAAGTAACTTTTGCAATTCATCCCGTTGCAGGAAGAATGCCTGGCCATATGAATGTTTTGTTAGCAGAGGCTAACGTTCCATATGATGATGTTTTTGAATTGGAAGATATTAATTCAGAATTTTCTCAAGCAGATGTAGCATTTGTAATTGGAGCGAATGACGTAACTAATCCTATAGCCAAAACTGACCCATCCTCCCCAATTTATGGAATGCCTATACTTGATGTAGAAAATGCAAATACAGTTTTATTTGTTAAGAGGGGTAGAGGCCTAGGTTACGCAGGGGTCGATAATGAACTGTTTTACAGAGATAATACAATGATGCTTTTCTCTGATGCTAAAAAAATGGTAGAGGGTATCGTTAAGGCTTTATAGCTATATTTTCAGCTGTACAATTTTCTTCTAGCCATTTTTCGAGAACGACGAATGTTTTCCGCTCTTTCTCTTAATTTTTTCTGGCTAGGTTTTTCGAAGTAAGTTCTCATTTTCATTTCTTTAAAAATACCTTCTCTTTGCATTTTTTTCTTTAGGATGCGTAAAGCTCCTTCAACGTTATTATCTTTTACACTTACTTCAACTATTGTTCTGCCCTCCTTAAGAGCACTTCAAATTTGGGAGTTTTTACCATCTTGGAATTCCTTTGTCTAGCCAAATAAAATTAAATTCAATTATGAGATAAAATTAATGTGACCCATTTTCCGCCCACCTTTTACGATCTTTTTGCCATAGTCATACTTAATATTTTTTTTAAAGTCTTTATACCTCCTTATATATTTTATTCTACTTACTTTTTTTATTTCATTACCTATGAGATTTCTCATAAGTCCTTTTTTAAGTATTTTGGGTTTAAGAATTTTTTTTCCTGTAATGGCTCTTATATGCAATTCAAATTGACTTATGTTAGCATTATCCAGTGTTATATGACCAGAATTGTGAACTCTTGGAGCAATTTCATTAACAAAAATATTATTTTCTTTATCAATAAAAAATTCAATCGTTAATAATCCAATATAATTTAGCTTTGTAATAATTCTCCTTGATATTTTTAATAACTCGCCTTCAATTTTTGCATCTATGTTACTAGGCGATGTGGTTTCAAAAAGTATATGATCTTTATGCACATTAGCGAATGTCGGATAAAAGTAAAAATTTCGCTTAATGTCTCTAGCACATATAACTGAAACTTCTTCTTTAAGATTAATCTTTCTTTCTATAATACAGTCCTGATAGTTATTTTCTTTCCATTTTCTTTTTAAATTTTTAGTATTTTGTACCAACGCTTGTCCTTTGCCATCGTAGCCAAATCTGGTTGTTTTTAATATTACAGGATACTGAATTGAAGATTCTAGTTTTTTCAAATTATGCTTTTTATTTAGAAGGCCAATTCCTGCATGATTAATTTTATTTTTTGAGAAGAATTGCTTCTCTTTTTTTCTATCCTGACTAATAGTCAGTGCAGAAATAGGTGGATATATTTTCTTTCTCTTTAATTTTTTAAGAGCCTTGGTTGATACATTTTCAAATTCATAGGTTATAAGGTCTACTTCACTACTAAAAATTTTCAAACTTTCAATATCTTCAAAGGAGCCATAGAACATCTTGTCAGCATATTTTTCTGCGGGAACTTTCTTGCTGTCTGAGTAAACGAATACTCTAAGTCCTAAATTACCACAGGAATGTGCTAAGAACATACCAAGTTGTCCACCACCAATGATGCCAACGGTGGAAACTTTTAAACTCATTTTTTAGGGTTGATATTTACTGACTTGGTTTGTTTTAAACGCCAACTCTTATATTTGTTTTTAAGAATTTTATCTTCTCCACTTAATATTGAGATTGCTAATAAGGCAGCATTTTTTGCTCCTGATTCACCCACAGCAAGTGATCCCACAGGAACTCCCGCTGGCATTTGAGCTATTGATAACAAGCTATCCAATCCTTTTAATTTTTTTGACTCAACTGGAACACCCAGCACAGGTAAATTACTTATTGATGCAGTCATACCAGGAAGATGAGCAGCCCCTCCAGCTCCTGCAATAATTACTTTTATGCCTCTTTTGTCAGCCTCTTCCGCGTATGTAAACAATCTTTTGGGAGTGCGGTGGGCTGAAATAATCTTTACTTCATGTTTGATTTTAAAAGTGTTTAGAATTTTTGATGCATATTTCATTGTTGGCCAATCAGATTGGCTTCCCATTATTATGCTAACGAGTGGGAAACTTTTCATCAGTAATACTTATTCGTCTATAGTTGTATTTGCAGAGGAGAGACTCTCATCATTTTTAACGTTCATTTCCTCTAACTTTAGCTTTTCTTCTTTTGCTTTTTTCTTTTCAGCACGCTTGATTGAGCGTTCAGCTTTTTCAAGAGCTTCATCTAATTCTATTTGCCTGCATAGACCAAGACCGATTGGGTCTTGAGGTCTGATGTTAGCCATATTCCAATGCGTTCTCTTTCTTATACCGTCTATAGTATTTTTTGTACTTCCTACTAAACGAGCTACCTGAGAGTCCTTCAACTCGGGGTGATTTCTAATTAACCAATAAACAGCATCTGGGCGATCTTGTCTTTTAGATAGGGGCGTATATTTCTTTTTTTTCTTTGATTGTTCTGTTTTTTCAGAGATTTCATTTTCAATGATTTGAAGCTCTTCTTCTTCGGATGCAACACATCTATCAATTTCTTCTTTAGTTAATTGGCCACTAGTAATCGGATTTAATCCTTTTATTCCTGCACCCACTTCGCCGTCAGCTATACCTTTGATTTCCAGTTCGTGCATGCCACAGAAATCTCCTATCTGCCTGAAAGAGAGGGAAGTGTTATCTACAAGCCAAATTGCAGTAGCCTTTGGCATAAGTGGTAATTTTATTGTTTTCATAATCTGTAATTAAAAAAATCCTTATATGTTAGTTTATCATTTTTTCAAAGCTTTACTCAAAATTTAGCAGTAATTTGCCAATATTTTTATTATTTTCCATGTATTGGTGTGCTTTTGAGACATCACTCATATCAAATTTTTTATCAATATGAAGTTTAATATTGTTATTTTCTATCAAAGGCCAAATATTCTTTTTAAGATTTTCCGCTATTTCTGCCTTTTCTTTATTTGCCCTTGTTCTTAGAGTAGATCCTGAAATGATTAATCTCTTTAGCATAATAGGAAGAAGATTAGCTTCAATCTTTGAGCCCTGAAGATAAGCAATATTAATTAGTCTTCCAAAACGATTCATTATATTTAAATTTTTTTGGAAGTAATTTCCTCCTACCATATCCAGAATTACATCAATGCCTTTATATTCGTTGAGAATTATTTTTTCAAAATCATCAGTTTTATAATTAATTACTCGTTCTATATTTAGAGAATTTAAATAATTTTCTTTTTCATCAGATCCTACTGTAACAATGCACTTCACTCCAAAGGCTATTGCCATCGAAACAGCAGTTAAACCAATACCGCTAGCGCCACCATGAATAAGTAGGGTTTCATCCCTTTTAAGTTTCGCAAGGTCAAATAAATTTGTCCATACTGTAAAAAAAGTTTCAGGGATAGTGCAAGCATCACTAAGCGAAATGCCTTTGGGAATAGGTAGTATTGTTGATTTATGGCATTTCACATATTCCGCATATCCACCACCTGTTACTAGAGCACAAACATTTTTATCTAGAAATTCCTTATCAATACCTTTACCACAATCCACTATACATCCTGAAACCTCTAGTCCAAGTATCTCCGAAGCACCTCTAGGAGGTGGATATTGCCCCATGCGTTGCAATATGTCAGGTCTATTTATCCCTGCTGCATGAACTTTGATTAATACTTCTTCATCACTAACAACTGGTGTTTCTATGTTATCAGATACATACAGGACTTCAGGGCCTCCAAATTTGTCAAAAATAATTGCTTTCATAAAAATATAGAGGAGCTGCTAAATATTATCAGCAGCTCCTTATTAAAATTAATTAATTTTATTATTAATTTCTATTTTTCTTGGTTTTTGATGTTCTGGAATTTCCCTTTCAAGAAATACATGCAATAAACCATTCTCATAGTTTGCATCAGATACTTTGATAGTGTCAGCTAGTCGAAATTTTCTTTCAAAGCTTCTCCCAGCAATACCTTTATGCAAGAACTCAACGTTATTTTCAGAATCATTGGTCTTACCACTGATTATTAGCTCATTTTCTTGAACAGAAATGTCTAAGTCAGACATTGAAAAACCAGCTACTGCAAGTGTTATGGTGTAATTATTACCTGATTTCACAATATTGTAAGGCGGGTAAGCACTTCCAGTCTCATTCATGTTAAAGACAGAGTCAAAAATATTGTCAAATGCGTCAAAACCTACGCTTGAGCGCAGTAATGGCGATAAGTCAAATGTAGTCATAGTTTAATCCTCCTTAAGCGATTAAAAGTTTTAGCCTACTTAAATTAAGCTAGGCATATTTTGCTGATGCATTATTGCCACCAACAAAACACATATTGTGATGATTATCTTGATTTCAAGGTTCGAAGTTTAAGTTTTAAGATTGCTAAATCTCTTCTTAAATCTGCTTACTTGACCTTTGTCTTGAATTTTTTGCTGCCCACCGGTCCATGCAGGATGAGATAAAGGATCTATATCAAGAGACATTGTATCTCCTTCTTTTCCCCATGTGGACTTCGTTTCAAACTTCGTACCATCTGTCATTACAACGTTAATTGTATGATAATTTGGATGTTTATTTTTTTTCATTTTATTTAGTTAATTTTGAGGTTAATTAACCTATATAATAATTCTGATCAATATTTATTTAGTGAATTTCTATGAGAATAGTTAATGCAATGATGAAAAGGCTTAATATTATCAGTTTTTGGCAGTTTACGTTGATAATGGTAGTATTCGCAATCACGGGATCTTTATCACTTTATATAACAGTCGAATTTTTTGAAATCATCGGCTTAAAAGAGGAAAACTTTAATCCAATTATATTTTGGCCAATTAGAATTATTCTTTTATTTTTTATATATCAAATATTATTATTAGTAGTTGCCATTCCTTTTGGACAACTCCAATATTTTTGGAAATTTGAAAAGAAAATTTTAAATAGATTTGGTATAAAAATATAATTAAATTATTTTTTGAAGTTGATCGTGAATTCTAAAGTTAGTTGCAAGAATTCGCCCTGAATTGAAATATTCCTCTCTTCCTTCAAAGTCAGTTACTTTTCCGCCTGCCTCTTTTACAATTAATGATCCTGCAGCGATATCAACTAGCTTTAAGTTTTTTTCCCAATAACCGTCATATTTGCCAGCAGCAACATATGCTAGATCCAAAGATGCAGCGCCCAATCTTCTAATACCACATACATTTTCCATTACTGTTTTAAGTCCAGGCAGATACTCTTCGTGTCCTTTCATTCCTTTGTGAGGAATGCCTGTTCCAATCATGCAGTCTTCTAAGTTTTCCCTTAATGAAACTCTTAGCCTTAGGTTATTGCAAAAAGCACCCCTACCTTTTACAGCCCAAAAAAATTCATCTGTCAGCGGCTGATAAACTCCACCTACAATAATTTCATTGTCTTTTTCTAAAGCAATTGAAATCGCGAAATGGGGGATACCAAAAACAAAATTACTCGTTCCATCAAGAGGATCGATTATCCATCTCATATTATCGTCTGAGTATTTTATTGTTCCATTTTCTTCAGCAAGTATATTTATTTTAGGATATGAATAAGCAAGTTCTTTTATTATTTGCTTCTCTGCTCGGGTGTCTGCTAAAGAAACAAAATCAGAAACTCCCTTTAAAGATACCTGTAATTTTTCAACTTCTCCAAAGTCACGTATGAGATTTTTACTCACTTTTCTTGAAGCAAGGAATATTGCATTTATATAAGGGTCAGAGTAACTCATTAGTCAACTTTTTTAGAATAAGTTAAGTCCTCTGTATTGATTTCAATTTTCTCACCTTGTTCAATAAAAGGTGGTACCATTACTCTTATGCCATTCTCTAATATTGCAGGTTTATTTGAAGATGCAGCTGTTTGACCCTTAACAACCGCCTCCGTTTCACTAACAATAAAGGAGAGAGTTTTTGGAAGTTGTATTCCTATAGCTTTGTCATTGTACATTTCAATTATAACTTCATCATTTTCACTCATTAAGACCATTCGATCTCCAGCAATTTCTGAGTCCAGTTCTATTTGTTCGTATGAGTCTGAATTCATAAATACTAGTTTATCATCTTGTTTATATAAATATTGGTACTTTTCTTCATCTACCCGAACACGTTCTACCTCCTCAGAGGCTCTGAACCTCTCATTTAGTTTTGATCCAGTTTTAATATTTTTCATTTCAACCTGGTTGAATGCTCCACCCTTGCCTGGTTTTACTGATTGTGATTTGGCAACAGTCCACAACTCACCCTTATGCTCTAAAATCATGCCAGGTTTAACAGAATTTCCATTAATTTTCATTCAATTAACTCTCAAGTGATTCGCTCCATTCACCTAAAGAAGCTTTCATATTCATGATTGCACGATGGCTAAATGCTTTTTGTGCATGCTCTAGATTGCTGTCATTACCTGACCAAGCTTTCAATGCTGCTTGCTGCAATGCTCTTCCATAAGAGAAGCTTAGTTTCCATTTAAAACCACCAATTTTATTCATCTCATCTAAGTGTGCCGTTGCATCAACATCAGATTGACCACCAGAAAGAAAAACAATGCCTGGTAATTCATCAGGCACAGAGGAATTTAGGCAATCAAGAGTTTTTTCTGCAACTTCCTTATAATTTGCTTGATGACTATTTTCTGTTCCTGAAACTACCATGTTAGGTTTTAAAAGAGTGCCCTTAATATTTATATTTTTTTTATCAAGCATTTCAAAAAGTACAGATAATGTATTCTTAGTAACGTCATAGCATTGATCTATTGTATGCGGGCCATCCATAATGACTTCAGGTTCTACTATTGGTACCATATTATTTTCTTGAGCTATAAGGGCGTACTTGGATAAAGCTAACATATTTTCATTGATACATTTTGTAGATGGCATGCCATCGCTAATATTGATTACCGCTCTCCATTTAGTAAATTTAGCACCCAATTCATCATATTCTCTACAACGTTCATTTAGGCCATCTAATCCAGTTGTGATTTTTTCATTAGAATTATCTTCCAGCTCTTTTACTCCTTGGTCTACTTTAATTCCAGGTAGTGATCCATGGTTTAAAATTACGTCTCTTAAATATGATCCATCTTGTGCTTTTTGTCTCAGAGTTTCATCAAATAAAATTACCCCACCGATAGCCTCTGCCATAGCGGGAGATCTAAAAAGCATTTCTCTATATTTTCTTCTGTTATCTTCAGTTGATTCCACATCAATTGACTTAAATCTTTTTTCTATTGTTCCAGTGCTTTCGTCAGCTGCTAGTATTCCTTTGCCGTCCTTTACAATATAGCTTGCAATATCTTCTAAAGTTTTTGGTATCATTTTCATCTCCTATTATAAAATTCCTAATGCGACCAGGCCTGGTAATTTCTTACCTTCTATTAGCTCAAGTAATGCACCACCGCCAGTAGAAACATAAGAAAATTTATCTTTCACACGCGCTAAGTCCAATGCAGAAATTGTATCACCTCCACCAGCAAATGACCTAACTTTCTTATTTTCAGTTAGAGTGCCAATAAAATTTGCAATTTCTACAGTGCCTTTGTCAAATGGAGAAGTTTCAAATACTCCAAGTGGACCATTCCAGAATACAGTTTTAGATTTACTAATTTCATTTTTTATTAACTTCAATGTTTTTTTGCCTATATCCAGAATCATATTTTGTTCTTCAATATTATCAATTTCAGACTCTTTAGTGTCTGCCTTGTCTGAAATTTTATCTGCTGTGACCACATCAATTGGCAAAACTAACCTACAATTATTTTTTGACGAAATATCTAATATTTCTTTAATTAAGTGGTCGACATTTTTCTCATGCAATGATTTTTGGATATTATATCCATAGTATTTCAAAAAGTTATTTGCCATACCGCCAGCTATGACAATGGTATCCATTTTTTTTGATAAGTTTTTAAGAACAGTAATTTTTGTGGATATTTTAGAACCTCCTATTATTGTAAGAGCAGGACTAAGAGGCTCATGTATCACTTCTTGCAAATTAATTATTTCTTCTTCAAGAAGATCGCCACAATATGAAGGCATGAAATGCGATATTGCCTCAATTGATGCATGTGTGCGGTGTGCACAGGCAAATGCATCATTTATGTAGACATCAGCTAACTCAGATAACTGTTTTGCAAAGTTATGATCATTCTCTTCCTCTTCTTTATAGAATCTACAGTTTTCTAATAAAATAACTGTTCCATATTCAAGCGAATTAATTTTGTCTTTTATTTCATTTCCGATGCAATCTGGTAAGAAATTTATTTTTTTTTCAAGAACTTTTTCTAGCTGAGGAACTACTTGTTGCAGTGATAGCTCATCCTTTATCTCTCCATTTGGTCTACCCAGGTGAGATAAAATAATGACTTTATGATTTTCATGCAACAGATTTAAAATAGGTTTTTTAATTCTAATTATTCTATCACTTATATATTCATTAATAGAATCTAGTGGAACGTTAAGATCAAATCTTATTAATACAGTTTTATTTTTCTCAGTAATCTTTTTTAGATTAGAGACATCCAGCATTACTATTTTGATCTTTTCATTGCTACTGCAGTATCACACATTCTATTTGAGAAACCCCACTCATTATCATACCAACTTAAAACTCTTCCAAATTTTCCATCAATGACTTGTGTTTGAGTCAGGTCAAAATTTGATGAAGCAGGATTATGATTAAAATCTGATGAAACCAGTGGCTCTGAATTAACGTTGAGTATGCCTTTCAATTTATTGGATCGTGACGCAGCGGTCATAGCTTTATTTACGCTATCTACTTTCATTGTTTTTTTTGATACAAATTTAAAATCGATAAGTGATACATTGGGAGTTGGTACTCTTATTGCCGTTCCATCTAGTTTTCCTGATAATTCTGGCATCACTAACCCAACTGCTTTGGCTGCACCTGTTGATGTAGGTATCATTGACATTGAAGCAGCTCTAGCTCTTCTTAAATCAGGATGAAATGTATCCAAAACACTTTGGTCACCTGTAAATGCATGAATGGTAGTCATATATCCATGAACAATTCCAAATTTTTCGTGAAGAACTTTAACAACTGGTGCCAAACAGTTTGTAGTGCAAGATGCATTCGAAACAACTAGATCATTGCGAGTTATTTCTTGTTCGTTTACCCCATATACTATTGTTTTATCAGCTTCAGAGCAGGGGGCTGAGACAAGAACTTTTTTTGCTCCAGCTTTGATATGCATAGATGCTTTTTCTTTCGAGGCAAATAAGCCAGTACATTCAAGAGCCACGTCAATTTTCATTTTCTTCCATGGAAGTTTTTGTGGATCTCTTTCATTAAGTACTGAAATAGTTTTCCTTCCAATGGTCATTTTATTTTTCTTTACAGAAATTTTTTCGTTTAAAGGTCCGTGCACTGTATCATTAGCTAGTAAGAAGGCGTTTGTATCAACAGGCGCTAAGTCATTTATTGCAACAACATTAATATCCTTACGTTTACTCTCTATAATTGATCTGAGAACTAATCTACCGATTCTTCCAAACCCACTAATTGCAACATTTACTGCCATTTTGATAACTCCTATATTTTATTAATTACTTGCTTTAATATTTTTTTTGCTGTGAAGCCATAGTAATCATAAAGTTTTTTATAGGGAGCGCTGGCTCCAAAATCTTTCATGCATATATTCACAGTATTTCCTCCACAGATCTCACTCCATCCAAAACTTGAGCCAGCTTCAATTGATATATTCAACTTAGAATTCCCTCTGATCTTTTTTTGATATGTCTTATTTTGAATTTTAAAAAGCTCCATGCACGGTACTGAAATCACTCTTACATTTTTTTTCTTCTTTTCTAGTAGGCCCATTAGCTGAATCCCTATTTCTACCTCAGAACCTGAGGCATAGATTGAAATATCTGGGTTTTTAGAGTTGCTTTTAACTTCATATGCGCCCTGAGAACTAATATTTTTTGCGTAATATTTGCTTCTAAGCATAGGCAGCTTCTGTCTAGTTAGGGCAATAACAGATGGACCTTTTTGACTTGATAAAGCCAATTCCCATGCTTCAGCTGTTTCAATAACATCAGCAGGTCGGAATACTTTTACATTTGGCGTTGCCCTTAGGGATGCCAGCTGTTCAATTGGTTGATGAGTAGGGCCATCTTCACCCAAGCCAATTGAGTCGTGTGTTAAAATATAAATAGCCCTCTGCTTCATAAGAGCCGCAAGTCTAAGAGAAGGCTTACAGTAATCTAAAAATATTAAAAATGTTCCTCCAAATGGTATAATACCTCTATGCAATGATAAGCCATTCATAATGGCTGCCATTCCATGCTCTCTTATTCCATAATAGATATAATTACCTCTGTAATTTTTATTATTAATAACATCCACTTTGTTACCCTTAGTATTGTTTGAGCCGGTAAGATCTGCAGATCCACCAACTAGTTCTGGCATGATGGGTGCAATTTGGTTAATCACCATCTCAGAGGCTTGCCGCGTTGCTATATCAATTGGTTTCTTAATTGAGCCTTTTTTAAACTTGCTTAAAAGCAGATTAACTTTTTTTGGAATATTTCCGCTAATTCTTCTTTCAAATTCATCTCTTTTCTTTTTGGAGAGTTTTTCAAAATCTATTTTCCATTTTTTATACACATCAGTTGATCTCTTGCCAGACTTTTTCCATTCATTTAATACATCTGTTGGAACCGAAAAGGGTTTATGAGGCCACTTTAGTTTGGATCTAGTTAAGCTTACTTCTTCTTCCCCTAGTGGACTGCCATGAGAGGAAGACTTTCCCTGCTTGTTAGGTGAGCCAAAGCCAATTTTTGTTTTACAAGAAATTAAAGTGGGTTTTTTTGATTTTTTAGCTTTTGTTATAGCTTTTGTAATTTCATCTTTATTATGCCCATTAATTTTTATCGTGTTCCATCCGTAGGCTTTAAAACGGTCACTTGTATTTTCAGAATTCGAGAGTTTAACAGGTCCATCAATTGAAATTCCATTATCATCAAAAAAAACAATTAACTTATTTAACTTCAAATGACCCGCAAATGAAGCGACCTCATGTGATATTCCTTCCATCAAGTCACCATCACTGGCTATTACGTATGTATAGTGATCGATAATCTTATCTCCAAATTGGCTGCTCAGTATTTTTTCAGCTAATGCCATTCCTACAGCATTTCCTATTCCTTGACCTAGAGGGCCAGTAGTTGTTTCAATACCTTGAGCATGTCCATATTCTGGATGACCAGCACATTTACTATCAAGTTGTCTAAATCTTTTGATATCCTTTATGGTCATATCACGGTAACCAGTGAGATACAGAAGAGAATACAAAAGCATCGAGCCATGCCCAGCAGACAATACAAATCTATCTCTATCATACCATTTGGGGGCATTAGAATTAAACTTTAGAAATTTAGTGAAAAGAACAGTGGCAACATCAGCCATACCCATTGGCAATCCTGGGTGCCCGCTCTTAGCCTTCTCAACAGCGTCAATCGATAAGAATCTAATGGCATTTGCCATATTCTCGTGAGGGATAGAAGAAGAATTTGAGTTTTGAGACATTTATTTTAAATACCAATAATGAGCCTAATATAAGCAATAAAGTAGAAAGAGTCTTAAATTATAATATCTTATTCACAAAAAAAATTTAATTTTTTTTATGATTTTAAAAGTTGACTGGGAATAAAAAAGACAGTTAAACTCCCCCTAACGATTAAGGGTGCGACATGTCAACATATCAAGATACTAAAGATCAATTCAGTAATACCATTGCTAGTCTTGGAAGAGAAATTGAAAAATTGTTACAAGAAGCAAAAAAAATTCCATCTCTTGAAAATGAAAATGCCAAACTTCTTAACGAAAATAGCCACCTTGAAAACGAAATTAAAATCTTAAAATCTGATTTTCTAGAGCTCAAAAATATTGCCGGAAATATTTCATCTCAGCTTGATGAAAATATTTATACAATTAAAGACATATTGGATTCATAATTGATGCCTGAAATAGTTGTAAATATTAATGATCAAGATTATGCGATAGTTTGCGATCCGGGAGAAGAAAATCACCTAAAGCAACTTAGTTCCCGAATTGACTTTAAAGTCAGAGAATTGACCAAAAGATTTGGAAAAATAGGTGAAACTAGGCTAATGGTAATGGCTTCGTTGTTGATTGCTGATGAGATACACGATCTTAATCAAAAATTAAGTTCAAATTTGACTAAGATTGAAGAGCTTCAAGCAAGCATTAGTTCAAAAGAAAAAATTTTAGACCAACAACAAATGGAAAGTCAAAAATACATTGAAACTAATAATGAAAAATTAACAGATTTACTATCTAAGCTTTCACAGGCAAGTTAAGAAATTTTTCTAATCATTAACATTAATGATTAATACAGAGTATCATCTAGAAAAAAAAATATTACGCAAATTTTTAATCAATAGAAGAAAACACCTTTCAAGAGACTACGAAGAAAAAAATATGTCTCACTTACATTTACGTCCATTATTACATAATATGAATAGTGACTACGTAGGTTCATATATCGATTATAATTCTGAATTAAGTACTAAAGCTCTAAATAAATACCTTATTGAAAAAAATATTAATATTTGCTTACCTAAAATTGATTACCAAACGAATGAAATTAATTTTTTTAAATATAGTACTGGAACTAAATTAATTAAAAATAAATATAATATTTTAGAACCCGAAGTAACCAATGAAATTATTTTTCCAAAACTAGTCTTAGTACCTTTGCTAGCATTTAATGAAAGTGGTTTTAGATTAGGATATGGAGGAGGTTTTTATGATAAATATTTTTCTTCCCAAAAAGAAAAAGATATTATTAAAGTGGGACTGGGATTTTCTTTTCAAAATATTTATGAAATTCCAATTGAAGGTCATGATCAAAAACTTGATTGGATTTTAACTGAAAGTTATTTATATAAGGCAATATGAAAATTTTATTTCTAGGGGATGTAATGGGAAGGTCTGGTAGGCATTCCTTAAGAGATCATCTCCCGCAAGCGATTAAAGAACACAATATTGACTTTGTAATAGCAAATGGTGAAAACGCAGCAGGCGGCTTTGGCATTACAGAAAATATATGTAATGAGTTGTATTCATATGGTGTAAATGTCATTACCACGGGAAATCATTTATGGGATCAAAAAGAGATAACTAGTTACATCGATAAGGATCAAAATCTCTTAAAGCCCTACAATTTTGCAGAGGGATCGCCTGGACTAGGATTTAATATTTATGAACTGGCCAATAAGGAAAAAATTGCAGTTATTAATATAATGGGCAACTTATTTATGCGCTCCTGTGATAATGCTTTTTTTAAAATTGAGGAGGTATTGCAAAAAATTGACGTACATGATTTATCATTCATTTTTGTGGATTTTCATGCTGAAGCATCGAGTGAAAAGATGGCAATGGGTCATCATCTTGATGGACGTGTAACCGCGGTAGTAGGTACGCATACTCACGTTCCAACAGCTGATGCCAACATCATGGAGCATGGAACGGCCTACCAAACAGATGCAGGTATGTGTGGTGATTATGACTCCGTGATTGGAACTAAAAAACAAGAATTTGTCAGAAAATTTGCAACACAAGACACTGAAAGAAAACGAGTGCCTCCTGCTGATGGTATAGGCACATTATGTGGCGTAATCATAGAATCACAGGATAATAATTTTCTTGCTAAAAATATTCAATCAATTCGTATCGGTGGAAAAATAGGAAGTTAGATGGCGGGACACTCTAAGTTTAAAAATATTCAATACCGAAAAGGTGCTCAAGACAAAAAAAGAGCAGGACTATTTTCTAAGTTATCTAAAGAAATAACTGTTGCAGCAAAGTTAGGTTCCCCAGATCCTGATCAAAACGCCAGATTAAGATCAGCAATTCAACTTGCAAAGGCATCGAGTTTTCCAAAAGAGAATATTGATCGTGCTATAAAAAAGTCTTTGGATAAAGATACTGTTAATTATGACCAGATGAGATATGAAGGATTTGGTCCTGCAGGTACATCTATAATTGTTGAGGCACTTACTGACAATAGAAACAGAACGGCATCTAATGTAAGATCATCATTTCAAAAGTTTGGTGGATCATTAGGTGAAACAGGTTCAGTTTCACATGCATTTAAACATTACGGTTTTTTGAAATTTAATAAGGATGTTGCAACGGAGGATGAGTTTTTTAACTTTTCAATTGAAAATGGTGCAGAAGATTGTTTCGTAGAAGAGGATGAATATGAAGCGGTATGCTTGCCCGATACAATGTCAAAGTTTTATGATTTATTAGCTGCTAAATATGGCGAGCCAGTTTCATCTGGTTTTCAATGGAGACCAGATGTATTAGTAAAAGTTGATGGCGATAAGTTAAAATCACTTATAAATCTAATAAACGAGCTTGATAGTGATGAAGATGTTCAGCAGATCTTCTCAAATTTTGAGGCAAGTGATGAAGAATTAAGCAGAATCGCTTGATTAATTAACTTTTAAAATCTTAATATATTAATTAGTCTTTAATGAATTGATAATTTTGATTCGTTTTTATGTCAGGCAGCTCTCCAAAAAGAAAAGGTGATGGATATGAAAGAGAGTTAGCCAAATATTTTAATGAAAAAGTTTTTGGTGGAGATGATCTTGTGCAGCGGATGCCTCTGTCTGGAGGTGGAGCAATAAAATCGTCAGGTGGAAGTGATTTAAAAAATACTCCCCATATTTACGTAGAGGCAAAGAGAACTGAAAAATTTAAAATCCATGAGTCAATTAAGCAAGTAGAAGAAAATATTGAAACATCTAAATCAGATTCATTTCCTGTGGTAATTACAAGAAGAAATAGGGAAACAACCGGTAATTCATTGTGTGTTTTAAGGTTAGATGACTTTATGGAACT
The DNA here is from genome assembly GCA_902525575.1 of uncultured Pelagibacteraceae bacterium. Taxonomy (GTDB): domain Bacteria; phylum Pseudomonadota; class Alphaproteobacteria; order Pelagibacterales; family AG-422-B15; genus CACNXQ01. The sequence continues at coordinate 18,745 of CABZHU010000005.1, forward strand.
ATATAAAATCTTACTTGAAAGTAAGAAGACTGACACTTGATGCCCTATTTAAGACAATTTTTAGTTTTAAAATAATAATATGGAAAATGAAGCTCTAATTAGTACAAGTCAAATAAACGATGAATTCACCTTAATGTCGCTTTTCTTAAGGGCTGACTTAGTAGTGAAATTAGTAATTTTAATATTATTTGCTGCATCAATATTCTCATGGACAATAATTATTCATAAAATACGACTTTTTAGGTCTCTAAAAAAAATCAGCCAACAATTTGAGGAAGAATTTTGGTCAGGACGTTCAATCAAAGAAATTGCATCAACTACCCACCATCTTTCAGAGAGTCCTATAAAGTATGTTTTTCTTGAGGCAGTAGATGAAATTGAAAAATCTAATAAAGACACCAAAAAAAATATCGACAGCATTACTGATAGAATTAATCGAATTATGGAAGCAGCAATTGATTATCAAAATGAAAAGCTCTCACTATACTTTAGCTATCTCGCAACTATAGGTGCAACAACACCTTTTATCGGTCTATTTGGGACGGTTTGGGGGATAATGAATTCTTTTCAGTCAATTGCAATATCAAGAAATACATCCTTAGCAGTAGTGGCGCCAGGAATTGCCGAAGCTCTCTTTGCTACAGCTCTAGGACTTCTGGCAGCTATACCAGCTGTAATAGCCTATAATATTTTCACAAGCCAAGTGAATGACGAGAATGCGCGAATGTATAGATTTAAAGAGCACTTTAATGTCATTTTCTCAAGAGGACTTAGTACAAAATAAATATGAAATTTATTAAGTGATTAAAAATACTCGTTCAAAACCCTTTAGCGATATAAATGTTACACCTTTTGTTGATGTAATGTTGGTTTTGCTTATAATTTTTATGGTTACTGCTCCATTATTAACAGTTGGCGTACAAGTAGATCTTCCTGAAAGCAATGCTGACTCTCTGCAATCTGATGATGAGCCAATGGAAGTAACAATCAATGAGATAGGTACAATCTATATTCAAGAAACAGAAATAGCAATTGGTGAATTAATTCCTAAGATAAAAGCAATAACTGATAATAGATTAGATACAAAGATATACGTCAGAGGAGATGAGGCAATTGATTACGGAAAAGTAATGAGAGTACTTGGGGAATTATCTGGATCAGGCTTTTCAAAAGTTTCTTTAATTACAAAACCCGTAAGCAATTAATTAATGGGACTTAAATATGAGAATTTCAGTTGTAGGATCAGTATCTCTTCACTTGTTCATCCTTTTTTTTACAATAGTCTCACTCCCTTTATTTAATAATGATGAACTTGAAATGCCACCTGTTATTCAAGTTGAACTTATCGAAATAGCAGAAAAAACAAACGTACCGCAGATTAGTAAAAAGAAAGAGGATAAAAAACCAGAAAAAGAAAATAAAAAAGAAGAACAAAAATTAAATCAACCAATTCAAAAACCAAAAGAAGAAAAATCAAATGAAAAAGTAAAAGATCCGTCCACAGAAGAGAAAATTGAAAATAAAAAAATTGAAGAAAAAATGATACAAAATATGCCAGTCAGAAAGCCAGAGATAAAAAAGAAAGATAAATTTGATCCTCTAAAACTAGCTGAGTTAATTGACAAGCAAAAAGATACAAAACAAACAAATCCAGAAGATATTGTTGAGAAGGATTATGAAGCTCTTGATTCGACACCAAGTCTCGATAAGCGACTGACTCTAAGTGAGGAGGACGCAATCAGAGCACAATTTATGCAATGTTGGAGCATTCCACTTGGAATTCCCTATGATGAAACCATGATCGTAAAAATTAAAATATTTTTAAATACAGATGGATCACTTTTAAAGTCACCAGAAGTTGTTCAACACGAACGGATGAATAAGCCGGGTGAAAAATACTTTAGAACACTCGCAGAGAGTGCTCTTAGGGCAGTAAGACGATGTGATCCAATCAAAGCGCCAGAAGCTGAGCGCTATGATAATTGGAAAAATTTACAGTTGAATTTTGATCCAAGAGAGATACTAAGAGGTTAATTATGAGAAAATTATTATTATACTTAGTTCCTTTAATACTAATAACTAATATTTCATATGCGTTAATTGAAATTGATATAACCGAGGGTAATCGAGAGCCCCTTCCTCTTGCTATAAGTGAGTTCTTTCACGATAATAATCCTGAAATTATAGATAAGAAAATAACAGAAAATATTAGAACAGTAATTTCTGATGACCTTGAAAGAAGTGGATTGTTCTCATCAATAGACGATAAGGCATTTATTCAAAATAATCGTGCCATGCATTTAAAACCAAGATTTGCGGATTGGAGATTAATAAAAGCTCAAGGGTTGCTTACAGGAGAACTTGCCATTGAAGAGGATAGGCTGAGAGTAGAATTTCGTTTATGGGATACATTTGCGGAAAAAGAAATAGAGGGATTAGTTCTTATTACAACAATTGATAATTGGAGAAGAATTAGTCATATGATCGCTGACAAAATATATGAGAGACTTACAGGTGAGGAAGGTTATTTTGATACAAGGATAGTTTATGTTGCCGAAGAGGGTCCAAAAAACAAAAGAATAAAAAAACTAGCAATCATGGACCAAGATGGAGCTAACCATAAGTTTTTAACGAGTGGAAAAGAATTAGTATTAACCCCTAGATTTAATCCTGTAAGGCAAGAGATTACATATCTCTCCTATTTCAAAAATTTGCCCAGAGTGTACTTATTAAATATTCAAACAGGAATACAAGAAGTTGTTGGCGATTTCCCGGGTATGACTTTTGCACCTCGATTTTCTCCAGATGGAGGAAAAATTATTATGAGCTTAGCAAGAGAGGGCAACTCTGATTTATATGTGATGGATTTAACAACTCGCGTTGTTGAACGACTAACTGACAGTCCAGCAATTGATACATCCCCAAGTTATTCTCCTGATGGTAAGAGGATTACATTTAATTCAGATAGAGGCGGTTCTCAGCAAATTTATGTAATGGATAGTAACGGAAGAAATCAAAAAAGAATTTCAAAAGAAGGGGGGAACTACGCAACTCCTGTTTGGTCTCCAAGAGGTGATCTTATTGCTTTTACTAAGTATTATCAGGGCCAATATTTTATTGGAGTTATGAGAACGGATGGAAGCGGTGAAAGATTGCTTACTGAAAATTGGTATCAAGAAGCGCCATCATGGTCATCGAATGGAAGAGTATTAATATTTTATCGTGAAACAAAAGCAAATGATGCAGGGGACGGTCACTCTTCATCTATATGGTCTATTGATTTGACTGGGTTTAATGAGAGAAAAATTATTACACCGGTTGACGCATCTGACCCATCTTGGTCAAAATTAATACAATAAGAGCAATTTAGCCTAGAAATTAGACATATTTTAAAGAATAAGTAATAACTTTATCCTAGACTTGTGCAATTTAAGTTAATAAAGTATTCACGGCTTTGAAAATATTACGGGAGTTTATTAAAATGGTTTCAACATTTCAGAATTATTCCAGATACCTGGTAATTGTATTATTCGCAATGTTTTTGGTAGCTTGCGAAACTGTGCCAAAAGAATCTGCAACTTCAACATCATCAACATCATCAACCGCTGCTGTTGAAATAAAAGACGGTGTGTATGTTGGATCAGATACTGTTGAAATGTTAGCGATAGATGTTCCTGATAGAATATTTTTTGCATACGACAGCTATTCACTTACAAAAGCAGCTCAAAATACATTGGAAAAACAGGCTAAATGGTTAAAGGCTAATGGATCAGTTACAATAGCGATTGAAGGTCATGCTGATGAAAGAGGAACTAGGGAATATAACTTAGCACTAGGAGATCGTAGAGCTAACGCTGCTAAAGACTATTTGATGACTCAAGGCATTAGTTTTAGCAGGATTACTACTATCAGTTTTGGTAAAGAAAGACCTGTGAACAGCGGCTCAAACAAAAAAGCGTGGGCACAAAATAGAAGATCAGTAACTGTAAGAACAAATTAAATAGATATTTATTTTTTACGCCTTTATTTAGACAAAAGATAAGTCTAGGCTTATAAAAAGATATCTATTTTTATGATCAAAAGGATTTGTCTATATTTTTGTTTTACGTTGATTGCTCTTGTATCATTTAATCCAGTGCTTTATGCGGAAGAAATTCCATTAGATAAACTTCTTCAAAAGTTGGAAACAATTGAAAGTAGGATAAAGGTTCTTGAGAAAGCAACTTTTAACAATACAACTTCTGGCCAAGCAAACAATTTGAGCCTTGATGATTATCAATCAATTATTACAAAACAATCTATTCAAATAGCAGAACTTCAAAATGAAATTCAATCTCTAACAGCTCAAATTGAAGAAATGATTTTTACGATGCAATCTACTGTAAATAATTTTAATACATTCAAAGAAGATGCAGAGTTTAGATTTACTGATTTAAATACTAAAACCGAGAATATAGAAAATGTTCAAATTAATGCCGAACCTAAGACTTTAAGTGTAATGCAAAGCGAAATGTTTATAGACAATGAAGATGAATTAGATTTAGAGCCAAAATCACTTGGAACTATAAATATGTCAAGCTTACCTCAAGAAGAAAATTCACCCTTTGAAGTGAAAATTAATAATGAGGGTGAGGAGCAACAAATTATAAATACAATATCGCAAGATAATATTGTGTCCCTCGGGGAGCAACAAACACTTTTATCAACACTGCCGGAGGGAGATGAAAAAAGTCAGTATGAATATGCTATTAATCTACTAAAGCAAGGTGACTATGAAACAGCAGAAAAAGCGTTCACAGAATTTATTACCATTGGGGATGATAAGAATTATTTAAGTAATTCACATTTTTGGCTAGCTGAGACTTATTATGTTAGAGAAAACTTCAAAGATGCTGCTAAAAATTATTTGATTCTCTATCAAACTTTTCCAAATGCAAACAAGGCACCTGATGCTCTATTGAAGCTCGGAATTTCATTAGTGAACATGCAACAGAAAGAACAGGGATGTATAACATTTATGCAACTGCAAGATTCATACCCTGAAGCTAATTCCTCAATCATTGATAGAAGTAACCTAGAATTAAAAAGAAATGGCTGTGAAATTAGTTAAGCCAATCAATTACAAAAATATAGAGAAGATCACTGATGCAGATTTTGAAAAACAACTCAAACTTCTTGGCGTAAATTCAAAATTTATCATCGCTCTTTCTGGTGGGCCGGATAGTTTAGCGCTGTTATACCTAGCTAAAAATTTTGCTAAGAAAAATAATTTAAAATTCACAGCTGTTTCAATCGATCATAACTTACGTGAGGACTCATCTAAAGAAATTGAATGGATAAAGAAGCTCATGAAAAAAGAGAAAGTAAGCTTTGTAACAAAAAAAGTTAAAAAAAAAATAAGCAGTTCTAATACACTTTCAAAAGCTAGAAAACATCGATATGAATTATTAACAGACGTTTGTAAAAAAAATAAATTTAAATATTTATTAACTGCTCATCATCTAGATGACGAAATTGAAACATTTTTGATGAGGTTAATTAGAGGCAGTGGTATAAAAGGTTTATCATCTTTAAAGCCTGTTTCTAAACATAAAGGAGGTGAGATTAATATTATTAGACCTTTATTGAAATATTCAAAGAAATGTCTGATTAAGTATCTAGCAAGAATAAAGCAATCTTATCTTTATGATAACACTAATCAAAATATGAAGTATGACAGATCTCGTATCAGAGGTATTGCTGAAAACTTAATTAATGAAGGGTTAGACAAGAAAAGAATTTTAGAAGTTATACAAAATTTAAAAAAAGCAGACGAAGCAATCATTGTATCAGTTAATAATTATTTAAAGAAAAGTGTATCACTTGGAGAAAGTAGCACTATAAAGGTAAAGACTAAAATATTCAAAAAGGCACCAGTTGAGATACAATACCGCATCATCAATAAATTATGTCGCCTTGTGGGCAACAAAGACAAAGTACCCAGATCGAAGTCACTGCAAAGCCTTATCGATAAAATCAATACTGGGGATTTTAGAAGTCACACTTTAAATGGGTGCATATTTGTTGCTAAAAACGATGAAATTTTAATATCAAAAGAGAAAAGAAGAAGCCGATTTTTAGGCCAAAATTTTAGAGTTATTCTTGAAAAAAGGGATTGGCCAAAATTAATAGAGCATTATTAGTGTTAAACGATTGAAATATATTATTAAAATTTATACCTTTCTTTTCTTGCATGACGCAAAATAGTAATTATTTAATATCTATAGCAAATTTAAAAAAATGAATTTCAGAAATATTACATTGTGGGTATTTATAGCCCTTATCGTCTTTGGTTTATTTAATCTCTTTAGCAACACCAGCGGTGAAAGAAATATATTAGACCTTACATATTCTCAATTTCTTGATGAAGTTGAGGCTGGATCAGTTAAAGATGTGGTCATAAGAGGAAGTAATATTAATGGTGAATTTGATGACGGTCGGTCATTCAAGACTTATGCCGCAAATGACCCTACGCTTGTGGATAGGTTAAATGATAGAGGCGTAAATATTTCTGCTGCCCCTCTTGACGATGGCTACCCTTCACTGCTGGGAGTACTTATTTCATGGTTTCCTATGCTATTGCTTATAGGCGTATGGATTTTCTTTATGAGACAAATGCAAGGTGGTAGAGGTGGAGCAATGGGTTTTGGTAGATCTAAAGCAAAACTTTTAACTGAGAATAAAAATAAAGTAACTTTTAATGATGTAGCTGGTATTGACGAAGCAAAGGAAGAGCTCGTTGAGATTGTAGACTTCCTTAAAGACCCAAGAAAATTTCAAAAGCTTGGCGGAAGAATTCCAAAAGGTGCATTACTAATCGGACCTCCAGGAACAGGAAAAACACTCTTAGCAAGAGCCGTTGCAGGCGAAGCTGGAGTCCCATTTTTTACAATTTCAGGCTCAGACTTTGTAGAAATGTTTGTTGGCGTGGGCGCTTCAAGAGTTCGGGATATGTTTGAGCAAGGAAGAAGAAATTCTCCGTGCATAATATTTATTGATGAGATTGATGCCGTAGGAAGAAGTCGTGGAGCAGGTCTTGGTGGCGGTAATGATGAGAGAGAGCAAACGTTGAATCAAATTCTCGTTGAAATGGATGGCTTTGATACTCAAGAAGGCATTATATTGGTTGCTGCAACAAACAGACCAGATGTATTAGACCCGGCTTTATTAAGACCTGGCAGGTTTGATAGACAAGTGGTAGTTCCAAATCCAGACATTATGGGCAGAGAAGCAATTCTAAAAGTTCATATTAAAAAAATATCAGTTGCTCCTGATGTAGATATTAGAACAATTGCAAGAGGAACCCCTGGTTTTTCAGGAGCTGATTTAGCTAATATTGTTAACGAGTCTGCGTTACTTGCTGCAAGAAAAAATAAAAAAATTGTGACGATGGTAGATTTCGAAGAAGCTAAAGACAAAGTCATGATGGGATCAGAGAGAAGGTCTCTTGTTATGAGTCAAGAAGAAAAAGAATTAACAGCTTATCATGAAGGTGGTCACGCTATCGTTGCTTTAAACCAATCAGCATCAGATCCAATTCATAAGGCTACAATTATACCACGTGGTAGAGCCTTAGGAATGGTTATGAGGCTACCTGAGCGAGATCAGTTATCAATGGCTAGAGAAAAGATGCTTGCTGATATCACTGTGGCTATGGGAGGAAGAGTAGCAGAAGAAATAATTTTTGGTGATAACAAGGTAACATCAGGTGCATCTTCTGATATTGAAATGGCAACTAAGATGGCAAGAAATATGGTTACAAAATATGGTATGAGTGAAAAACTAGGTCCACTTCAGTACAGTGAAAACGAGGAAGAAGTCTTCTTAGGTAGATCAGTTCAAAAACATCAGAATGTCTCAGAAGATACAGCGAGATTGATTGATTCTGAGATAAGAATAATTGTTGATACATGTTATGATCTTGCACGGAAGATCCTTACTGATAAAATTAACGATCTTCATGCTCTTGCAAAAGGCTTAATTGAATATGAAACTTTGAATGGAGATGAAATTTTGTCGTTACTTAAGGATGGAAAAATTGACAGACCAAACCCAGAAGAGGAAATTAGCAATGCTGGTCCATCCGTACCTAAAAGTGGGAAACCTTCAACAGCTGTTCCTGGTTTCAAGCCTAAACCACAGACTAGTTAAACTGAATTAAATATGACCGCTGCGCGTAAACTTGTTAAGTATTACGTTAGACCCATATTAAATAATAATAAAAATAAGGACTCTCTAAAACTTGGCTCTTCCAAACTATATTTTGATAGAATTGAAATAATTAAAAGAAATGGTAAAAATATTTCATCAAAATATCTCCATTTAAAAGAGGTCAATGGATTATCAAGAGACATTAGTAAAATTGTCAATGTTCAAATAAAAAAAATTACAAAAACCAGAAAGAAAATTAAAAATTTAAATTTTAATAAACCTATAATAATGGGAATATTAAACGTCACCCCAGATAGCTTTTCTGATGGAGGAGAATTTTTATCAGTTAATGAGGCATTAGCACAATACAAAAAGTTAAAGAAAGAGGGCGCTGCTATAGTTGATGTTGGAGGAGAGTCTACACGGCCTGGGTCAAAGACAGTTCCAGCTAAAAAAGAACTTAAAAGAATAATGCCAGTTATTGGTCAAATTAAAAGTAATTCAAAAAATTCTTACGTTTCAGTTGATACAAGGAAATCTACAGTAATGAAAGCTTTACTGAAATATAATATTGATTTTATCAATGATGTCTCGGGATTAAGGAATGACAGTAAAACTATTAGTTTTTTAAAAAATGCTAAAATTCCTTTCATTATTATGCATTCAATTTCTAATCCTGCAAAAATGCAAAAATCAATTAAATATAACGATGTTTTACTTGATGTTTATGATTTTTTAGAAAAGCAAATAAAAAAATGTAAATCAAAAGGTATATCTGAAAACAAAATTATTATCGATCCAGGCATTGGTTTCGGTAAGACTCTGAAACAAAATTTGACACTTATAAAAAAGATTAGTTTACTTCACTCGCTTGGTCTGCCAGTGATGTTAGGCAGTTCTCGAAAAAGTTTTATTGGAAAGATACAAAAAAATGAATTATACGATGATCGTAAAGGGGGATCGATAGCTTCAGTTTTATACGGTCTGACTCAAGGTATTCAAATATTCAGAGTGCATGACGTATATGAGACAAATCAAGCAATAAAAGTCTATTCGAAATTAATATGAAAAAAAAATATTTTGGAACAGATGGAATTCGAGCAAGCTCAAACAGTGATAAATTAAATGGACCTACCCTAATTAATCTAGGGATGGCACTTGGAAAATATTTTACCAAAGGAGATCACAGACATAAGGTTGTTATTGGAAAAGATACTAGGCTTTCTGGTTACATGATCGAGCAAGCTTTAACATCTGGCTTACTTTCAATGGGCATGGATGTTTTTTTATTTGGTCCGATCCCTACTCCTGCAGTCTCAATGTTAACAAGATCAATGCGAGCTGATCTTGGAATTATGATTACAGCGTCTCATAATCAATATCAGGATAATGGTTTAAAGATATTTGATAGACTTGGCAACAAGCTCTCTGATGAGACAGAACTAGAGATAGAAAATCTAATGGACAGTAAACTTGAAGAAACCCTAGCCAAGCCTGAAAACATAGGAAGAGCTAAAAGATTAGAAGATGCAAATGGGAGGTACATAGAATATTTGAAAAATACATTTCCAAAGACCCAACGCCTTGATGGATTAAAAATAGTTGTTGATTGCGCTAATGGTGCTTCATATATTTCAGCTCCTCTTATCTTATGGGAGTTAGGAGCAGAGGTAATTCAAATTGGAACTCAGCCAAATGGAATAAATATCAATGATAATTGTGGCTCAACTAATACGGATTTATTAGCAAAAACTGTAATAGAGGAAAATGCTGACATAGGTATTGCATTGGATGGAGACGGAGACCGGTTAGCAATAGTCGATGAAAAAGGAAATGTCATTAATGGCGATCAAATCCTTGCATTGTTAGCATTACATATGAGCAAAAAAAACTTACTCCAAAAAAATAAAGTTGTTGGGACTTCCATGGCCAATATAGGGTTAGAAATCCTACTCAATGAGAATAATATTGAGTTAATTAGAGCAAATGTTGGCGATAGATATGTCAAAGAAAAAATGATTCATGAAAATCTAAATTTAGGTGGAGAGCAATCAGGTCATATTATCATGAGGGATTATACATCCTCTGGTGATGGTATCATTGTTGCCTTACAAGCACTTGCAATTATTATGCAAAGTAAAAAACAGGCTAGTGAAATTTTTAATTTATTTACTCCGCATCCTCAAAACCTTATTAATTTTGAAGTTAAAACTAAGAATATTCTGGAAAATGATGAAACTAAGAATTTTATTAAAAAGTGTGAGGAAGAAGTTGCGGGTGAAGGTAGAATCGTTGTTAGAATGTCTGGTACTGAACCACTTTTGAGAGTTATGATAGAGTGTAAAAGTCAGAACAAAATTGATGAATTAACTAAAAACGTTACTAAATATTTTTCTTAATATCTAGGATAAAAAATGACAGGTGTTGTAGTTGTTGGATCCCAATGGGGCGATGAGGGGAAAGGAAAGATTGTGGATTGGCTTTCAAGCCAAGCTGACCTTGTAATCCGATTTCAGGGTGGACATAATGCTGGCCATACCCTTGTAATTAATAATGAGACATACAAGTTAAATATATTACCTTCAGGCATTTTGCGTGAAGACAAAATTTCAATTATTGGCAATGGGGTTGTTCTTGATTTATCAGCTCTTAAAAAAGAAATAACAAGTTTAGTTGCTAGAGGTGTAAAAATCTCTCCACATAATCTATTTATTTCTGATAGGGCAACAATAATATTACCCATCCATCAAAAGCTAGACGCTATAAGAGAAAATAATAATCTTATAAAAATAGGAACAACTAAAAGAGGAATAGGGCCAGCTTATGAAGACAAAGTTGGAAGAAGAGCAATTAGATTGTGTGATTTATTTGATAAAGGCAAATTAATAACCAAAATTGATGTATTATTGAATCATCATAATGCAATAATGAGAGGATTAGGCAACGATGAGTACAAAGCTGTCGATATACTTGATGAGATTTATGAACTAGGGCAGTTTGCTAGACCGTTTGCAAAAACAATTAATGAAATTCTTGGCACCATTAAAGATAATAATGAAAAGATACTATTTGAGGGAGCCCAGGGATTTCTGTTAGACATTGATCATGGAACATATCCATTTGTCACATCATCTAATGTTCATGCAAGTTATGCCTCAATTGGCAGTGGTTTGAGCCCAAAAGTAATTAATCATGTATTAGCAATAACTAAAGCTTATACTACAAGGGTAGGAAATGGGCCTTTTCCAACCGAACAAGATAATGAAGTTGGCAATAAACTGGGTGAAATTGGTCACGAATTTGGAACAGTTACAAATAGAAAGAGAAGATGTGGTTGGTTTGATGCCGTGTTGGTTCGTCAGGCACTGACTCAATCAGGCGCAACAGGTATTGCTCTTACAAAAATTGACGTTTTAGATCATTTTGAAAACATACAGATGTGTATTGGCTATAAATTAAAAGGTGAAGATATTGATTTTTATCCAAGTTCAGAACAAGACCAAGAGGAATTGGAGCCAATTTATGAAACTTTTAAAGGCTGGCTAAGTACGACGAAGGGCATTAATAATTATGATGATCTTCCTGTTAATGCTAAAAAATATATTGAGCGTATTTCCGAACTTACACATACGAAAATTGACCTGATTTCAACAAGTCCTCGTCGTGAAGATACAATCTTGATAAATAAATTATTTGATTAGGCTTGAATTAGCTTCGTATCTCTAGCTAGATTCAACATTTCAGATTGTAATTTTTGAAATGCTCTCTCTTCAATTTGCCTAATGCGTTCTCTGCTGATATTGTATTCTTTGCTAAGTTCCTCAAGAGTTTTAGGATCTTCTGACAACTTTCTTCCTTGAATTATATATTTTTCTCTTTCATTCAGTACATCAATAGCTCTAGACAAGAGTGCTTTTCGTTTAGTTACTTCTTCTTTTTCGGCAATTTTAACTTCATGGTCTGCATCTTCGTCTACTAGCCATTCCTGCCACTCTTCTTCACCATCAGCACTGACAACTGCATTAAGTGAGTAATCATTTCCTGACATTCTTCCTTCCATTTCAGAGACTTCTTTTTCTGAAACATTTAATTGACTCGCAATTTCACTTACCTGATGAGGTTTTAATGAGCCTTCGTTATAATCACTGAGTTTGCCTTTTAATTTCTTAAGATTGAAAAATAACTTTTTCTGTGCTGCAGTTGTACCAATCTTAACTAGACTCCATGACTTTAAAACATATTCTTGTATAGCTGCTCTAATCCACCACATCGCATATGTTGCTAAACGAAAACCTTTGTCAGGGTCATACTTTTTTACTGCCTGCATTAAGCCAATATTGCCCTCAGAAATTAATTCTGTAACTGGAAGCCCATATCCTCTGTATCCCATTGCTATTTTTGCAACCAACCTCAAATGACTAGTAACCAATTCATGAGCTGCACTCGTATCCCCTTTGTCTCTCCATTTTTTGGCAAGGCTAATTTCTTGCTTCTCAGATAACATTGGGAACTTTTTAATTTGCTGAAGGTAGTGCGTTAAGCTGCCTTCATTGGACAATACAGGTAACTTGTTATTATTGCTCATATATTAAATATGGTAGTTATATGATTATTTTCAATGCTCAGCTTTTAATTGAATTTATTAAATTGCTCAAGTAATCTGGGATAACAGACTGAAAAAGTTGAATATTTTCTTTTTGTGGATGAATGAAGCCTAGACTCTTTGCATGCAGAGCTTGCCCCGGCAGATCATTAATCGCAGAAATTGCATTATCTGATAATTGTTTCAGTTTACTTTGAGGTGATCTTCCATAGGTCTTATCCCCTATGAGAGGATGTCCCTTATCAGTCATATGAACTCTAATTTGATGAGTTCTGCCAGTATGAAGCTTACATTCAATTACACTTGCAATTGCATACCCTTTACTGGTTTTTAAATTTTCAATAGTTTTATAATTAGTTATTGCCTCTTTACCCTTTATCTTAGAGCTCATCATTTTTGTTCTATTTTTATTACTTCTTGAAATTAAGGACGATATTTTTCCACTTGCCGGTTTTATTGATCCCCAGCAAACAGCCAGGTATTCTCTTCTAATGGAATGATCGGCAAATTGAAGTGAAAGGTGTTGGTGACTGAAGTCATTTTTTGCCACTACAACGAGTCCACTTGTATCTTTATCTATTCGGTGAACTATCCCAGGTCTTCGAGAGTCTCCTACAAATTTTAAACTATTGCCACAATGATTAATTAAAGCATTTACAATGGTGCCTGATTTATTGCCAGCACCTGGGTGCATTACAATTCCAGCAGGTTTATCAATTACAATTAAATCTTCATCTTCATAAACAACATTAAGATAAATATTTTCACTTTTTAAAGAAGTCTCATTTTTAATTTCTTCTGTAACTTTAATTTTATCCTTAAAAGAAATTTTATAGTCTGGATCTTGCCTTTTACCATTCACAAGTACCATTTTATTATTTATTAAAAGCTTAATTTTTGATCGACTCAGATGAGAGAGTTCTAATGAAATATATTTATCAAGTCTTAGTCCGCTATGCTTGATATCATTGACTTTATATTCATAGATCATTAATAGTATTTTAAATGAACCAGAGAATTTTACTATTCATAGTTATTTTTTTAGGATTTTTAATTATTGTTGGTACTACCGTTGTAATCGCAACAGTTATAGAAAGATCCAAAAATGTTGATTTTTTTGAAACCACCAATGATACTGAATTTCATAGTACATGTGGAACAGCAGGCATCGAAGAAGTTATTAAACTTGAAGATCAAAAAATATTGCTCAAATGTTTTGATGGCCCAGTATATATTTACGACTCTAAGAAAAACCAGATTATTATTGAAATTAATTAATTATTTACAATTAAATCAGAGGCTTTTTCAGCAATCATTACTGTTGATGCGTTTAAATTACCAGTAATGATATTAGGCATAATTGATGCATCTATGACTCTTAAACCATCTATTCCAAATACTTTGAGTTCCTCGTCTACCACTGATAGATCATCTATACCCATTTTACACGTACATGATGGATGGTATGCAGTATCTCCTTTATCTCTTATAAAATTATTCAGATCTTCATCATTGTTTATATCGCTTCCTGGTGAGATTTCTTCTTCTCTATATTCATCGAATTCTTTCTGATTAAATATTTCCCTTGCAATTTTTATTCCTTCTCGCATTTCTCTAAGATCATGTTCGGTTTGCATGTAATTGAATTGGATTGAAGGCGCATCGTTTGGATTAGCTGATTTTAATTTTACTGATCCTCTGCTAGTAGGTCGCATCGGTCCAACATGTGCTTGAAAAGCATGGCAGGTAGAACCCTTTCTACCATGATCTAAAACTAAAGATGGAAAAAAATGGAATTGCATATTTGGATAATCAGACATTTCATTACTCCTCACAAATCCACCTGTTTCTAGATTAGAGTGTGCAGCAACACCTGTCTTAAACAAAAACCATTCAGCACCTATCAATGCCATTTTTAATGGGTTCTGAGCACTGTGCAGCGTTACAGGCTTTTTGCATTTATATTGAACATAGGTTTCAAGATGGTCTTGCAAGTTTTTCCCAACTCCCTCCAAACACTCTACTGGCTCAATGCTATATTTTGATAATTCATTTTCTGGACCAATTCCAGAAAGCATAAGTATTTGTGGTGAATTTATAGCCCCAGCAGAAAGAAGGACCTCTTTGCTTGAAAAATACTTTTTATTTTCTCCATTTGCTTTACATTCAACCCCAACAGCTTTTTTATTCTCAAATAGTATCTTATTTACGGTTACGTTTGTTAATATCTCCAAGTTAGATCTGTGCTTTATTGGGTGAAGATACGTAACGCTTGTACTTTGCCTCTTTCCATTAAAAATAGTTGTATCCATTAATCCAAAACCTTCTTGTCTTTCACCATTCATATCATTATTGATTTGATATCCAGCTTGTTGAGCGGCATTTAAATAAACTTGACTAAGAATATTACCATTGGGCGATCTTGACAGTTTTAATGGTCCCGACTTACCCCGAAAATTTGAGTCTAAACCCTCAACTGATTCAGATTTTTTAAAATAGGGTAGAACTTTATCGTAAGTCCAATCTGTCAAGCCCAACTGTCCCCAGTTATCAAAATCTTTTGCATTGCCTCTTACATGAACCATGCCATTGTGTGAGGAACTTCCTCCTAACATCTTGCCCCTGGGGCAGAACATAGTCCTATTATGCATAAATGGCTCTGGCTCAGTTTCATAAAGGTAATTATATTTTGGATCGTGCATTGTATAAAGTAGTGCTGCAGGCATCGCAGTCTTCCAAGTCTTGTCTGAAGGTCCAGATTCTATAAGCAAGACATTAATAGCTTTATTTGATGAAAGGCGATTGGCTAGTACACAACCAGCGCTACCAGCTCCAATTATAATGTAATCAAAGTTATTTAATCTCATGAAATGATTTTATCAAACATTATATTTATAGTACAACATTAGATAATGTTAAAAAACTTAAATCCAAGTTTAGCAATAGTATTATCTACTCTGCTTTGGGGCACATGGTGGTATCCTTTGCGTTTATTAAATGAGTATGCAAGCAATAATGCGATACCACTAACATTAAGCTTTATGCTCGCTGGTTTCTTACTTTTAAGTTTTTCGCTTAAAAACTTACATTTATTTACTAAAAAAAATATAATTCTTACAATAATTGCAGCGACTGCCGGCGCGGCGGCAATGTGTCTATATAATGAGGGACTGTTACGTGGTAACGTTGCAAGGATTTTAATATTTTTTTACCTTACGGCTGTTTGGAGCACAATTATTGAGATTGTATTTTTAAGAACTCCTTTAACCGTACATAGGGCTTTTTCTATAGCAGCTGGTTTCACAGGTCTTTTTATTATAACAGGGCTAGACAAAGGTAATATATTGCCAACTTCTCTTGCTGATTTATTTGGCATTGCTTCTGGTTTTTTGTGGTCAGTTTGTGCAACTATAATAAGAATAAATAAGGAATTAGATGTTAATTTTGGAACTTCAATCTTCATACTTATAGGGGGGTTATTTGTTGTCATCGCAACTCTTTTGCCTGATGGACAAGTGCTCGCTGGTTTCGATACTGAAATATTATCTAATACTTATATAATAATTTTAATATTTGCTTTGATTTGGTTGCTTCCTGGATATTGGCTTATTACTTACGGTCAGGATCAAGTAGATCCGGGAAGAGCTGGAATTTTACTTATGTTCGAAGTTGTTATTGGCATTATATCTGCATATCTATTAGCCAACGAAATTATTACGATGAGAGAATTTATTGGTGCGGTATTTGTTATGAGCGCTCCATTGATTGAAATTTATGCCGGAAAAAAATTATATAAATCAGTAGTTTAGTAATTTAAATATTTGAACAAAAATTATACATTTTTTACCTAGATAGAGATCATGTTATGTGTTTCAATCTGAACTAATAAAATAAATTGGAGAAAAAAATGAAATTTTTTAAGAGAATTTTTTTTGCTGCAGTCTTTGCAGTAAGCTTTGGATCTCTTAGCTCGACAGCCAATGCATGCGGTACGATTACAGTTGCTGAAATGAACTGGGCATCTGCCGAAATGTTTGCGCATGTTGATAAGATGATTCTTGAAAACGGATATGGTTGCGATGTTGAATTAGTTCCAGGTGATACTATGCCAACTGCGACATCCATGATGGAGAAAGGTGAGCCTGACGTTGCTCCTGAATTATGGATAAATGCTGTAAGAGTTGCACTCGACGCAGCAACTAGCGAAGGAAGATTACATTACGCTGCAGAAGTTTTATCTGACACAGGAGAAGAAGGTTGGTGGATCCCTCAATACATGGCTGATGCTAACCCTGACATACAAACCGTATATGACGTACTAGAACGTCCTGAACTATTTCCTCACCCTGAAGGAGGTAACGGCGCAATCTATACCTGTCCATCAGGTTGGAATTGTCAAATAAGCACGGGTAATTTGTTTAATGCATATGGAATGGAGGCCAAAGGTTTTAGGCTAGTAGATCCTGGTTCTGGTGGCGCGCTTGCAGGTGCAATAGCTGAAGCTTATAACAAAGGTGAGGGATGGCTTGGATACTACTGGGCTCCAACAGCTGTACTCGGAAAATATCCAATGAAAAAACTTAGCTTTGGAGTAGAGCACAGTAAAGAAGAGTGGGATACTTGTACTTCTCAAGAAGGATGTGCGAACCCACAACCTAATGCATGGGTCGTATCTGAAGTTTATACAGTTGTGACCGACAACTTCAAAAATGAGTCATCAACGGGTATGGAATATATCTCAAAGAGAGCACTTCCAAACTCAACTGTAAATGCCTTGCTTGCTTGGAAAGATGATAATCAGGCAACTGGTGAAGATACTGCAATTTACTTCTTAGAAAATTACACTGAATGGCATGACTGGGTAGACAGTAGCGCACGTTCAAAAGTAGAAGCAGCTTTATAAAAAATAATATTGCGGGCTAGTAATTAGCCCGCATTATATTCAATGAATTTATCAGAATTTTTTATCACTTTTCCTGAAATGAGTAAGGAAAGTCTTCGAATTTTTAAAAAATCCATAGATGGGGCTTATAGAAACTTTTCGAGAGAATATGGTGATACAATTGAAGCTGTATTTGATCCAGTATTATATTTTTTAGTTTGGTTTGAAAAACTATTACAAACCTCACCTTGGCCATTAGTAATTTTAGTAATTCTTATATTAGTTTATTTGGGTAGTAGAAGTATCAATTTAACAATTGGATCATTATTTGCACTACTTCTTATAGGTTACTTCGGTATGTGGGAAGATACAATGTCAACTGTCAGTATCATTGGTGTATGTACGTTTATGTCTATAGGACTTGGTATACCAATTGGTATTGCAATGTCTAACTCTGACCGGGCTCGAGCAGCCATTACCCCTATTCTTGATGTGATGCAAACTATGCCTTCATTTGTATATTTGATTCCAGTTGTAATGCTTTTAGGAATTGGAAAAATCCCAGGTTTACTTGCAGTTATTATTTATGCCATCCCCCCCATTATTAGATTAACTGACTTAGGAATTAGAGAAGTTGATAAGGAAGTTCTTGAAGCAGCAGATGCTTTTGGAGCAAATAAGAGGCAAAAATTATTTAGAGTTCAACTGCCACTTGCTTTACCAACTATATTTGCTGGAATAAACCAAACTATAATGATGGCACTAGCAATGGTTGTCATAGCTTCTATGATTGGAGTTAAGGGCCTTGGCCAGCCAGTATTAAAGGCAATTACCAACCAGTATTTTACGATGGGATTACTTAATGGACTTGCTATTGTCGCGTTAGCAATAATATTTGATCGAGTATCTCAATCTTTCGGAAAAAGATTACAACAACATAGGTCAGGCTCTCGTGAATAAGACAAAGATAAAAATATCCAACCTTTATAAAATTTTTGGCAACAACTCTAAAAAATATATTTCAAACGTGCGAGAAGGTATGTCAAAAGATGAATTACTTACGAAATATAATCATGTATTAGGGTTGGATGACATAAATTTGAATGTTGCAGAACAATCTATACAGGTAGTTATGGGTTTATCTGGGTCAGGCAAGTCAACATTAATAAGACATATAAATAGATTAATTGAACCAACAGAGGGAAGTGTATTAGTTGATGATCAAGATATTACAAAACTTAATAAATCTGAACTACTTGAATTCAGAAGAAATCGAACTGGAATGGTCTTTCAGAGGTTCGCTCTTTTTCCTCATCATAATATTATTGATAATGTTAAATTTGGTCTCAGCATAAAAAATATAGATAAAGCAGAATCCAATGAGAAAGCAATGTTCTGGATTGATAAAGTAGGTTTAAATGGGTTTGAGTATAAATTTCCTAACCAGTTATCAGGAGGGATGCAACAGAGGGTTGGTTTAGCAAGAGCACTTGCAACTGATCCAGATATTTTATTGATGGACGAGGCTTTTAGTGCTCTTGACCCGTTAATCAGAACAGATATGCAAGACCAGTTATTAGAATTACAAAAAAATTTAAGAAAAACTATTATGTTTATAACCCATGATCTTGATGAGGCCTTAAAATTAGGTGATCGTATTTCAATACTTAACGGCGGAAAACTTGTTCAAGATGGTACTGCTGAGGCCATATTACTGAGTCCAGCTGATGAGTACGTCAAAAACTTTGTCAAAGACGTAAATCGAGCTAAGGTTTTAAAAATAAAATCAATAATGAATTTTTCGGGAGTACAAAATAATTCTGATATTTCTGTAAAAGTAGAGGACAATATAGAAAGCTGTTTGCCAAAAATACTTGAAAGTGAGCATGAATTAAATGTATTTGATAATAACAATAAATTTGTCGGCTCAATATCAAGAAATAACGTTGCAGATATCCTTAAAAATTAGGGCTTTAAATTATTCAAATAATTTAGTCTTCCTATTATTTCATCTCGATCGATATAATATCCCTGGAGGTGTCTTTCACCTGAATTAGCATCGTATTCTTTTCGACCGTGAAGTACCCGTCTATTATTAAAACTAAATATATCCCCAGCTTTCAGTCTGAAATTTATTTCAAACTTGGGATCGTGAAGTAAGGCGATTAGTTTTCGATAAGCTTCATAAAACTTGTCCATTTGGTCAGGGTTACAATCCATAACTCCCATATAAGCAACACTAAATCTTATCTCGTTAAAATCATTATTATGATCTAAAGAAAATAGAGGCTTATGCATTACCCTTATGGCATTTGAAGTATAATCTCTATTTACAAATTTAACAGGCGTCTCTAGGAGAGTTTCAAAATATTCAGTGAAATTTTCTTTCATATAATTGGCAACGTTAAATCCATCCACTGCAACAGACTCACCTCCAGATGCATTGTTGATTAGACAATGTAAGAATTGATATCCTGGTGCTATTTCATAGTATGGAAGATCTAAATGGTTCCTTAATGCAGCTGCGGTATAAGCTGAATTGTTAGGATTAGGAATATCAATAACTTCAAAAGGTGTTTTAAAAAATGTTTCTCTATGGTGACTAATATTAGCAATTACATCAAAACCAGATTCCTTATCCGTAGGTGCGTTTTTAACAATAGAAATACCTTTGTAATGAAGCTGCTCAAGCCACTTTTTAATTCCATCATCCCCACTAATAATTTCTTTATAGTCTATTTGAATGTCTTCAAAATTAGTTTCTATACTATGATCCCATAGAAAATATGGGGTAATATATTTTTTCTTACTTTTAAGTGTATAGCAATTATGTCTTAGCCAATCGCTATCATAGTAGCTCGTATGATCACCTTCACTCCATTCAATCTCAAGTGCCCCTTTATCATTTATCTTATAAGACTTTGGGTGAATATCATCTGTAACTGTTAACAGGTTGAAAGTTCTCTCTCTTGCGGTTGGATGAACTTCTGATGGACAATTATCTCTTAGCCATAAAAAATTAAATTTACTTTGTTCACCATCGCTCCAATCAACTAGTATTGATTTTTCATTCCGTTTCAATGATGATATAGATGGGTTTTGAATCATAGTTTATGTAAATTTGTTATATTTTTTGTCCCAATTTGGAAACTTATCCTTTTGATTTTTATTTAAAGTTTTCATAATTTCAATCAAAAATAAATCTCTTTGTTCCTCAAGCTCTTTGATACTAAATTTCCCAGCCTGTTTTTTCGTGCCAGAAATCATTGATTTTTTAAGCTTATTTGATAATTCAGGTGCTTTCAATTTAGTCCAAGGCAGCTTTAGAGCAGGACCAAACTGTTCTAGCATATGTTTCATTCCCGTTTCTCCACCAGCTAAATGAAATGTTAAACATACTCCCATAAAGGCCCATCTTAATCCAGGCCCGTACACAATAGCGTCATCAACTTCTTCAGTTGATGCCACGCCATCATTTATTATATGCAAGGCCTCACGCCATAAAGCTTCTTGAAGTCTATCTGAAATGTATCCTTCTATCTCTCTTCGAACAACAAGGGGTCGCATTCCAATATGCTCATATCTTTTTTTTAATTTTTTTACATTTGTATGACTAGTCTTTTTACCAGCTACAATCTCAACAAGTGGTAACAAGTATACTGGATTAAATGGATGTCCAATTAGTACCCTTTCAGGAAATTTACATGTAGATTGAATTTTTGATGGTAGTAATCCAGAGGAACTGGATGCAATTATAATATTTTTTGGAATGATATTATCAATTCTTTTTAGAATATTTTTTTTAATTTTTTCATTTTCAGGTGCGTTTTCTTGAACAAAGGTTGTTTCATATAAAGCGTCATTAAGGTTAGTAAAAACTTTAAGTTTCTTCAATGAAGCATTTTTATTTAAACCTATCTTTTTAAGACTTTTGAATGCAAAACGAATATTTTTTTTTAATTTCTCAAGTGAGTCAATATTTGGGTCATAAGCTTTAACAATATAGCCTTTAGCAAGAAATCGTACCGCCCATCCAGCACCAATTACACCTGTTCCAATAATCGAAACAATTTTTTTTTTCAACTTTTTAATCCAAGATGTATTCTTGCTTCATCAGGACCCATTACATTTGAGCCTAAATTATTAATTATTTTAGTGGCTTTTTCAACAAGTGATCCATTTGTAGCATAAACACCTTTTTCTAAATAAAGATTATCTTCAAGTCCAACTCTAACATTGCCTCCTAATAAAACAGCTTGTGCTACCATCGGCATTTGATTAATTCCGATTCCAAATGCGCCCCAGTTACTTCCTTTAGGTATCATATCAACCATATTTTTCATTGAACCAGTTGTTGCAGGGGCACCGTAGGGTATACCTAGACAAATTTGAAACAATGATGGCTGATCTAGTAAGCCTTCTTCTAACATCTGATTTGCAAACCATAAATGACCTGTATCAAAGACTTCAAGTTCTGGTTTAATTCCTAATTCTTGAATTCTCTTTGCACCTATTCTTAGTTGTTCAGGGGTTCCAACATAGATCATATTTCCATCACCAAAATTTAGAGTACCGCAATCTAAGGAACATATATCAGGAAGTAGTTCTTCAACATGACTCAGTCTTTCAAGTGCATTTACAAAATCTGTATTAGAACCAAAGTTTAATAAATCATCTTCTGGACCAATTTCTATATCTCCTCCCATTCCACTTGTGAGATTAATTATCACATTAGTCCCACTATCTTTAATTCGGCTAACTACTTCTTTGTAAAGCTCATTATCTCGAGATCCCTTTCCAGTTTCAGGATTTCTAACATGAATATGGGCTATAGCGGCTCCAGCATTAGCAGCCTCAATAGATGCATCAGCTATTTGTTGAGGAGTAACAGGAATATTAGGATGCTTTCCAACAGAGTCCCCTGATCCGGTAACTGCACAAGAAATGATAACATTTTTATTCATAAGATAATGAAGGTACAATATTAAAATGAATTTACAATTTGAATAGTATAGTATGTAATAAAAAACAAAATGGAAAATCTTCAAAAATTTTATATTAACGGTAAATGGGTAAAACCCAATTCAACTAATACAATGGCGGTTCTCAACCCCGCAACCGAAGATTTGATAGGTGAGATAATTCTTGGTAATTCCACAGATGTAGATATGGCTGTGAGTGCTGCAAAAAATGCATTTAATACCTTTTCTAAAACTTCAAAGAATGATCGTTTAGAATTACTAAATAAAATTCGGCAGATCTCTGAAAAAAGATTTGAAGATCTTGCTAATGCGATGACATCAGAAATGGGAGCTCCTCATAGAATGGCTCGAGATGCACAGGCAGATGCTGCTATAGGACATTTGGATGGTTTTATTGATGCGTTAAAGAAGCATGAAGAAAAAATTGTTCTTTCCAATTCGGATGTACTTTTAAAAGAGCCAATAGGAGTTTGTGGTTTAATTACTCCTTGGAACTGGCCCATTAATCAAATAACATTGAAAGTCCTTCCAGTTATTGCGACAGGATGCACATGTATCTTAAAGCCATCTGAGCATACACCTTTATCAGCGATGGTTTACGCTGAAATTCTTGATGAGGCTGGAGTTCCTGATGGCGTATTTAATTTAGTACATGGAGATGGAGAAGGAGTAGGAGTGTCGATGTCTCGGCATCCAGATATAGAAATGATGTCTTTTACTGGTTCAAAAAGAGGAGGTAAGTCAGTTACTATTGAGTCTGCTGACACCGTAAAAAAAGTTACATTAGAATTAGGCGGTAAATCACCAAACATTGTATTTGCGGATTGTGATTTAGAGGAAAAGGTAAAAGCTTCAGTAAATGAATGTATGTTTAATACAGGACAATCTTGTGATGCTCCTACAAGGTTACTGGTAGAAAAAAAATGCTACGATGAGGTAGTTGATATTGCAAAAAAAACTGCTGAAGAAATTAAGGTAGGTGATCCAACACTAGATGGTGATCATCTCGGACCACTCTTTGATAAAATACAATTTGATCGGGTTCAAAATATGATTCAAGTTGGTATTGATGAGGGGGCAAAATTACTAGCAGGGGGCCTTGGAAAGCCTGATGGTCATGAAAAAGGATGGTTTGTAAAGCCAACAATTTTTTCTGATGTAAATAATAATATGAGAGTTGCTCAAGAAGAAATATTTGGTCCAGTACTAGTGATAATCCCTTTTGATGATGAGGATGAGGCAATCAGAATAGCGAATGATACTCCTTATGGTCTTGCTGCCTATCTACAAACGGGAGATAAAGAAAGAGCTGAACGTGTCTCAAGGCAATTAAGAGCAGGCGGTGTTCATATTAATGGCGGTGGTTATAATTATGGTTCACCTTTTGGAGGATATAAAGAATCTGGTAATGGCCGAGAAGGTGGAGACATGGGGCTAGAAGATTACCTTGAAACTAAAGCACTTCACATTGCTTAAGAAATAATAAAATTTTACGATATGCCAAGGTTGCTTTGGAGTCCATCTAATGAAAGAGTAAAAAAAACAAACCTATATAATTATTTTCTTTTCTTAGAAGAAAAAACCAAAATTCAATTTAGTTTTGATTATAGTAAAATCTGGTCCTGGAGCATTAGTCATCCTGCTGAATTTTGGTTAAGCTTAATAGATTATTTGGACATACAGTACAAAGGAAGCTCTAGCCCAGTTATTGAAAAGGATAAATTTATATACAATCAAGAATTTTTTAAAAATATTAAAGTTAATTATGCCGAAAATATTTTATCTAATCTTAACTCATGCCCGATTACCTTTATCAATGAACTTGGTTTCAAAAAAAGTTATTATAAGGAAGATTTAGTATCAAAAACGTCAATATTAGCTAACTATTTTAGATCCATAGGGGTTAAAAAAGGAGATCGGATTACGGCTGTTGCGGTAAATAGTGCTGAGACACTAATTGCATTTTTAGCGGTGAACTCTATCGGGGCGATCTGGTCATCTTGCTCACCAGATTTTGGCGAGGCAGCTATTTTAGATCGTTTTAACCAAATAAAACCAAAGATATTGTTATATTCTAAAATTTATTTATATGGTGGAAAAAAATTTGATATTGAAACGAAAATAAAAAATGTAATTAATAATATCAAAACACTCGAACATACCATTTGTATTAATTATCCAGACAAGAAACTGGATAAAGGAATAGATGAAATAAGTTTAAATTCAATCTTTCAAAAAGAAACTTATCAAAAAAAAATTATTTTCGAAGAAAACTCATTTAATGACCCAATGTATATTCTTTATTCTAGTGGAACAACTGGTAAACCTAAATGCATAGTTCATAATACTGGTGGACCACTTCTACAACATGCAAAGGAGCAACAGCTTCACTGTGATCTTAAAATAGGTGACAAATTATTTTATTATACAACCTGTGGATGGATGATGTGGAATTGGCTTATTACAGGTTTAGCGTCAGGAGTTTCATTAGTGCTTTATGATGGATCCCCATTTTATCCAGAGAAAGAAACCCTTTTTCAAATTGCTGAAGAAGAAGAAATAACGTGCTTTGGAACAAGTGCAAAATTTATTGATGCTTTAAGAAATGATAAGGTAAATATTCTAGAAAAATATAATTTAGGTAAACTTCAATCAATATTAAGCACAGGTTCACCACTTATAAGTGAGAGTTTTGAGTATGTGTACGAATTCATTAAAAAAGATATACATCTGGCGTCTATCAGTGGAGGGACAGACATTGTTTCTTGCTTTGTTGGCGGCAATCCAATGTTGCCAGTTTACTCTGGCGAAATACAAAGTAAGTGTCTTGGGGTAGATGTAGATGTTCTTGATGAAAAAGGTCAGGGCACGCTTCAAAAAGGTGAGCTGGTATGTAAATCACCGCTTCCATCTATGCCGATTGGATTTTGGGATGACTTAAATAAAGAGAAATATATAAAATCATACTTTTCAAAATTTAAGAATGTATGGACACAAGGTGATTACGCTAAAATATCTCAAAATAATGGAATAGTCATTTATGGACGGTCAGACTCAACATTAAATCCTGGTGGAATTAGAATTGGAACTGCCGAAATATATAGGTCTGTCGAGCAAATAGATGAAATTGTTGAGTCTATTGTAGTAGGCCAGTCTTGGAACAACGACACAAGGATTATTTTATTTGTGAAACTTCAAAACGATATTGAACTTGATCAAGTTATTATTGATAGAATTAAAAATAATATTAGGTCTTCTAATTCTATAAGACATGTTCCTGCAAAAATTATTAAAGTAAGTGATATACCTAGAACAAGAAGTGGCAAAATAGCAGAAATTACTGTGAGAGATATAATCAATGGCATGAATATAAAGAATTTAGAGGCTTTAGCCAATCCTGCTTGTTTATCGGAATATGAAAATATTGAAGAATTAAAAAATTAGTTTTATATTTTTTTATGGATTTTAATTATGACGCAAAAGAAATAAGGTTTTCTATTGGCGATGAGCAATATAAGCTTCATCCTTTATGGATGAGAGAACGGTCATTAGAAGAAGGAGCAGTCGATCAAAATTCACTACAACGACTATATGACCCAGAGAAAATCATTGAAAATTTAGAAATCAAAGAAGTAAATAAGTTAGACGAAGATAAACTATTAATTAAATTCTCAGATAATCATGTAGCTAAGTATTGCATAAAAAACTTAATTAAAGAAATAAAGAGAGCTAAAGGACTTCCTGATAAAGTTTTTTGGAATAAAGACAGTATCTCACTTAGAAAGTTTAAATTTGATTATAATACTAATGAAAATAAACAAATTTATGAGATATTAGAATATTATCATAAATACGGATTTGCAATTGTCAGCAAACTCAAACCCGAAGATGGTGAGATTATAAATTTTGCAAAAAAAATTGGATATATAAGAGAAACTAATTTTGGAAAATTGTTTAACGTTAAGTCTCAAAAACAACCAAACGATTTAGCATATACATCCATTGAATTAGAGTCTCATACTGATAATCCATATCGAAAACCAGTACCTTCTATTCAATTTCTTTTTTGTATTCATAATAGTTGCCAAGGAGGCGACTCAACAATTGTTGATGGGTTTAAGGTTGCAGAAGACTTAAAAAATGAAAATCCAAATGCGTTTAATACTCTTACGAATACTCTTATCAATTTTAAATTTAAAGACAAAGATGCCATACTGGAAAAAACAGGTAAGATCATAAAGTTAAGTGAACGAGGGGAGATAAAGCAAATAAAGTATAGCAACAGACTGGATTTTGTTTTTTATCAAGACCCTAAAAAGCTTGATGAATTTTATGCGTCAAAAAGAGTCATGCACAAAATGATAAATTCTTCTAAATATATATTTAACTTTCGCTTAGAACCAGGAGATTTAATTATTATGAATAATTATCGAACACTTCACGGCAGAACAAGTTATAATACAGCTGAAGGCAATAGATGGCTGCAAGGATTATATATAGACCATGACTCCGCAGAAAGTAAGTTTAAATTATTATCAGAGGAAATATAAATGGAAAAAGTCAAATTTACTCAGATGAAAGATGGCACAAAGGAAGATTATGATCTTTTAAGTAAGTATGAAGAAAAGTTTTCAAAAGATCTTCCTGATAGAATATTAGACGCTTTGAGAAATTTAGATAGTTCAGTTGATGGTTATCAAGTAACAAGGTTAGAGCATTCACTTCAATCAGCAACTCGAGCTGAAAAAGATGGCGCAGATGAAGAAATGGTAGTGGCAACTCTTGTACATGATATTGGAGATAATCTTGCCCCATATAATCATAGTCAACTTGCTGCCTCAGTTTTAAGGCCCTATGTCTCTGAAAAAGTATATTGGATTATGCTTCATCACGGGATTTTTCAAGAATATTATTATGCTCATCACATAGGGGGGGATCGACATGCTAGAGAAAAATTTAAAGATCATCCTTACTATCAAGATGCAGTGGATTTTTGTGAAAGGTGGGATCAAAAGTCATTTGATCCAGATTATGAATCCTATTCTCTTGAATATTTTGAACCAAAAGTAAGGAAGCTTTTCTCTAAGGAGCCAAATTTTTAAGCAATCTTTCTCACAATAACATTCCCCACAGAATAACCTGCCCCAAAAGAGCAAATAATTGCAAGATCATCTTTTTTTAGTGAGTTGTTATGTTTATGAAAAGCAATTATTGAACCTGCAGAACTTGTGTTAGCATATTCATCAAGAACGACGGGCGCTAGATCTCTAGATGCTTCTTTGCCAAGTACATATTTAGAAATAAGAACATTCATATTTTCATTTGCTTGATGCAAATACATTCCCTTTAAATCTTCGGCGGAAAGTTTATTTTCTTCTAAATGATCCTTTATTAAATTAGAAACTTTAGGGATGACTTCTTTGAATACTTTTCTTCCATTTTGATGGAACAGTTTGTCTGCCTTACCTATTCCTTCAGGAGAAGAACTATTCAGAAATCCATAATTATTTCTTATATTATTAGAAAACTCTGTAAGGAGCTTTGTCCCAAGTATTTCATAAGAATTGTTTTTATGAATTTCCCCATTCATTCTCTCTAAAACTACAGCTGTTGCAACGTCACCAAATATAAAATGACAATCCCTATCTTTGAAATTTAAATGACCTGTACAAATTTCTGGGTTGACCATTAAGGCTGATTTAATACTCCCACTTTTTATCATGTCAAAAATGGCTTGAATTCCAAAAGTAGCTGAGGAACAGGCAACATTCATGTCAAATGCAAACCCCTCTATGCCTAATTCATTTTGGATTTCAATAGCTATAGCAGGATAGGCACGTTCTAAATTTGAGCACGCAACAATTACAGCATTTATATCTTTAATATCGACTTGGGAATTTTTTATAGCTTCTTTTGCTGCAATTACACCCATTTCCGCAAGATTGGATATTTGATCCTCAGATCTTTCAATAAGTCTTGGACGCATAAAGGATGTATCCAAAATTCCTGATTTATTTTGGACATATCTAGATTTTACACCCGATGCTTTTTCAATAAACTCTGAGCTAGATTTTTCAAGTGGCTCTACACTTCCATTATTTATATCGCTAGAGTTTGATAAATTATATTCATCCACATACTTATTGTACGAGTCAACTAATTCTTCATTAGAAATTTTTTCTTTGGGTGTGTATAGTCCAGTTCCCGAGATTTGTACTTTAAACATCAAAATAAGTATACTTAATGGAAACAGATTATGGCAATTAACTTTTTTAACTGATTATTACAAGGTATAACTGACCCCATAATGAGGCCAGTTAAATATCATTATATTCCTGGAATATAAGGAACACCATCGCCCTTAATTGTCTCATTAATGCTTTGTAACGTAGTGCAAGCAGAAATCATGAAACTAAAAGCTAAAACTGTAAGAGTAGTACGCATGCTTATTCTCCTGTTGATTCATAGATACTATATTTATTTCAATGCCAAATACAATTAATATATCAAGAAATATGAGATTCTTTGTCTATGTCATCGGAACGAAATACCCAAAAGTACGAACATATGTAGGTTGGAGTAATGATATTAAAAAAAGACTTAAAGCACATAATGAATCTAAAGGAGCAAAGTTTACAAGAGGATCTAAATGGAAATTGTTATATCAAGAAGAGTTATTCTCTAAATCAGAAGCAATGAAAAGAGAGGCACAATTAAAAAAAAATAGACGATTAAGATCTCAGCTAAGAACTAAATTAATTTGAAATGCCATAATTGCTTCTTCCTTTTTTTCTAAGTCCGTATGGACCAGCAACATAAATGGTGACCGGTTTGATCCCAGGCTCTAAGTCAATTCTGTGCAGATTATCAGCACTTCTAAATCCAACATAGAATTTTCCTCTCCAGGTTTTATTTTTATTTATATCTGTTTCCCAGTATCCTCCGCTAACAATAATTGTTATATATGGAAAAGGATGATTATGAAGACCTACACCATGATCATCATCTAGAATATGATGTATTAATATATTAAAAGGAAACCAACGGGGCCTCTTTCTGAATAAGAGGTAATATCTTGCTGTCCAAGGTTTTGCTAAGCAATATTCAGGATGCGATGGACCTCTATCCATAACAACCTTTTTCCTACCTAATTTTTCTAGTATCTTAAGTAAAAGCATGTTACTTGAAATAATAATATAGATGCGTCCATAGCTCAACTGGATAGAGCATCAGACTTCGGATCTGAGGGTTGAGGGTTCGAATCCTTCTGGGCGCACCAAGAAAATATGAAGATATACAAACCATTTGGACCTACAATCGGAAAAACAAAACTGACTTTAAGTGCAGTTGCTCGCCTAAATAAATTTTCTGAACAGGTATCTAATAATAAAAAACTTTCAAAAAGATACGATTATGACCACAGATTAGTAGGAAGTATGAAGCAGCAATTTAGGATACCCTCAAAAATCTTAAAAATTGGGATTGAAAAACAAATTATTAAATCTGTAAAAGATTATTATGATAAAACACTTAATATTAAAGTAAAAAAAATAAGGATAGAAAAGGCTTGGATTGTCAGTCAATTTGCTGGAGATTTTAATCCACCTCATTTACATAGAGGTAACATTAGTGGAGTAGGGTATTTAAAGATACCAAGTTCAATTAAACGTAATAAAGAAAAAGATTTAGCTGGTTTAATTTCTTTCTTTGATGGCCGAGTGTCTCTTCCAAGAAATAGCCCACCGCTCGTGAAACACAGAGAGACTTTTAAGCCCAGAGTGGGTGATTTATATATATTTCCATCATTTCTAATGCATGACGTTCACCCTTTTAGAGGAGATGGTGAAAGAAGGTGCTTTTCCTTTAATGCATTTGTTGATGCATAGATCTTAATCAAGCAATAAATTTTTTTTTAAAATATTTTCAATTGATTTTTTTGAAATGGAACCTTTTCTTAAAAGGCTTATTTTGTTTTTATTCACTTCAACTAAAGTTGATTCTGCAAAGCTCATTCTGTAGTGACTACTTATCGCGTGCGTAACATCATCATTATCAAGTAGGCTAAGATGATTGATATTATTACTATTTTTTTCTAGATGTATATTTGCGCTGGTAGTTGCGAGCGGTTTATTAACGGCCTTAAGTAAGTTCATAACATCTTTATTTTTTGGAATGCGAATTCCTATTTTTGAAAGTCTTTTATCGCCGTTATAAATATTACGATTTTTTTTTCTAAGAATTAGCGTAAGGGGTCCAGGCCAGTAATGAGTTGCTAAGAACTCCTCAATATCATTGAAATATGCATATTTTTTTGCTTCTTTTATGGACTTTACAAATAAAATAAGTGGATAGGTTCTTGGTCTTTTCTTAATTTTAAAAATATTTTCAACCCCTTTCTCGTTAGTTGCATCTGCTGCAATACCATAAACGGTATCTGTTGGTATAATTATTGTTTTACCATTCAGTAGACTCCTAGCAGCTAATTTAATAGAGTTTATATTGGCTTTAATTACTTTTTTTGAATTCATTTATGACACAAACTTTTGTATATTTTGACGACTGTTTTAAAGGTCACGTGCAATCCCTGGATTATCCAGAGTGTTCCGATCGTGTTCAAAATATCATTGAACTAATAAATAAAGAAGAGTTTAAAAATATAATAATTAAACAACCTAATAAAATAGAGCAATCACTTATTTCTGCTGCCCATGAAGAGAAATTTGTTAGGGAAACTCTTGCAAGATTTCCATCTGATGATCAAATAGTTTTCTTAGATCAAGAAACTCCAGTTTCAAAAGGTTCTCTGGATGCAACCTTAAGAGCTGCTGGAGCGGGAATAGACGCGGCAGATGCTATAATGAGCAATAACATTCACAATGCCTTTTGTATTGTTAGGCCACCCGGTCACCATGCATGTTATGATCGATCAATGGGTTTTTGTGTATTTAACAATGTTGCAATTGCCGCACATTATTTAATCAACAAGTATAAATTTAAAAATATAGCCATCATTGATTTTGATGTCCATCATGGAAATGGTACTCAAGATATATTCTATAATAATTCAAAAGTTACCTATTACTCAACGCACCAGTATCCCCTATATCCTGGTACAGGTGATGTAAATGAAATAGGAGCAGGTAATATTGTTAATGTTCCACTCGCATCAGGAACAAATTCTGATAAATATCAGCAGATATTTGATGAAAGAATTGTAAAAAAAATAGAGGAGCAAAGGCCAGATTTCCTTCTAATTTCTGCTGGGTTTGATGCGCATACAAAAGATCCTCTTGCCTCGCTGGATCTTGTAGAAAATGATTTTAGGCTAATTACAAGCAAGTTAAGAGAAATTGCAAATAAATATTGTGGAGGAAAAATTATATCGATGCTTGAAGGTGGTTATGATATAAAAGCGCTAGAAAATTCAATGATTACGCATCTAAGTGAGCTCCAAAAATGAGTAAAATTCCTGAGGAAATAAATAAACTATCTTTTGAAAAAGCAATGGAAGAACTAGCTGAAATTGTAGAGAATCTTGAAAGTGGGAATATAGATTTAGAAAAGTCTATTGAGTATTATACTAGAGGGTCGCATCTTAGATCCCATTGTCAGAGGAAATTAGATGAGGCGGTCCTTAAGCTCGAGGAAATTAAGGTATTGTCTGATGGAAAAATCTCAAAAAAAAGTGAATGAGGCATCAGACAATTAAAAAAGATTTGAGAAGTTTTAGTAAAGAATTTAATCCATTTCTAAAAAAAAAATTTATTCTAGATAACAATACCTTAAATCAATCAATAAAATATTCGATAAATTCTGGCGGTAAAAGATTTAGACCATATTTGGTTTATGTATTTGGTAAAGAATTTCAATTGTCAAAAAATATAATTTTTAATTTAGGTTCTGCTATTGAAATGTTGCATAACTATTCATTAGTGCATGATGATTTGCCATCTATGGACAATGATAAATATAGGAGGGGGAAGAAAACAACTCATTACAAGTATAATGAATTTACAGCAGTTCTTGCTGGTTGTGGACTTCTAACAAAATCTTATTTAACTATAGCTAGTAAGAAATTTAATTTAAGTGAAGGTAAAAAAATAAAATTGATACAGCTATTGAGTGAATTTTCAGGGGAAAATGGTTTGTTGCTAGGACAATATATTGATTTAAGCTCTTCAAATACAAAATTAGAAGAAAGGATTGAGCTAAATCAACTCAAAACAGGAATGTTAATGTCATTTTGTTGTCAGGCGGTAGCAATATGTGCTGGAAAAAGTAAAAAAATTGAGAAATCTCTTGCTGATATAGGAATGTATATTGGTGAAATTTTTCAAATAAATGATGATTTTGAAGACTTTCCAAGTATGTCAGCAAAAAATAAAAAGTTTTTTGAGAACTACAAATTAAAACTTTCTCAAAAAATTTTTTCAATTTTCAAAAAAATAAATCTTAAAAATAAGAAAACTTATTTACTTATTGAATTTTTATTAGACCTTAAAGTTTAGCCACACTGAGCTTTGTTGCGCATGATATGGTCAGCTAAAACACATGCTGTCATTGCTTCAGCAATAGGAACTGCCCTTAAACCCACACATGGATCGTGCCTCCCTTTTGTGGATATGGTTGTATTCTTTAATCTATTATTAATCGTCTTTTTTGTTTTTAAGATTGAAGATGTTGGTTTCACCGCAATACTTATATTGATATCTTGACCGCTTGAAATACCTCCTAAAATGC
Organism: uncultured Pelagibacteraceae bacterium; assembly: GCA_902525575.1. Classification (GTDB taxonomy): domain Bacteria; phylum Pseudomonadota; class Alphaproteobacteria; order Pelagibacterales; family AG-422-B15; genus CACNXQ01. The sequence goes on from CABZHU010000005.1 coordinate 52,142, forward strand.
CACCAGAATTATTCGATGAAAAGGAAATTTTCTTAACGTTAGCTCGTATCTCATCTGAATTTTCATCACCAGTGATTTCAACAGACTCATTTCCTAAACCGATCTCAACTCCTTTAATCGCGTTGATGCTCATCATTGCAGATGCTAATTCAGCATCTAATTTGCCGTATATTGGTTCACCAAGTCCTGAAGGAATATTCTTTACATTTACAAGTATTCTTGCACCTAAAGAAGTTCCATTTTTACGTGTTACATCTAGATACTCTTTCCATGTCGATATGATCTTTTTGTCAGGACAAAAGAAACTATTTTTACGAACTTCATTCCATTTAAAATGTCTAGGGTTTATGCCCATCTTCCCAATTTGTGTTACTGCACCTTGTATTAATATCTTTTTCTTTGAAAGATGACTGATAACTTTTCTGGCTACCGCTCCTGCTGCAACACGACTAGCTGTTTCTCTAGCTGATGAGCGACCGCCTCCGCGGTAGTCTCTTATTCCGTATTTAAGAAAGTAAGTAATGTCTGCATGGCCAGGTCTAAATTTATTCCTTATTTCAGCATAATCTTTGGATTTTTGATCCTTATTCCAGATTAGGAGTAAAATCGGTGTACCAGTTGTTTTACCCTCAAAAACTCCAGAGAGAATAGAAACCTTATCATCTTCTTTTCTCTGAGTTACAAAACGAGAAGTTCCGGGTTTTCTCATGTCTAAATACTTTTGGATATCTTTCTCATTGAGAGGAATCATTGGAGGGCATCCGTCTACAACACAGCCTATAGCTGGACCATGGGATTCCCCCCAAGTGGTAAAACGAAACAATTTGCCAAATGTATTATGTGACATGGTTTACTTTTCTCTTATTGCCAAGTTATCTACTAAACTTGTAAGATACACCTTATATCTATTATCATCAAATTTATTAATACTCGATTTTGCTTTTTCATTATATTTGAGCAGAAAATCAATCGACTTTTGATACGCACCAGTTTTTTTCATTAATTTTAACAAAACGGCAAGATCTTTCTTATTTCTTTTTTTCTTAAGGAATAGTTTTGCAATAATTACTTTTGATTTCTGATCAGAGTCTCTAAAGCATCGGATCACAGGGTATGTTACTTTTCCTTCATAAAAATCCTTCCCAATTGATTTACCCATTTTATTTGAATGTCCAAAATAATCTAAAATATCATCTGATAACTGGAACGAGATTCCAAAATAATATCCAAAGTCATTAAATATTTTTTGAATTTTTTTATTTTGATGTGTAATTATGGTTGGAAGAAAACAAGACACTCTAAACAGCTCTGCAGTTTTAGCATTAATAATTGCTAAGTATTTTTTCTCACTCAATTTTATGTTCTGGGTATTGCCAACATCTTGTATTTGACCTCTCGCCAGTACCAGCGAGGTTTGTGATAATATTTCAAGGAGCTTAAGTGATTTATTTTTGACCATGAGTTTAAATGCTTTACTTAAAAGATAGTCTCCAACAAGTACACTAACTTTATTGCCCCAAATTTCGTTAGCACTCTTTTTACCTCTTCGAATTTTTCCAGTATCTATAACGTCATCATGCAATAAAGTTGCGTTATGGATAAATTCAATGCATACCGCTAGTGTTACATCAGCACTGCCCCTATATTTAAACATTCTGGAAATAATAAGTGTAAGGAGTGGTCGAATTTTCTTTCCGTCCGAATTGAGTAAGTGCCCTGCAGTTGTAGTTATGAGTTTTTCCTCATCCTTTATATTGTCTTCGATTTCCTTATTAACTCTTTTCAAAGAAGACTTTAAGGTTTTCGAAAGGGCATTAATAGGATGACTCATTTAATAAACTAATGTTTTTGTTTTATATTTTGGTGTAGTTATAATATAGTCTCGTATTATTAAAAGTTATAGATTTCTGGTAAATAATTTCAAATATGAGCATCTTTTCAACTAAAACTCGCATTAATATTGTTGGCTTAAGAGGAGTAATTGGTGACCTTGGTAGGTTCCAAAAAGGACTAACCCTTGAGAATTGTTCATACATACTTGATAAAACTTTTACTTACAAAAAACCAAACGTTGTTGTAATCAAAATTAATTCTCCTGGAGGGTCTCCAGTTCAATCAGAGTTGATTTATGATAGAATTAAAACTCTTTCAAACAAAAATAAAGTAAAAGTGATTACCATAGCTGAGGATGTTGCCGCTTCAGGAGGCTACATGCTAATGTGTGCAGGTAATATTCTCTTGGCAAATAAAAGTTCTATTGTTGGGTCAATAGGAGTGATTAGTGCATCTTTTGGATTTAAAAAACTTATTGATAAAGTTGGCATAAAAAGAAGAGTTTTTACTAAGGGAGATCGTAAATCATTTTTAGATCCTTTTGAGGAAGTATCAAAAAAAGATGTATCAAAATTAATAAAGGTTCAAGATAGTATTTTTGAAAATTTCAAAGACTTGGTCCTAAAGAGTAGAAAAAAGAAGATAAAGCCTGCTCAAGTTTTCAATGGTGAATTCTGGACAGGAGAACAAGGAAAAAATATTGGATTAGTCGACTCTAATGAAAATCTGAATATCTATCTTGAAAAACACTATGGAAAGAATATAAAAATAAGACACATTAAAGAGAAAAAATCATTTATAAAAAATCTATTCAGTAGCAGATCTGGTTCCAATGATCTGATTGATCAGATTATTCAATCAATTAAGGAAAACTCTTTTTGGAGTCGTTATGGCCTCTAAAAATATGGAAGACCTTGTTTCTCTATGTAAAAGACGAGGCTTCATATTCCAATCAAATGAGATTTATGGAGGACTTCAGGGAGTTTATGATTACGGTCCACTTGGTGTCGAATTAAAAAATAATCTCAAATTGTCCTGGTGGAAATCAATGATTTATGAGAGGGATGATGTTGAGGGCTTGGATGCATCAATCCTTACAGGAAAGCAAGTTCTTAAACATTCTGGACACGAAGATACTTTTTCTGATCCACTGGTCGATTGTAAAAGTTGTAATCATAGATTTAGAGCTGACCAACATAATTCTAATAAATGTCCTCAGTGCGGTTCAACAGATTTAACTGAGCCGAGGCCTTTCAATTTGATGTTTAAAACTGCAGTTGGACCGGTTGATGATGGTAGTAACTATGCATATTTACGGCCTGAAACTGCACAACAAATATTCACTAATTTCAAAAATATTTTAGATTCTACGAATAAAGTAGTACCTTTTGGCATTGCACAGATAGGTAAAGCATTTAGAAACGAAGTGACTCCTGGAAAATTTATTTTTCGAGTTCGAGAGTTTGAGCAAATGGAGCTTGAATTTTTTGTTGAACCTGGAAAAGATGAAACGTGGCATGACTACTGGGTTGCTCAAAGGTACGATTGGTGGGTTCATCAAGGAATCGATCCCAATAATCTAAAAAAACTTAATGTGGAAAATAGTGATTTATCTCATTACTCAAAAGCAACAGTAGATTTGATGTATGAATTCCCTCATGGCTTAGAAGAATTAGAGGGAATAGCCAATAGAACAGATTTTGATTTAGGTTCACATACAAAAAATCAGAGCGAATTTAAAATTTCTGCAGAAGTTATGGAAAATAAAAATTCAACAACAAAACTTGCTGTTCAAAACTCTGAAAGTAAAGATTGGTTTATACCTTACGTAATTGAGCCGTCAGCAGGGGTTGACAGGGGGGTTTTAGCACTGTTAAACGAAGCTTACCGAGAAGAA